>DAOTYJ010000142.1:0-78644 GCA_034434875.1 Dehalococcoidia bacterium | reverse complement strand
CCGGCGACGTAGGCGGCCGCCAGGAGCGGTCCGAGAAGGCCGAACCGGCCGCCGGTCAGGGTTGACGCCGCTTCGGGCAGGCTTCTCGGGTATTCGAGGCTGAAGGCCAGGTCGCCGGGGGCGGGGCGGCCGTGGAAAAAGAGCCGGCCCGCCGGGTAAACGTCCGCCTTGGACCGGAGGGCCGTTATGGCCCGGCCCCGGGCGGCCCCCGGGCTTTCGATTATTAAAAAGAGCCGCCGCCCGGCCACCCCGGATAACGGCCCGAATTTAACCTTCAAAAGCTCCCCGTCCTTCACCTCGGCCAGGGGCCGCCGGTAGGTTACCAGGTCCTCGGCGTAGCCCGGGTTGGCCTTGAGCCGGATTATAACCTCCCCGGGCAGGTCCGACCGCCCGTAGGTGGCCAAAACCACCCCGATGCCGCTCAGGCCGTCGGCGTCGGGAACCACCTCCTGGATGACGGCCGCCGGCCCGATAATTTCTCCCACCGGCTCCGCCTCAAACCCCGGGTTCGGCCAGCGGGCGGCCGGGCCTTCTACCCGCGGCCTAAACTGGGTGAGCATCTGCCAGCTTATAACCGCCGCCAGCACCGCCCAAGCCAGACTCCAGGCTACCGGCCGGCCCAGGATGCCCCCAACCGCCCCGGCCAACTCAGTTTCCGGGCGGCCCCGAACGCCTTAAGGTTTTAGCCAGCCAGGCTGACCCCGCCCAGGTGAGGCCCAGGGCAAGCCCCAGGCCCCCCAGAAAGCCCACCCCCTGGTGCCAGCAGACCCCGCCCGGGTCCATGCCGGCGAAGAGGAGCACCCCCGCCAGCGGGAGGCCCACGAAGGCCAGCCCGCTTAAGAGGGGGAAGAGCAAAAGCCCCAGGGTCAGAAGCCGGCCGGGGTTGTGTACCTCCAGGGGCGGGCCGAAGCCGAGCCTGACGTAGACCACCCGCCGGGGTCTCTCTGAGAGGGCGCCCGATTCCGGCGGCTCGGTGGCGATGGCCGCCCGGCGAAGGGATTCGGCGATGAACTCCCGCAGGGGATACCCGCACGCCGGGCAGCGCCGGCCGGGGTCGGCGAGCTGTCGGTTACAACCGGGGCAGACCATGGCTTTAGCCCCCCACCCTCGGGTTTTGACCACGGATATTATAACCCCGCCGGCGGCCCGGTGGTCAGCTCAGCCAGCGGCGCAGCTGCTCGTCGTCCACCCAGAGCCCGCCCCCGGCCGGGCCCTCCGCCCAAAGGCCGAGGGCCACCCGGATGCAGGCCAGAATCAGCGGCCGCACGCTCTGGCCGGCCCCGTCCCGGTGGGTCGATTTTAGCATCAGGGCCAGCCTGAAGGCCTCTTCGGGGTCCAGGCTTAAGGTGGTGGTTCCCAGGCCGCCCTCTTCGGCCTCCACCAGCCGCTGCAACACCTGCTCGGTGAAATCCCGGCCTAAGGGAAAGGTCCGGGCAACCGCCTCGGCCTCCCCGTCCAGGAAGATCAGGTCGTGGATGAGCCAGAGCTGCTCCCGGGTTACCGTAAGCTCGGCGCGGCTATTCATAGTCGGGAACTTCCCAGAGCGACCACCGGTTCGCCCGCCAGACCTCGGCCGTAATCCCGTAACGGTAAAGGACAAACCTTCGGGCTTCGGCCAGCCGCCGCTGCCGCTCCCAGGGCAGGTCGGCAAGCCTTAACCCGTAATCCTTCGTCCCGAACGGCCCGGCCCCGACGTGCCCCCGCCGGTTGGTCTCCCGGTCCACCTCCCGCTGGGCCGCCGCCATAATCTCCCCCACCCGCCCGTCGCTCAGGCCCTCGGTGCCGGGGAAAACTGGAATCTCCGGGGCGGCATCCCCCGCCCAGAACCACTCCAGGGCCGCCGTAACCCACCGGGCCCACTCCCGGCACATCCCCTCCAGCAGGGGGTGGAAGACGGCGTGGCCGGGCTCCTCCGGGGCCCAGCCGGCCACCTGGCCCGCCGGCGGAATCGCCTCCCCCGGCCCCCGGTTCAGCCAGACGGGCAGGTCGGCCAGCGCCTCCGCCAGCTCTGGGACCGACCGCAGAAACTCCCCGTAGCCCCGCAGGTCCTCGGCCCGGAGGCGGGCCAGGTCTACCCCGGTCTCAACGACGGCGACCCCCTGGGCGGTGGAGCGGTTCGGGGGAAGGGGCACCCGCCAGGCGTTGTCCGAAGACGACCGGTAAGGGGCGGCCAGGTAGCTCAGGCAGGCCAGGTAGGGCGAAGGCAGCCCCAGCCGGCGGCTGAACTGCCGGACCTCGTCCGCAACGGCGGCCCTCATGGCTCCACTTCCGGGGAGGCCAGCCGCCGCACCTGCTCGGGACAGTAGTCGTCCGGCTTGCGGACCCGCTCCGGCTCGATGTCGGGGCGGGGCCGGACGACGGGCGGGGCCGCCGGCGCGGTCGTATCCGTCCTTGTCCGCATCTTTTACCCCCCTTCCGCCCGGCCGGGAAGTTTCCGGCCGGGCCGATTTCGATCCGAGCTTAGCCCTTTTCAAAGCCGGGGAACTTAAGGGGCTTATCCTCGGAGTTTGTCCACCGGCGCCGGCCGGCCCGGTGGAAATCGGCCCGTTAACCAATTTCTAAGAGATTTTTTGGCCGGCGCCAACGAAACTCTTACCCGGTTCTTACCGGCGGGGTGTTATTTGCCTAAATGGAAACGCCGGTGAGGGCCGGCCAGGGCCCGCCGGCCGGTGAAATCACTGCCGAGGGAGGTGAAAGGCCATGCTGGAGCGCTATGACCCGTTCCGGGCCACCGTCCCGCTTCGGCAGGCGATTGACCGGCTGTTCGAGGAGACCCTGGAGCTGATGCGGCCCTTCGGCCTGCTGGCCCGGTTCGGCTTTGACGGCGGCTACTTCATGCCGGTGAACATCTACCACACCGCCGATGAGCTGGTCTGCCAGTTCATCATCCCGGGCGTCCGGCCCGAGGATATCCAGGTGGAGCTCACCGGCGACGCCCTGACCGTCAAGGCCGAGATTAAGCACCCGGCCGAGGGCCAGCAGGTGGACTGGATCCGGTGCGAGTGGCAGCCCGGTGTCTACAGCCGGACGCTGACCCTGCCCTTCCCGGTCCAGGCCGATCGGGCCGAGGCCAAGTATGAGCACGGCGTCCTGACCCTGCGCCTGCCGAAGGCCGAGGAGGTGCGGCCCAAGCACATCCGGGTCCAGGCGGTCTCGGCCTGAGGCCCTAACCTGAACCGTCGCCCGGCCGGCAGGGGATTGGCCCCTGCCGGCCGGTTTTTAGTCCCCCGTCCGGGCCGGTTTGAGGCGGCGCACCTGCGCCCGGCTCCGCACATCCACCCTTTTAAGGCCCAGCCGGTCGGCAATCTCCAGCGCCCGCTCGAACTCTTCCCGGTAAAGGTGGCGGTTTATCTCGGGGTAGTGCTCCGGCACCCGCCCGGCCGGGTAGTACTGGGCCATCACGTTCACGTAGGTGTTGGGGCCCAGCTCCTCGGCCACCCAGCGGAGGATGGCCTCCGTCTCCTCGAGCATCCCGGGCATCACCAGGTGCCGGAGGATGAGGCCCCGCCGGGCCAGCCCAAACTCGTCCAGCACCAGGTCGCCCACCTGCCGGTGCATCTCCTTGATGGTCCGGCGGGCCACCTCCGGGTAGTCGGGGGTCTTGCTGTACTTGCGGGCCCGCTCGGGATTCCAGAACTTAAAGTCGGGCATGTAGATGTCGACGATGCCCTCCATCAGCCGCAGGCTGTCGAGGCTGTCGTAGGCGCTGGTGTTGTAGACGATGGGCAGCCGCAGGCCCCCTTCGATGGCCGGGGGCAGGGCCTCGAGGATCTGGGGCACCACGTGCTCGGGGGTAACCCAGTTTATGTTATGACAGCCCCAGGCCTGAAGTTCCAGCATCATCTGGGCCAGCCGCCGGGGGGTCACCCGCTCCCCCTGAAGCTGCCAGGAGATGTCATAATTCTGGCAGTTGCCAACCGCCACCCCGTGGGCCACAAAGGAATGGTCGGGGTCATCAACCTCGAGGTTGTAAACCGGCCCCGCGTAGGGCTCCCGTTCCACCCGCCGCACCCGCACCCAGAAGCCGCCCTCCGCCCGGCAGTAGGCCCGCCGCCCCCGGGCGGCCTCCGGGGCTTCGTCCCAGCGGCACTTGACGTAGTAGAGGGTCGCCTGCTGCTTAACGACCCGGCCCTCGATGGTCTGATGGGCGGGCCTGGGTGTGGCGTAAAAGTACGGGAAAATTCCGAGCCGCAAAAGCAGCGCCGCAAGTCCCAGGGCCAGCTCCCGGGATACCGTGTTGGCCACCAGGTACGGGCCGTTGCGGGCCCCATCCCCGGCCCAGTAAGCCTCCAGGAAGGCCCGAACCACCCCGGGCGGCGCCCCAAAAAGGGGTGCCGGCACCCGCTTCTCGCCGGCATGGGCGCCGGCAAGGGCCTTAAAGAGCAGGGCCACCGAGGTGCTCCCCACCTCGACGGTCCGGGTCGTCCGCCGCACCACCTGCCGCGCCCCGACCCCGAAGACCTGCCAAATCAGCCGGGCCGTCTCCTCGGCCAGGGCCCCCTCTTTCTTGCCGAAGGAGAAAACCAGGACGTGGCTGTTAGGCCGGCTTGGGGCCGAGGCCACGTGGCCTTCGGCGCAGTAGAAGCCCAGCAGGCGGCCCAGGGCTTCGTCCAGGGGGATCCGTTCGGGCACGCCGGGCCCCTTTTCCGTCCGGAACCGGAGCCGGCCGCCCTGAACGACGACCAGGTCGTTGGGGGCCCGGCCGCCGTCGGAGACCTCCCCCCGACGGACCCGGGGGAGCAGGCTGCGGACGTAAGCCGGATGGTAGCCGAGGCGGGCGGCCACCTGGGCGGTGGTGACCCCCCGCCGGGCCGCGGCCTGGGCCAGCGGCTCCAGCTCGGCCAGCGGCACCCGCCGGGGCCGCAGGCTTATCCACCCGCCCCGGCCGGCAAGGACCGCCCCGGCGTCCAGGACCGGCGGGTCCGAACCGGGAACGGGGGCGGGAACAAACACCCAGTGGCCCGCACCGACCTCGGCGGCCGGGACCTTGCGGACCGGGCCGCCGGGCCGGTCGGCGATGAACACCGGATGCTCGGGGGTAAGCCGCAGGGCCGGCAGGCCGTAAGGCTTAAGAACCACCAGCTCGCCCCGGTACGGGTGGCAGAAGGCCTTGGTGGCCCGGGCAAGCCTGCCTGCGCCGGTAAACACCCGGACGTCCCGCAGCAGCCGAACCCGGCCGCCGTTCACCGAGACCTCGTGGTCCCCCACCCCGAACAGCCCTTCAAGGCTTTGGGGGCCCGCCTCCGTCCAGACTCGGGTTTCCGGGGTGAGGCAGAAGACGCAGCGCAGGTTACATCCACTGAAAAATATCGTCCCTGAGCCGTTCCAGCCCCGCAGGCAGTCCTCCTCCCCGAAGTGGGGAAAGTATGAGGCCACGTAGGCGTACCGGCCCACCTTGCAAAGGCCGAACTGGTCTGCCAGGCGGTCTACCGGGCACTCCCGGGGGCAGACCCGGCAGGGTTTTGCCAGCAGGCTTCGGGCGTACTCCACCCGCGCGTTAAGTTCGCCGCTCCGGTAAACGGCCAGATAAGAAGGCTCCCACCTGCTCATGTTCCCCCTCCCTCCCGACCTTCGGAGAGGAGGTCGGACACCCGCTTAAAAGCGCCGGGCTAACCCCAGCTTGAGGCCCCTTTGAGCAGCCCGAAGACGGCACCGGAGCAAGCTAAATAAGGCCGTAGCCGGACTCAAGAACGGTGGTGTCCGAACTGCGTTCTGAAGGTCGGCCTCCCTCCGATACCAGCAGAAAAGTCTGCAGGCCGAAAGGCCCCACGGCCAAAGCCACAAAACCGTCGGCGTCGGGCCGAAGCTCCGGGCCCGTCGGCCGGCCGAGGCCGTCGGCAAGAAGGGCCCGGCCGTAGCCGGCCGGCAGCCTCAGCCGGGCGGTTGCCGGGGCCGGTCCGGGGTTGTAAAGGCGGACCAACAGACCCTCCGGGGTAGCGAAGAGGGCCGAAAGGACCAGCCCCGGGGCGGCGATATCCAGAAGGGTCCCGGCCGGCGGCCGCTCCCCGGCCCACCGCCCGGCCACCACCCCCAGAAACCCGGCCCGAAAGGCCTCGGCCTCCCGCAAAAGCTCCGCCGGCCCGATACCCGCCCCGTAGGTCAGAAGCCCGAGCCGGAAGCGGTGCCGGCCGAGACCCTGGGCCTCCGGGGTCTTCACCGGCGGGCCCACCGTGTCTTCCCGGGTAAGAAGGTCCGCCCGGGCCAGCCACCCCACGGCCCGAAGGAGGGTGACCGCCAGGGTCACACCCTGCGGCCCCGGGACCGCCTCGTATTCGGGCAGCCCCTCGGTCAGCACGGCCAGGCCGACCCGGTCGTCGGCCGCGGCCAGAAGCCCCCGCTGGGGCCCCAGCCGCCCCGGCCGCTCCACCCAGTCCGCCTGGGAAGGGGGCTCTACCGGCCGGCCGATAAGCCCCAAAAGGTCCCGAACCAGCACCTCCCCCGCCGGAATACCGGTGGGGAAGAGCACCCGCAGGCGGTGGTCCCGGGCAACGTTTTCGGTTTCCACCTCCAGCTCCACCCGGCGCAGGCCGGCAATCAGGGATATCCGCAGGCTCAGGGGCAGCTCGGTTTTTAAATACCCCCGGCCCAGCCGGTGCTCGGCGATGGCCGCCGGGATGGGGAACCGCAGCCGCACCCCCAGGGTCGCCCGGACGGGCCCCGACTCGAGCAGGGCGGTCTCGGCGATGAGGTCCCCGGTGGTGAGGGTCCGGCTATTGGGGGCCGGCGACCAGGTGTAGAGGTCGCCGACATCCTCCGTATCTTCAAAGAGGCCCAGGCCCGGCCAGCTCCGGCCCAGGTCTTTATCTACCAGCGTAAAGGTGCCGTTGCGGCCGACCTCGATCCGGTAATGCTCGTTCTCGACGAAGGCTTTGCTCCCCTTAACCCCGGTGGCGACCGGCCGGGGCGTCGGGGCCAGGTCGAGGCCGAAGGCGCGGTAGCCCGGGCCGGGCACACCGTCGGCCTTAATCAGGAGGCGAACCCGCTGGTGGGTTGTGGGCGAGGGCACCCGGACCGGCTCCGGGGCCTCCACCTTCAGCTCCTGAACCGGCACCGGCCGGCCCTCGGCGTCGTAAACGACGGGGAAGGGCCGCCCCCGCAGCAACTCCACCGGAAGCTCCGCCTCCACCGCCACCGCCCCGGAGCGGGGCCCTGGCAGGGGGTTGACGACCACCACCGCCCCCACCCCCGGCAGCCGGGCGGTGTCCACCTGCCTTGCCAGCCGACCCAGCACCCCCTCCAGAACCGACCGGCCGAGCTGCTCGGCGGCGTCGAAGCGGCCGAGCAGCTCCCGGTAAACGGGGTCCGAGACGGCCCCCCCGATGCTGTCGTGGGCCTGGTTAAACAGGATCTGCCGCCAGCCGTATTCCACCAGCCGCCAGACCCCGGGAACCTCCGGCAGTCCCACCAGGGCCAGGAGGGGCTCCAGGTGGCGGACGTAAAGGGTCAGGAGCTCCCCGTTGCGCTGTTTTAAGGGCATCCGGGCCGAGAGGGTGCCCGATTTGAGGGGCGTAAACTTCGCCGCCCGGAACTCCCCCCGGTAGGTGGCAAGGCCTTCGGCCTGGCGGACGGCCTGGACGAAATCGGCCAGGCGGCCGATTTCGAATTCGGCCAGCTCCCCCAGCACCCCTTTCAGGTGGTCGACGACCCCGGGAAGCCCCGGGTGGGGGAAAAGGTGCTCGGCCCCGTGCATTAAGAGCAGATTGGCCGTCCGGGCGTAGCCTTTAAGCAGGTCGAGGCCCGCCCGGGCGTTCTGCTCCGCCCGGGTGCGGTCGGCCGGCTCCTCGGCCGGACGGAAGGGCTCCCCCTTCAGCCCGAGGCCGGCGCCCCGGTGCCCCCAGGGCAGCCAGACGGCCAGCACCCGGGACCCATCCCGGGCCTCCCACCAGAACTCCGAGCCCAGGGTTTCCGCCTCGGCCCCCATCCCCCGGCCGAAAACCACCGCCCCCAGGCCGCAGGCGGCCAGCAGGGTGGGCAGTTCGGCCGGAAGGCCGGGGCTGTCGGGCAGGTAGGCGACTTCCAGGGGCCGGCCGAAGGCTTCGGCCTGACGGACGCCCAGCTGAAGGTTGCGGATCAGGGCCTCGGCCTCGGAGAGGAAGGGGTCGGGCTGGGTGAACCACGGGCCGACTTCGAGCCGCCCGGCCCCGGCCAGACGCCGGATGCGGTCGGCGGCCTCGGGGGCGACCTCCAGGAAGTCGCCGATAAGGGCGGTCTGGCCGTCTAAGAGAAACGTCTTAAACCCGGGGTCCTTTTCCAGCAGGTCCAGGAGGGTATACCAGAACCGCACGAGGGCCACCCGGTACTCCTGGAAGGTGCCCAGCCACTCCCGGTCCCAGTGGGTGTGGGGGACGACGAAGACATTAACCATTCGCCGGCACCCGGTTTTAAGATTTCGGCCTTTGGGCCGCGCCCGGCCGAATTAGATTTTAAAACCTTTTGCCCACCCGCTCCCACCGGGTCCGGGGAGCGCCCCGGGCTTTATAATGGCGGGAAATAACCGGAAAGCCCCGGCGGCCGGCCTTTGACGCCCCAGGGCCCCGGTTGGTAGGATTATAATTGCCATGACGGACCTCGACCTGGCTACGGCCATCGCCCACTACTTAGAAACCCTGCCCGCCCCCGAGCGCCCGGCGGCCGCCGCCGAGCTTCAGCGCTTCGGCCGCTGGGTCGGGGCCCACCGGCCCGTGCGGGTCCTCAAGCCCACCGACATCGAGGCCTACGCCGCCGACCTCGACCGGGCCGGGGATGCCGGGGCCCACCGGGCCCAGATTTTAAAAGACTTTCTAAGCTACCTTTACCGCCGGAAGCTCACCCCCCAGAACCTCGGGGCCGCCCTCAAGGTTCGCCGGGCCCCCGGCCGGAAGGCCCCGGCCGAAAGGGCCGCCGAGCAGGCCGCCAACGGCCCCCGGGTGGTTCTGACCCCCGAGGGCTACGAGCGGCTTAAGGCCGAGCTGGCCGAGCTGGAGGCCGCCCGCCCCCGCCTTGCGGCCGAAATCCGGCGGGCCGCCGCCGACGGCGACCTCTCGGAGAACGCCCCCTACCAGTACGCCCGGGAGGAGCTCGCCCGAATCCAGTCCCGCATCCGGGAGATTGAGGCCCTGCTCCGGGCGGCCGAGGTGAGGGAGGCCCCCGCCGACGGGCGCGCCGACCGGGTAACCATCGGCCACCGGGTTCGGCTGGTCGACCTGGATACCGGCGAGCGCCTGGAGGTGACCCTGGTCGGGCCCGGGGAGGTGGACGTCCGGGCCGGTCGCATCTCCGTCCAGTCGCCCCTGGGCCGGGCCCTTCAGGACGCCCGGGTTAACCAGGAGGTGGTGGTCGAAAGCCCGGCCGGACCCATCCGCTACCGGGTCGAGGCCATCGAGTAAAAAAGCACCCGGCCGGCTTAATCATTAAGCCGGCCGGGTGTTCGGCTTTCCGAACCGTCCGGCTTACGCAGCCTGAACCTTGATGGCCCGCCGCCGCACCTCCGTCGCCTTCGGCAGCCGGACGGTCAGCACCCCGTTCTCATACCGGGCCTCGACCTTATCGGCCTCGACCGGGAAGGGCAGGCTGATGGTCCGGCTGTAGATCCCGGGCAGCCACTCCCGCCGCAGCCACTCCACATCGCCCTCAACGGGCTTGATCTCGGCCCGGACCGTCAGGGTGTCGCCGGTCAGGTCAACCTGGATGTCCTCGGGCTTGGCCGCCGGAATTATAAACTGGCAGTAGAGGTCGTCGGCGGTGTGGTACAGGTTGACCGGCATCACCTGCTCCCCGGTCGGGCCGGCCACCCGGTACCGGAAAGTGTAGGTGGGGGCAAGGGTCCGGAAAGCCTCGTCGATGAGCTCGTCAACCATCCGCTGTAGCGACCGAATCTCCCGGGTCGGATCCCAGCGCTCCAGCATTTTAAATCACCTCCCAGCCGGTTTTCGGTTTTCCGCCGGGGCCTTTTCCCGGCCGTTCCACCCTAGAAAGTTAGCGGGGGTTCATTCAAAAGCCGCCAAAAGAATCCTCAGAAGCCCCCAGAAAAATTCTTAAAAATCGGTTAGCGGCGGCCGGTTGACGGCCCGAAGGGGAGGCGGCGGTTTATTCGGCCGACCCGGGCTCGGCCGGGGCTTCTTCGGCCGCGGGCGGCTCGACCACCACGATGACCGCATCGGGGTCGGTGACGAACCGCACCCCGGGCGGGGGTTCCAGGTCGCCCACGCGGATGGCGTCGTGGAAACGCCCCAGGCGGGAGATATCTACCCGGATGGCTTCGGGGATCCGGTCGGGCAGACAGTGAACCTCAAGGGCCTCCAGCTGCTGGACGAGGACGCCGCCGGCCTTAACGGCCGGGGATTCGCCGGTAAGCACCACCGGCACCGAAACGGTGACCTCCTCCCGAAGGGGAACGGCCCAGAGGTCGATGTGGCGGAGCCGGTGGGTGATGGGGTCGAAAAATGCGCCCCGGATGAGCACCGGGATGGTTTCGGAGTCGACCTGGAGGTTGATGAGCCGGCTCGTTCCGGCCTGGTGGATGGCCTTAAGGGCCTCCTTTTCGGCCACCTGAATCAGCCTTGAGCCCACTTCCTTGCCGAAAACCACGGCCGGGACAAGCCCGAGCCGCAGCAGCCGCTTAATCTTCTTGCCCTTCAGCTCCCGGGGCTGGGCCTGCAGAACGGGACGCTCCGGCAACCTCATCACCTCCTTTTTAGTTCCGGGAAAAGGCCGGCAGGGTTCGGGCAGGTCGGGCGCTGGATGATAGTTCCTTGCAGAACATTATACCATCACCCGGGTAATCGCCGGCCCTACCCCGGCCGGGCCGGCATATAAACCGCTGGTTGTCGGGGCCCACGGCCGTGGGCCCCGGCTTCGGCGCCGAAAAACCGGAAAGCCCTGCCAGGCCGGTTTCCGGGGCCTAAGCCCCTGCGGCTTGGGCCCCCAAAAAGGCGGGGCGGGACCGGCAACCGGTCCCGCCCCCAGGGTTCGGGGCAGGTCCGGCCGACCTAGGCCTCTTCTTTGCCCTCGGCGATGTAGCGCTGGCGCAGTTCTTCAATGACGGCCGGGTCGGTCAGGGTCGTGGTGTCGCCCAGGGCCCGCCCCTCGGCGATGTCCCGCAGGAGCCGGCGCATGATCTTGGCCGAGCGGGTCTTGGGCAGGTCGGCGCAGAAGAAGACGTCGGCAGGCCGGGCGATGGGGCTGATCTTCTGGGCCACCCACTCCCGGAGCTCCTCTTTAAGCCGGTCGCTCGGCTCGTAGCCGGCCTTGAGCACCACGAAGGCCGAGACCGCCTGGCCTTTAAGGGGGTCGCTCCGGCCGATGACGGCCGCCTCGGCCACTGCCGGGTGGGCCACCAGGGCGCTCTCGATCTCGATGTTGGAGAGCCGGTGGCCGGCCACGTTCACCACGTCGTCTACCCGGCCGGTGATCCAGAAGTAGCCGTCCTCGTCCTTGCGGGCGCCGTCCCCGGTGAAGTAGCGGCCCGGGAACCGGCTCCAGTAGGTCTGGACGTACCGTTCGGGGTCGCCCCAGAAGGTCCGGAGCATGGCCGGCCAGGGCCGGGTGAGCACCAGGTAGCCGCCGACGTTGGGCGGGCAGGGATTGCCCTGCTCGTCAACAACGTCGGCCCCGACCCCCGGGAACGGGATGGTGGCCGAGCCCGGCTTGGTGGTGACCACCCCCGGGATCGGGGTGATCATGATCATCCCGGTCTCGGTCTGCCACCAGGTGTCCACGATGGGGCAGCGGCCATGGCCGATGTGCTCGTGGTACCACATCCAGGCCTCGGGGTTGATGGGCTCGCCCACGGTGCCCAGAAGCCGCAGGCTCGAAAGGTCGTGCCGGGCCGGGTACTCCGGACCCCACTTCATCACCGTCCGGATGAGGGTGGGGGAGGTGTAGAGGATGTTGATGCGGTACTTCTCGACGATGGCCCAGAAGCGGTCCTTATCCGGCCAGTCGGGCGCGCCCTCGTACATCACCGAGGTGCCACCGTTGGAAAGGGGCCCGTAGACGATGTAGCTGTGGCCGGTCACCCAGCCGATGTCGGCCGTACACCAGTAGTAGTCTTCGTCCTTGAGGTCGAAGACCCACTTGGTGGTCAGGTGCACCCCCAACAGATAGCCGCCGGTGGTGTGGAGGACGCCCTTGGGCTTGCCGGTGGTGCCGGAGGTGTAGAGGATGTAGAGCGGATGCTCCGAGTCTAAGGGTTCGGCCGGGCAGACCGGGTCGGCCTTGGCCATAAGCTCGTCCCACCAGAAATCCCGGCCCGCCACCCGCCTCGCCCCGGACTGCTCCCCCACCCGCCGGACCACAACCACCTTCTCAACGGAGGGGCACTCCTCCAGGGCCTTGTCCGCAAACTGCTTCAGGGGCACGATGTTGCCCCGCCGCCAGGCCCCGTCCTGGGTGATGAGCACCTTGGCCTGGGCGTCCTGGATCCGGTCCCGCAGGGCATCGGAGCTGAAGCCGCCGAAGACCACGCTGTGGGGCGCCCCGATCCGGGCGCAGGCGAGCATGGCGATGGGCAGCTCGGGCACCATCCCCAGGTAAATCGTCACCCGGTCGCCCTTCTGAACCCCCAGGCCCTTAAGGACGTTGGCGAACTTCTGGACCTCCCGGTGCAGGTCCTGGTAGGTGAGCACCTGCCAGTCGCCGGGCTCCCCCTCCCAGACGATGGCCGCCTTGGTCCGGCGCCAGCTCTGGGCGTGGCGGTCGACACAGTTATAGCAGGCGTTGATCACGCCCCCCACAAACCACTTCGCCCAGGGGACGTTCCACTCCAGGACCTTATCCCACCTGCGGAACCAGTGGAGCTCGGCCTCGGCGTGCTTGGCCCAGAAGCCCTCCAGGTCCCGCTCGGCCTCCTCCCAGGGCGTCCAGTCTTTAACCCAGGCCTTCTCCCGGAACTCCGGCGGGGGCGGAAACCTTCGCTCCTCTTTAAGGAGGCTTTCGACCAGGATCCGATTCCGGACTTCCGCGCGCTCGTCGCCGTTAGCCATTCCGCATCGACCTCCTTCGGGCTAGTTATCCCCAATGGGGGCCTGAATCTCGGCCCGCATCTGCTGCCAGGCCTGGCGGGCCTCCTCCACCGAGCCCTCGTCTTCGATGGTGGTTATGTCGCCGGGGTCCCGGTTGAGGATCACGGCCTTAAGGACCCTTCGCATAATTTTACCACTGCGGGTCTTGGGCAGCATGTTTACAAAGTTTACCTCGCCGATGACGGCCACCGGACCCAGCTCCCGCCGGACCGTCTCGATGAGCTCCCGGCGGAGCTCCTCCGAAGGCTGGTAGCCCTGCTTGAGGACTACGAAGGCGGAGACCACCTCGCCCCGGACCTCGTCGGGCCGGCCGGTTACCCCGGCCTCGGCCACGGCCGGGTGCTTGAGAAAGGCCGTCTCCACCTCGATGGTGCCGATCCGGTGGGCGGCAATCTTGATGATTTCGTCGGCCCGGCCGGCAAACCAGACGTAGCCGTCCTCGTCCAGCTGGGCCGAATCGCCCGTAAAGTAGACCTGCCGGCCGGGAATCCGCTGCCAGTAGTCCCGGGCATACCGCTCCGGCTCCCCCCAGAGGGTTGGGGTCAGGCTGGGGAAGGGCCGCTTGATCACCAGAATCCCCTTCTCCCCGGGGCCGCACTCCTGCCCCTCCGGGGTCATCACCCCCACCTCCATACCCGGCAGGGGGATGGTGGCCGAGCCCGGCTTGATGGGGAGCATGGCCAGGCCGTAGGGGTTGCCGATGACCGGCCCGCCCGTCTCCGTCTGCCACCAGTGGTCGATGACGGGCACCCGGTCGTTTAAAACCTCCTTCTGGAGCCACTCCCAGGCCGGGGCGTTCAGCACCTCCCCGGCGCAGACGACCCGCTCCAAGGACGAGAGGTCGAACTTGCGGGCCGGCCCCGACCCGTAGCGCATAAGCAGCCTTACGGCCGTCGGCGAGGTGAAGATTCCCGTAACCCCGAAGTCCTCGACGATTTGCCAGAAGGTTTCGGGCCCGGGGTGGTCCAGGGCACCCTCGTAGGCGATGGTGGCGCAGCCCGCCAGGAGGGGGGCGTAGACGATGTAGCTGTGGCCCACCACCCAGCCGATGTCCGAGGTGGACCACCACACCTCCCCCGGCCGCAGGCCGAAGCACCAGAGGCCGGTGCTGTAAATCCCCACCTGGTAGCCGCCGTGGGTGTGGACGGCCAGCTTCGGCTTAGCCGTCGTACCGGAGGTGGCCAGGATGTAGGCCGGCTCGTTGGCCTCCATCTCAACCCAGCCGTCCGGCTGGCCCTCGGCCCGCCTTAAGAAATCTTCCCAGAAGAGGTCCCGGCCGGGGGTCATCGGCACATCCTGGCCGGTCCGGCCCCAGACCACCACGTGCTCCACGGTGTCCCCCGCCGTCTTCAAGGCCTCGTCGACGACCTCTTTAAGCCGGACATCCCGGCCCTTGCGGTAGGTCACATCGGCCGTAAAGACCAGCCGCGACCCGCTGGCCGCAATCCGGTCGGCCAGGGCCCCGGCCCCGAACCCGGCAAAGACCACCGAATGAATGGCCCCGACCCGGACCGCCGCCAGCATCAGCATGATCGCCTCGGGGCTGGTGGGCATGTAAATGGTGAGCCGGTCGCCCTTCCGGATGCCCATGCCCCGGAGGGCGGCCGCCAGCCGCCGGACCTCCCGCAGGAGCTGGGCATAGGTGTAGACTCGGCGCTCACCCCGCTCGTTTATGTAAATGAGCGCGGCCTGGCCGGGGCGGCCCGCGGCCACCTGGCGGTCCAGGCAGTTAAAGGCCAGGTTCGTCCGGCCCCCGATGAACCACCGGAACGTGGGGAAGTTCCACTCGAAAGTCCGCTCCCACTTCCGGAACCAGGGGAGCTTCTCGGCCGCCCGCGCCCAGAACCCTTCCGGGTCCTCCCGGGCCGTCTCAACCCACCGCCTGACGATGGGGTTAATCACCTGCATCGGTTGCACCTCCCGGCCAGATGTGCAAAAGGCACGCTCAGGGGACGGAACCGGTACCCGATCAATGCTAACGGCTTTAAAATCGGCCCCTCAACGGGGGCGGTGGCGTTCAACTCCCGGAAATTGCCGTTCGGCCCCCTTTTTCGGCCATTGGCCGCCGATTCCTGCCGGCCGCCCTAAATTCCCAGGAGATTCCGCAGACTGCGAACGTGCCCCCGGCTGACGGTAATTTCGGTGCGCTCCTTGTCGTCGACTTTAAGTAAATAGACCCCGTTGAAATACGGCCGGATCTCCACCACCCGCTTTAAGTTGACGATGAAGGAGCGGTGGACCCGCAGAAACGGGGGGTTGGGCAGCCGGGCCTCCAGCTCGTTCATGGTGAACCGGACGGTGTAGACCTGGTCGTAGGTTTTGACCAGGACCAGCTCGTCGTGGGCCTCGGCGAACCGGACCTCGGCCAGGTCGATGAGCAGGGTGCGGCCGGATTTTTCCACCGGGAGCCGGTCGATCAGCTGAAACCGGGGGGCTTCGGCCTTCGGCCCCGGGTAGCGCCGTTCCCGCACCCGTTCCAGGGTCTCGATGAGCCGCTCGACCCGGACCGGCTTCAGCAGGTAGTCGGCCGCCCGCAGTTCGAAGGCCCGGACGGCGTACTCGTCGTAGGCGGTGACGAAGACCACCACCGGCGGCCGGCTGAACTCGGCCAGGACCTCGGCCAGCTCCAGGCCCGTGAGGCCCGGCATCTGGATGTCTAAAAAGACCACGTCGAAGTCCCGCTGGCGCAGGAGCCTGAGGGCGTCGGTGGCCGTAAGGGCGATGCTCACCTGCACGGGCCAGCCGGTCTCCTGAAGCCGGTATTTTAGTTCGACCGTTGCCGGCTCCTCATCGTCCACGATGAGGGCCTTTAAGGTGGGCAGGCCGACGGTCGTCGGGCTAAGGCCGCTCATCGACGCCCCACCGCCACCCCGGCGTGGAATTTGGGTATGACGAACCGCACCTGGGTGCCCTGGCCGGGGGCCGACTGGACCTCAAGGCCCCGCTCCGGGCCGTAGATGCTTTTAAGCCGCTCGCTGACGTTGGCCAGGCCCAGGCCGCCCCGCTGTCGGGGGTCGGAGCTCAGCACCTGCTTTACCTGTTCGGGGGTCATCCCGACCCCGTTGTCGCTCACGGTGATGAGCACCTCGTTGCCCCGGTCCTCGGCGGTGATCACCACCCGCCCCGGCCCCACCTTCCGGCTGATGCCGTGGCGGATGGCGTTTTCCACCAGGGGCTGCAGGACCAGGACTGGCACCGAAACGGGCAGCACCTCCGGGTCCACCCGGTAGACCACCTCCAGCCGGTCGCCGTAGCGGGCCTTCTCCAAGGTGAGATACTGGTGGACGTATTCCAGCTCGTCGGCCAGGGAGGCGAATTCGCCCCGGCGCTTGAAGGCCCGGCGGGTGAAGTCGGCAAACTCCACCAGCAGTTCATGGGCCTGCTCGGGGTTCGTCCGGATAAAGGCGGCGATAGTGTTTAAGGTGTTGTAGATAAAGTGGGGGGAGATCTGGGCCTGCAGGGCGGCCAGCTCGGCCCGGGCCAGCCGCTCGGTCTGGCGGTCCAGCTCGGCCAGCTCCATCTGGATGCTCATCAGCCGCCCCAGGCTGTCGGCGACCCGGATCCGGGTCGGGGTGAGGGCCTGGTCGCCGTCGTAATAAATCTTCAGGCAGCCGACGGTCCGACCCCGGACCCGCAGGGGGACAACGACGGCCGACTGCAGGGGGCAGTTCGGGTTGTTGCAGCCGATGGTGCTGGGATTGGGGGCGACGATGGGCCGGCCCGTCCGCAGGACCTCCCGGGTAACCTGAGTGAGGGCCGGGGTCCCGGGCCGGTGGTGGTCGCTCCCGGCCCCGACAAAGGCCAGGATAACCCCGTTGCCCACCAGGGCCACCGCGCTGGGCCGCAGGTAATCGTAGATCAGCTTGACCGTCCGTTCGGCGGTGTGGGGATTAAGGCCGTGGCGCAGGTAGGGCAGGGTGTGGTTGGCCAGGTGGAGGGTTTCCAGCATCGCCTGCTCCCGGCCCTCACTGACCGTCCGGCTCCGGCGGGCAAGAAGGAGGGCAACCCCGCCCGCAACGGCGACCACCGCCATCAGCTCGGCCAGGACCAGCGGCAGGGTCTCCATCGGAACCCACCATTTTTATTCTCTAATATACTCCGTCCGCAACCCAAGCTGTTCGGGGACGTGCATCCGCAGCATCTTTAGGTTGATGTCCAGGGGCACCCGGTCCCGGGTCAGGCGGGAGACCCCCACCATGGTGCCGAAGGCGATGGGGATGGCCCAGATGGCCGGCTGGGCCAGGAGGGTCCAGAGCAGGGACTCCGAGGCCCCCAGGTCCAGGGGGGCCAGCCACATGGTGGCCAGGATGGCCACCGAGGCCGAGATGCCCCCGATTACCGTTCCGGCCATCGCCCCGGGCAGGGTGAGCCCCTTCCACCAGATTCCCAGGGTGAGCAGGGGGAAGAACGAGGCGGCGGAGATGGCGAAGGCCCAGCCCACCAGCATGTTGATGGCGAACCGCTCCACCTGGATGCCGGCGGCGATGGCGACGAGGCCGGCCAGGAGGGCCGAAACCTGGAAGGCCAGCCGCCGGGCCCGGGAGCTGGCCCGGGGCCGGAGGGTGCGGGCGTAGACGTCGTGGGCCAGGGCCCCGGCCACCGCCACCATCAGCCCGGAGGTGGTGGACATGAAGGCGCTGAAGGCCCCGGCCGCCACCACCGCCTCCAGCAGCCGGCTCAGCCATTCCGGCCCCACCGCCGACGGCAGGGTGAGCAAAAGCGTCTCCGTCTGGCCCGAGGCGTAGAGCTCGGGGACCAGCGACCGGCCCAGGGTGCCGATGAGGGGCGGGAACAGGTAGAAAAGGCCGATGAGGCCGATAACGATGATGGTCGTCTGGCGGGCGGCCTCCCCGTCCTTGTTGGTGTAAAACCGCACCAGGATGTGGGGCAGGCCGGCGGTGCCCAGGACGGTGGCGACCATCAGCGAGTAGGTGAAGATTAAGGGGTAGCCGAGGCCGCTGGTGAAGGGCCCGAAGGGCTTTGCCCAGCTCTCCCCCACCGGGGCGTTGGGAACGGGGGACCCCGCCTGGTACTCGAGCCTCCCCCCGGCCACCACCCGGCTCGGGCCCGGCGGGAGGGTAATGGCCTCACCGGCGGGTATCTGTCGGACCTCGCCCCCGGGAAGCTCAAGGGCTACGGGGTCCAGGGCCCGGACCCGGGCCGGCTCCGGGAGCCTTAAGACGGCCCCGGCCTGGTGGGAAACCACCTTGGCCTCGGGAAACCTCAAGGGTTCCGGGCCGCTCACCCGCTCGAAATGGGACCCGTACCAGCCGGCCACGGCCATCACCCCCAGGCCCAGAAGGGTCAGGGCGAAGAGCTTGACCCAGAACTGGAAGGTCTGGACGTAGGTTATGCCCTTCATTCCGCCCAGGGCCACGTTTAAGGTGATGACACTTCCCACCACCACGACCCCCACCCAGTAGGGGGCCCCGGTCAGGGCGTTGAAGGTGAGGCCGGCCCCCTTCATCTGGGGAAGCATGTAGAAGATGCCGACGACCAGGACAAAGACGACGGCGACCCGCCGGAAGGCGGGGGAGTCGAAGCGGCCCTCGGCAAAGTCGGGGACGGTGTAGGCCCCGAAGCGGCGGAGGGGGGCGGCCACGAAGAGGAGAAGAAAGAGATACCCGGCGGCGTAGCCCACCGGGTACCAGAGGACGTCGTAGCCGAAGGCCATTACCATCGCCGCCACCCCCATGAACGAGGCGGCGCTTAAATATTCCCCGGCGATGGCCGAGGCGTTAAGAAGGGGGCTCACCATCCGGGAGGCGACGAAGTAATCCGAGGTGGTCCGGACCACCCGGGTGGTGTAGAGGCCGACCCCGACGGCCGCCACGGCCACCCCGAAGAAGGTGAGGAGGGAAAGCCAGTGGATCCCGCCGGGGGTAAGCATCCTAGCGCAGAAGCTCCCGGAATTCTTCCTCGTAGCGGCGGGCCCGGCCGGCGTAGAACCTGGCCAGGACCCAGACGAAGGGGTAGATCAGGGCGGCCGGAATGAGCCAGCCGAGGGGCAGGCCGAAGAGGCGCAGGCCCATAAGCTCGGGCATGGCCAGCTAGGCGATGGGCAGGCTGAAAAGGACCCCGAGGAAGAGGGCGGCCACCCCCAGGCCGAGCCGGAGCTGGCGGCGGATCAGGTCCTCCAGGAGGATGGCCCCGTAGGTGGTCTGCTCGGCAACCTCCTGAATGAGGGCTTGCTCCTCCTCGGCCCAGAAGCGGCCCAGCTCGGCCAGGTAGACCTCGATCTCCTCGGCCGTGTCGGCCAGCTCCAGGGCCGGCTCGGCGGCTTCCCGGTCGGCGGGCCTTTCTTCAACCCCTTCGGCCACGGCAGAACCCCCTAATCGGCCACCAGGTCGGCATGGTATTCCTGACGGACCACGGCCTGGGCCCGGCCCACGGCCTTAAAGGCCTCCTTAAGCAGGCTCCGCTCCAGGGCCGAGAGCTGGCCGGGGTCGACGAAGTTGTCGGGGGCCTTTCCGGCCTGAATTTTCGCCCACTGGTTCCGGATCCGCAGGCCCAGGATGAACTCAAAGGCCTGGGTAAGCTCGTCGGCCAGGTCGGGTGGGATTTTGCCGGCGGCCTGGAGGGCCTCCAGCCGGCCGACGGTGCTGGTATCGGCCACGCCGTGGCGCAGGGCCAGGAAGCGGGCCAGGTCGAGGATGGGCCGGGTGCCCCGGGCCTTAAGGTCGAGCTGCTTGCGGTGCTCCCCGCCCGCCTCGACG
This sequence comes from Dehalococcoidia bacterium, assembly GCA_034434875.1. Classification (GTDB taxonomy): domain Bacteria; phylum Chloroflexota; class Dehalococcoidia; order JAUQQI01; family JAUQQI01; genus JAUQQI01. The sequence continues at coordinate 58,927 of DAOTYJ010000142.1, read as the reverse complement.
ATGAACCGCCCGAGAAAGCCCAGGGGCGGCGGGGTTTTGGTGGAGAGCCAGGCCAGGTGAAGCAAAAAGAGGCGGCTGGCCGGCAGCAGTTCGTTGATATACGCCCGCAACCGGTCGGCCAGGCCGAGGTCGCCGTAGATTCCCCGGAAGTCGAAGAAGATCAGGGAGTTGAGGACGGCTTCCGGCTCGGGGGTTGCGACCCACCGGCGGAAGTGGGCCTTCCAGCCCGAGAGGGGCTGAACCCAATCGGGGTTGTCGGCGGTGTAGCGGCCGGGGCACGGCGGAAAACCTGCCTCCACCAGGGCGGCGACGGCCCGCCGGCCGAACTCCAGAAAGTATTCCCGGGCGGCCCCGGCCTCCGGGGCCGGGGGGTCGGCGTAGATAAGGGCATTGTCCTGGTCGGTGCGGAAGGTCTGCTCCCGGCGGCCCTCACTGCCCAGGACCAGCCAGCAGTAGGGGACCGGGGGCGGGCCCAGGGCGGCCTCGGTAAACTCCAGGACCCGGCCGATAACCCGGTCGTTGATGTCCGTCATGAGCCGGCCCAGCTGGCTGGCCCGGATCCCCTGGCGCAGGAGGAAGGGGACCACCCGCTGGGAGTCGGCGACGACCTGCCTGAGGCCCGGCAGGTCGTGGCGCCGCTCGATATCCCGGGCCACAAAGAGGGCCGAGGTCCCCTGGAGCAGGATCAGGTCGTGGCCCGCAATCATTCCGGCCGGAAGGCCGGCCTCGGTGACGACCAGGTGGTGGATGCCCCGGCGGACCATCTCGGCCACCACCTCGTAGACGGGGGTATCCGAATCGACGCTGACGACCGGGGAGGTCATCACCTTGGCCACCGGCTGGCGGATATCCCGGCCGGCGGCCACCACCCGCTCCCGCAGGTCCCAGTCGGTCAGGATGCCGGCGGCCCGGCCGTCAGGGTCGAGGACCACCACCGAGCTTACCCGGTGGCGGGTCATGAGCTGGGCGGCCTCCTGGATGGTGGTCTCCGGCCGGCAGGTGACCAGAGGCCGGCGGGCCACCTCCCCGGCCCGGGCGGTGAAGACGAGCCGGCCGGACCCGGTAAGGACCGGCAACCGCTCCAGCTCCTCCAGGCTCCAATCCAGGTAGCGGCGGATGGAGAACTCGTAGAGAAAGCGGGCGAATTTCGGCTGGGTTTCCAGCAGGCTCTCGACCACGTCCCGGGGGATGGCGTAGCAGACGGTATCCTCGACGGCGATGACGTCCAGCCGGCTGCGGTCGCCTTCAAGGGCCGAAAGAACCCCGAAGACCTCCCCCTCCCCGGCCACCTCCAGGGTGACGTCGCCGACGGCCTTTTTAACCCCGCCCTTCTCGACCACGTAAAGATACCGGGCCGGGGGGCCGTCCCGCTGGAGGATGCGGGTGCCCTTTGGGAAGAAGTGGATTTCGGCCCGGGCCACGACCCGGGCCAGGGCCTCCCCATCCAGGTACCGAAAGGGTGGGACCTGGCTTAAGAAGGCGGTGGCGACCGCCTGAGCCGACATTCCCGCTGTGCCGCCCCGGAATTTCACTCCCAGTATAGTGTCGATCCGCCCCCTTTTTCAACCGATTACCGGCCATTTCTGCAAATCGGCGGCCGGAGCTGTTAACCGGAACTATCATAAAACGGCGAAGGCAGGTGTGAAGGCAGATTCGTCCAAGGGAACCATGGTGGCAAAGCTGGCGGCCCGTCTCTGCCGGGGTGCGGCGTTCGGGGCCCCAGCCGACCTGGGCCGGCCCCTGGCCGAGGTCCCCTTTGTCGTCCTGGACACCGAAACCACCGGCCTCCGGGAAGGGATCGACGAAATCCTGGAGGTCGGGGCCGTCAGGATGGTGGGGGGCCGGGTTCTCATCGGGCAGACCTTCCACCGGCTGGTGCGGCCCGGGCGGAACGGCTGGGGCCCGACGGTGCCCATCCACCGGATCCGGCCGGCGGACGTGGCTGCCGCCCCGCCCATCGAGGCCGTGCTCCCGGAGCTGGCGGCGTTCTGCCGGGAGGCCGTCATCGTCGGCCACAAGGTCGGCTTCGACCGGGCCTTCCTCAAGCGGGCCGGATTTCCGGTGGGGCGGTTTCGCTGGGTGGATATCGGCCGGGTAGAGGGCTGGCTGGAGGCCCAGGCCGCCGGCGGCCCGCCGGGGGCGGACCCCGTTGCCGTCTGGGACCTGGAGGCCCTGGCAAGGCGGTACGGGGTGGAGCTGTTCAGGCCCCACAGCGCCCCCGCCGACGCCCTGGCCACCGCCCAGGTCTGGCAGCGGCAGTTGACCCGGCTTGAGGGCTTCGGGGTCAGAACCCTGGGGGACCTGCTCCTGGCCGTCGGGGCCCGATAGGCCGAAGGGGGGTGATGCCCGGGAAAACGCCCAAAGGAACCCAACGGCGAGCGGAGGCTAACGTAGGACCTAAACCCTGACCGAAGGAGGAGGCTTATGCAACAGTCGCCGCCGGAACGCACCGGTCAGGACGAGCGCATCCGGGTCTACTGGCGGGCGAACAGCCGGCTGATACTGGTCCTCTTCATCGTCTGGCTGCTGGCCGGCTTCGCCCACCCGCCCTTCGCCAAGGCCCTTAACAGCATCACCATCCTGACCGGCTTTCCCCTGGGCTACTGGCTTGCAAGCCAGGGCTCGATCACCATCTTCGTCATCCTGATCTTCGTTTACGCCCTCATCATGAACAACATCATCGACCGCAAATACGGTTTCGAGGAAGAAGAGGAGTAAGGGGGTTGGCCGATGTCGCAGGAGACCTATTACACCCGGGTATCCAAGCGGGAGGTTAAGTTATTACAGCAGCGGCTCGTTCGGATTTACGGCGCCTTCGTCATCGGGCTCCTGCTCTCTACCACCATCCTGGCCGTCCTCGAGGTGAACCTCGGCCTTTCGCGGACGGCCATCGGCTACGCCTATCTGCTCCTTACACTTCTGCTTTATGCCGCCATCGGCATCCTGAACTTCACCCGGCGGCTCGACGAGTACTACGTGGCCGGCCGGCGGGTGCCCGCCTTCTTTAACGGCATGGCCACCGGGGCCGACTGGATGAGCGCGGCCTCCTTTATCTCGATGGCCGGCAGCCTCTTCGTCCTCGGTTACGACGGCTTGGCCTACATCATGGGCTGGACGGGCGGGTACGTGTTGCTGGCCCTCTTCTTTGCGCCTTACCTGCGCAAGTTCGGCCAGTTCACCATTCCCGACTTCGTGGCCGCCCGGTTCCCGGAGAAGGGGCGGACGGTCCGGGTGGTGGCTGCCATCTGCGCCATCATCGTTTCCCTGACCTACGTCACGGCCCAGGTCACGGGCGTCGGCATCATCATGAGCCGAATCGTCGGCCTGCCCTTTGAGGTCGGGGTCTTCGTCGGCCTGGCCGGGGTGCTGGTCTGCTCCTTCCTGGGCGGGATGAAATCCATCACCTGGACCCAGGTGGCCCAGTACATTATCCTTATCACCGCCTACCTGATCCCGGTGACTTTCCTTTCGGCGGTCCGGACCGGGGTGCCCATCTCCGAGCTCATGTACGGGCGGGCCCTCCAGGAGATCACCCGGATCGAGCAGCAGCTCAACCTGCCGTCTTATATTGAGCCTTTCAAGTGGGCCCTGAGCAACGCCTCGGCCCTGGCCAGCATCAAGCAGATAAACGACGCCACCGGCCTTAACCTGCCTTCGCCCCCGCCCATCACCGTGACCGACTGGCGGGGCTTCCCGTGGGAGTTTCTGGCCCTCACCTTCTGCCTGATGGCCGGCACGGCCGGCCTGCCCCACATCCTGATCCGCTACTACACGGTGCCCGACCCGAAGGAGGCCCGCATCAGCGTCGGCTGGTCCCTCTTTTTCATCTACCTGCTCTACTTCACGGCCCCGGCCTACGCCGCCTTCTCCCGCTGGGAGTTCCTGACCGACGTCATCGGCAAGCCCATCAACCAGCTCCCCGGCTGGGTGGATGCCTGGGCCCGGACGGGTCTGCTTTCCATCCGGGACGCCAACGGCGACGGCATCCTGCAGTGGGCCGAGCTCACCATCAACCCCGACATCGTGGTCCTGGCCACCCCTGAGGTGGCCGGCCTGCCCTACACCATCGCGGCCCTGGTGGCGGCCGGCGGCCTGGCAGCGGCCCTCTCCACCGCCGACGGCCTCCTGCTGGTGATCGCCACGGCCGTGGCCCACGACATCTACGCCAAGACCATCAACCCGAATGCCACCTACGCCACCCGCTTCCTGATGGGCCGGGTGATGATCCTGGTGGCAGCGGTGGTGGCGGCCTTCCTGGCCTTCCCAAGGCTGGCCCTCATCGTCCAGCTGGTGGCCTGGGCCTTCTCCCTGGCGGCCTCGACCTTCTTCCCGGTGCTCCTGCTCGGGATCTTCTGGAAGCGGGCCAACGCCTGGGGGGCCATTTCCGGGATGATTGGGGGTCTGTTGGCGTGCCTCATCTACATGTGGGGCAACTACCTGTTCCCGACCTTTAACCTGTTTGGCCTTTCCCACCTCTCCTCGGGCATCTTCGGGATGGCGGTGAACTTCGGCCTGCAGGTTGGGGTGAGCCTGGCCACCGCCCCGCCGCCCCGGGAGGTTCAGCAGATGGTGGACGAGGTCCGCATCCCGGTGGGCGAGATGGTTACGGTGCCGGGGGCGGCCCCGGCCCCCGGTCCGGCCCCCCAGCCCGGCGCCGACGACTGAGGCCGGCCGGACGGCATCCGACGGTGCGGGTGCGGCCCACCGTGCCCGCACCGCCTTTTTAGGCGGCAGGCGATGGTGGCGGTCCTGGCCGAGGGGCTGAACTGGCTGCTGGCCCTCTTCATGTGGGCCATCATCGGCCGGCTGGTTCTGGAGCTTATTACCGGCGGCCACCGGAGCATCTTCAGCGAGTTTCTCCGGCGGCTTACCGACCCCCTTTTCTGGGCGGTCCGGCGGCTAACGCCCCGGTTCATCGGGGACCGGTACATACCGGTGCTGACCCTCCTTTTAGTCATAGTTTTAAGGCTGCTCCTTTTGCCCCTGCTGGGGGCCCGGGCCTAATATAATCAGGCGGGGGCGATGGCCGGGGAGACTTTTGAGGCCGAGCTCTGGGCCTGGGTGGAAGAAGTCTACCGGCGGCGGGCCCAGCTGGTCCGCCGGCGGGTGGAAAGGCAGGTCTTCGACCTTTTCGAGCGGGAGCGGCGCTGGCTTACGGCCCTTACGCTGGTGGTGCTGCTGGGCATCTACGGGACGCCGTTTATCGGGGTGGCGGCCGTGGCCGGGGGCCTGGCCGCCCTCTACCTCGGCTCCATTGCCAGCGGCCTCATCACCGTCCGCCAGGCCAGCCGGATCGAGCGGGCCCTCGACCCGGCGGTCGAGGTGGCCCGGGCGGCGGCCGAAGTCTGGGCCACCCGGCCGGCCTTCGGCCCGGCCCAACGGGCCCAGCTTCTGCGCCTGCGAAACCTCTTCCGGGTCGACCACCTGCCCGGCGCCCGGGAACTGCTTGTGGCCGAGCTTGGGGAGCTTTCGGCCGACCCGGACCTTGCCGGCTGGCGGCTTATCCGGGACTTAAAGGAGCTGATCCTGGCCGAGGGGCCGGCCCTCGGCTGAAGGGCCGTGGCCGAAGCCCTCCGTTACTGGGACCCGGCCCCCTACGCCGATTTCCGGCGGCTGGTCCAGAGCCTTGACCCGGCGGCCGCCCCCGCGGCCGTGGTGGTCCACCCGGATGGGGAGGGGGGGCGGGTGGGGGTGCTGCCCGGCTCGTTCAACCCCCTCTCCTCCGCCCACACCCTCCTGGCCGAGGCCCCCCTGGGCCTGGGGCTGGTGGACGGGGTGTTCTTTCTGCTGGCGGTCCGCACCGTCGACAAAGAGCAACCCGAGGGCTTGAGCCTGCCCGACCGCCTCTGGATTCTCACGGATTACTGCCGGCCCCGGTCAGGGCTGGGGGTTGTCCTTACCAACCGGGGCCTTTACGTCGAAGAGGCCGAGGCCCTCCGGGCGGGACCGGTGCCCCCCGAAAGGGAGCTCTGGTTCCTGGTGGGGTTCGACAAAATCGTGCAGATTTTCGACCCCCGCTACTACGCCGACCGGGAGGCGGCCCTACGCCGGCTCTTTGCCCTGAGCCGGTTTTACGTGGCCCCCCGGTCGGGCCGGACGGAGGCCGACCTGGCCGAATTTCTTTCCCGGCCCGAGAACCGGCCCTTTGCCCCCTACGTCCGCTACCTGCCCCTCCCCCCGGAGCGGCACGACCCCTACCTTTCGGCCACCGCCGTCCGGCAGGCCCTCGCCGCCGGCGCCCTCCCGGCCGAGGCCCTTCCGGCCGAGGCCCGCCGGTTCATCGAGGCCACCGGGGCCTTCCGGCCGCCCCGGTTGACGGCCGAGGGGGAGGCCCTGGACGCCTACGGCCTGCGGGTGGGACTTTTGGGGCTTATCGCCGCCGGGGGGCCGCCTTACCCCCCGGCCGGGACCGTTTTCCGGGTCTGGGCGGGCCTGCTGGCCGAAGACGAACGGGGGCGCCGGGGCCGGGAGCTTCTGCGGGCCGGGGATTTAGCCGGACTGCTGGGCCTCTTCCCAGACGGCCAGCAGTAGGCCGAGGGCGGCCCGGGCGAAGGCCCGCCGGTTGGCGGCCCGCCGGCCCCTTCCCGTCCGCACCTCCACGACCCGCTCGACGGGGCCGGAGACGGCCAGGTAGGCCAGGCCCGCCGGCTTGGGGGAGCGCCGGCCGGTCTGGGGGCCGGCGATGCCCGTTTCGGCCACGCCCCAGTCGGCCCCGAAGAGGCGGCGGGCACCCCGGGCCATGGCCCGGGCAACCTCCGGGCTTACGGCCCCGGCGGTGGCGATGAGCTCCGGGGACACCCCGAGAAGTTCGGCCTTGGCGGCGTTGGAGTAGGCGACAATTCCGCCCTTAAATCGGCGGCCCAGCCGCCGGCTCAGCAGGAGCCCCAGCTCGCCCCCGCAGGCCCCCTCCCCGGCCGCCACCGTCGGGCCGGCCTCAGGCCCGGTCGGCCGGTTCGAAGTCGAAGAGTTCCGGGGCAAGCTCCCGGGCCAGCTCGGCGTGGTCCCGCTCCCAGACGGCCTGGGCCCGGGCCTCGAACTCGCCGGGGAGCAGGACCCCCTTCTCTTCGAGGAGCTCCAGCAGGGCCCGCATCCGGACCCGGGCCGAGATGAGCTCGTTGCTTAGGTTCCAGACCAGGTCGAAGAGGTTAAAGCCGGTCATCGGTCGGCCCCAAAAACTCCCGCACCAGCCGGTTAAACTCGGCCGGGCGGGTCTCGTGGGGATGGTGGCCGGCCCCGGGCAGGACCTCAACCCGGGCGGCCGGAACAAGCTGCCGGAGGCGGTCGGCAACCCGCGGCGGCACCACCCGGTCGGCCCCGCCCCAGACGGCCAGCAGGGGGACCCGCAGGTCCGGAAGGTCGGCCGTCAGGTAGGGGTCGGTGGGGGGCGACTTTATGATGGCCACGAGGGTGTCGGCCGAGCCCCGGACCCGGTAGAGCCGCTCAAAGTGCTCCATTACCCCCTCGGGGACCGGGTCCGGGGCGTAGGTCCCCGCCACCCCCGACCGGAAGCGGCGGCCGGCGATGAGCCCGTAGTAAAAAAGGGCCTTAAAAACGGCCGGCCCAACCGGACCCAAACCCGCGGCCCGCCGGATGAGGCCGAAGGGGAGCCTCGGGGGTTCGAGGGGGCTGTCGACGACCACCAGCCGGCCCACGACCTCCGGGTGGTCCAGGGCCAGGCGCAGGGCGATGGTGCCCCCCAGGGAGTGGCCGATGATGTGGGCCCGGTCGATGCCCAGCTCCCGGATGAAGTCCCGGACGGCCCCGGCCTGGGTTCGGACGGCGAAGCGGGCCAGCCGGGTCCGGGCCGAGGCCCCGAAGCCGGGCAGGTCGAGGGCGACCGCCCGGAACCGTTCGGCCAGGGCCGGCTGGTTGAGCCGCCAGGTGAAGTAAGAGTAGCCGAAGCCGTGGATGAGGACCACGGGGAAGCCGGCGCCCCGGTCCACGTAGTGGACTTCGGCCCCGTCGGGCAGGGTTAAGTGGCGGCCGTCGGGGGCCCGCAGTTCCCGGTAGTCGAGGGTTTCCCAGCGGGCAAGGCGGACCTGGGCGTTGGCCACCGCCCCGGCCGCCGCCCCCAACCCCAGGCCGAGGCCGGCCGCGGCTAATCTGGGCAGCCTTCCGGCAACCATCTCGGGCTACGGCGCAAGTAGCTCAATGCGCCAGCTTTCATCCTCCCGGGTATATCTTACCCGGTTGTGGAGCCGGTTGGGTCCCGCTTCCCAGAACTCAAAGCCGTCGGGCTCGACCCGGAAGCCGCCCCAGTGGGCCGGCAGGGGGACCTCCCGGCCCGCAAACTCCGCCCGTTTCGCCTCCAAGGCGGCCTCCAGAACCCGGCGGCTGGGGATGACCCGGCTCTGGGGCGAAATCAGGGCCGCAATCTGGCTCTCAAAGGGGCGGGTCCGAAAGTAGGCCTCGGACTCTTCCCGGGAGGTCCGGGCAACCCGGCCGGAGATGCGGACCTGGCGGCCGAGCCGGGCCCAGTAAAAGAGGAGGGCCGCGTAGGGGTTTTCGGCCAGGTCCCGGGCCTTGGGGCTCTCGTAGTTGGTGAAAAAGACAAAGCCCCGCCGGTCAAAGCCCCGTAGCATCACCATTCGAACCGACGGCCGGCCGTCCCGGCCGGCGGTGGCCAGGGCCATCGCGTCGTAGAGGTCGATGCCGGCCGCCCTGGCCTCGTCGAACCAGCGGCCGAACTGCTCGAAAGGGTCGGGGGCGAAGCCGGCCGGCTCCGGCCCGGACCGGCCGTCAGGCTCCGTCATCCCGAAGACTCCCCGGTGAGGGTTGGGCGGTCAGGGCGGCGGCTTTCAGGGCGAGGCCCAGGGCGGCGGCCCCGGCCAGGCCGATTCCGAGGACGTATCCCCCGGCCAGGCCGAGCCAGCCGATGAGGGCGTAGCCGAGGAGCGGACCGCTGGCCGAACCGAGGTCTTTGAAGGTGGCAAAGACGCTCATGGCCCAGGCCCGGGCCCCCATCGGGGCCAGGTCGCCGGCCAGGGCGTCGAGGACCACGGCCAGGGCGACGTCGGCCAGGTAGGCCAGGACGGCGGCGGCCAGGACAAGGGGCAAAAGGCGGACGAAACCGAGGGCGGCCAGGGCCGCCCCGAAGGCGGCCAGGGCGACCCGGAGCCGCCCGAGGCGGTCCGAAAGGTAGCCGGCGGTGGGGCTGAAGCCCAGGTCGACGGCCCAGCGGACGGCCAGCAGGGCGCCGGTCAGGCTGGCGATGCCCGCGGCACTGCCGGTGGTTTCCCGGAGGACCAGGCCCAGGGTTGAGGCCACCAGGCCCGGCCCGAGGAAGCCGCTGGCGAAGCCGGCCAGGTAAACCGGGTAGTACCGGCCCCAGAGGGGGCCGCCCCCGACCCTTGGGGCTGGCTGGCCGGCGGGCCCGGCCTTCCAGCCCCCCCGCCCCACCCCCCGCAGTTCGGCCCAGGCCAGAAGCCCGCCCCCGGCCGTGGCCAGGGCGAAAAGGCCCAGGGTGGGCCGGGGTCCCGCCAGGTCGGCCAGGAGGCCCCCCAGCAGGGTGCCGGCCAGGCTGCCGAGGCGGGAGACGCCCGAAAAGATGCCCATCAGCCGGCCCCGGGTGGCGGCCGTGGAGAACTCCAGGGCGGCGGTGTAGCCCCCGAGCCGGATCAGGGACCAGCAGCAGCCCCAGGCCAGCCGGCTGACGGCGAAGGGCCCCAGGCCGTGGACGAGGGCATAGGCGGCCGTGGTGAGGGCCGCCCCGAGGGCCCCGGTAAGAAAGGGGGTTTTCGGCCCGGCCCGCTGGAACCAGCGGCCGGCGACCGGGTTGGAAAGCAGCCGGATGAACCGGTTGACCGACAGGATGATCCCCACCCCGAAGAGGGGCAGGCCCCACTCCGGGTAATAGGCGGGCAGGACGGCGTAAAGCATCGAGTCGCCCAGCAGGCTTAAGGCCGCCGTAACCGAAACGGCCAGCAGCGGACGCGGCACCATCAGTCGGCGCCCAGGCCGAGGAGTCGGGAGCCGAGGAGGCGGCCAATCTCCAGGGCGGCGGCCGGGCGGCCGAGTTGGGCGGCCCGTTCGGTCATGGCCGCCCGGTAGGCCGGGTCGGACCGGAGCCTTTCCAGTTCGGCCCGCAGTTCCCGGGGCTTAAGGCCCATCCGCCCGGCCCCGGCCCCGACGACGTAGGCGGCGTTGCCCTCCTCGTGGCCCGGGATGTAGCTGATAAAGACCAGGGGCTTGCCGGCGGCCAGGCCCTCGCCGATGGTCATCGGCCCGGCCTTGGTCAGGAGGACGTCGGCGGCGGCCATAAGCTCCCAGATGTTTTCGACGAAGCCGTAGACCCGCATCAGGGGGTCGGCCTGGGCCGCCAGTCGGCGGTAAAGGGCCCGGTTGCGGCCGCAGACCACCAGAATCTGGGCGTCGGGGCAGGTCTGGCGGGCAACCTTTACGACCCGGCCGATCTTGCCGACCCCCTCGGCCCCCCCGACCACCAGCAGGGTGAACCGGTCGGGCTCAAGGCCCAGGTTTTCCCGGGCCTGGGCGGGGGCAAGCCGATGGAGGGCGAATCGGATATCCACGGGCAGGCCGGTCAGGAGGACCCGGTCGGGGGGCAGGCCGTGGCGGACGAACTCCTCCCAGGCCGGCTTGCTGGCGGCGGTGTACAGCTGAAAGCCCGGGTAGCGCCAGCCCGGGTGAACCACCACCAGGTCGGTGTAAACCACGGCCATGGGGAGTCGGGGGTTGACCTGGGGCCGGGCCCGGACCAGGAGGGGGTTGGCCAGGGGGTGGACCGATACCACCAGGTCGGGCCTGGCCTCGGCCAGGAGGCCCCGGACCTTGGGCAGAAGGGCGGGGGCGGCGGCCCGAACCACCGCCTCGAAGCCGGCCTTCTGGCGGAAGAGGTGCCAGATGAGGGCCCAGAGGGCCGGCGAATGGACCGTTATCGGCCCGTAAAGGTCGGTGAGCTTCTCCCAGACGGTCCGGCGGCCGCTCCGGAAGATGTCCACGACCTCGACCTGAACGTAGCCGTCGTAGAGATACCCGAAGGCCCGGGCGAGGGCCAGCGCGGCGCTCCGGTGGCCCCCTCCCGTCTGGGACATCACGATAAGTACGCGGCGCACGGGCTCCAAGGGTTATTTTAACCAAAACCGGGCCCGGCCCACTGCCCGCCCGGCCGCTCCCTCACCTCCTGCCGATTACGGCCGGCAGCCAGCCCAGGGAGCAAATCGGACTCAGCCGGCCGGCCGAAGGCTGGGGGTTGGGCCGGAAGGGGCCGGTTGCGGCCGGCAGCCGCTCCAGGGACCACCCGGGCCGGACGAGGGGCAGGGCCGGCGGGTAGGCGCCGTCGGCCCCGTAGCTCAAGGCGGCAACGACGGTGCCGTCCGGCGCCCGCAAGACCAGCCGGTCGCCCTCGTTGCTCAGGCCGTTGCCGATGCGGCCGGTGGGCATCACCACCAGGACGAAGGGGTTTTCGGCCTGGGGGGTGATGGCCCCGGCCGTGGCCGCAATCACGGCCACGCCCCCGGGCGGGATGACCGCCCCGGGAAGGGGGTCCGACCGGCCGTTATCGCCCAGGGTCCAGTTCCGCAGGTCGATGGGGTTTCCGGTGGGGTTGACCAGCTCCACCCACTCGCAGTCGGTGCCGCAGCCGGAAATCCCGGCGTCGTAAAGAAACTCGTTAATCACCAGGCTGCCGGGCCCGTAGTGGGCGGCCGCCAGGAACTTGAGGCTTACGCCGTCGACGAACATGGTGGCCGTCAGGCCGGCGGCCGGCTCGGGCCTGACCCGCACCCGGGCGCTGGCGGCCGGGCCGTCGACAACGGCCTGGCCGGCGAGAAGCCCCGCCGTCCCGGTGTAAACCAGCCAGTAGTCCCGAAGGAGGGGGCCGGTGGCGTCGGCCGAGGGGTACCACTCGGCAATCACCCGGATGGCCCCGACGTTTTCGCCGCCCATAACCCAGGCCGAAAGCTCGTAGGTTCCGGCCCCCGGCACCGGGGAGACCGTCTGCCAGAGCTCCCCCACCCGGCCGTCGGTTACGGTCAGCTTCAGGCCGTAGCTTCCCTCGAACTTGGGGTCGGCAACCCGCTGGGGCTGGAGGTTGGGGGTGAAATACCAGGGCGGGCCCAGGGGGTCCTCAAAGCCGCCGTTGACCAGCAGCTCCTGCCCCTGGCCGGCCAGGGGGGCGATGAGTCCCCAGAGGCCGAGGGCCAGCAGGGCGGTGAGGGTCCATAAAATTCCCGGGCGCCGGTCGGCATTCAAAGGGCGGCCTCAATCGGGCAACGGTTGCAAGCATTTTAAAGGGCGGTCGGATGCCGGGTCAAACGGGGCCTAGCGGCGGCCAAGGAGGCGCCGGAGGGCGAAGCCGGCCGCCCCCAGGATGACGGCGGCCGCCCCGCCCAGGAGGAGGCCCGCCGGCGGGCCGGAGTCGGGTGGGGCCGTTGCGGGCGTGGGGCTGGGGGTAAAGGTTGGGGTTGGGGGCACCGGGGTCCGGGTGGGGGTAGGGCTCGGCTCCGGGGTGGGCGTCGGGGGGATCGGGGTGGGTGTGGGCGGGACGGGCGTCGGACGGACGGGGACAGGCGTTGGAGCCGGCGGGGCCGGCGTCGGCGGGGGCGGCCCGGGCGTCGGCTGGGGCGCCCCGACGACGACAACCCCCGACATCCCCACCCCGCCCGGCCCGCCGTGGGGGATACAGTAATACGGATACCTCCCCGGCCGCTGAAACGTGAGCCGGAATGTACCCCCTGGTGGGATAAGACCGGAGTTGAAACTGCCGTCGTCGGCCGTAACGGTGTGGTCGAAGGGGTCCCGGTTAACCCAGACCACAGCGGTACCCGGGGGGACGGTCACCATCCGGGGGTTAAACGCGATGTCTCGCATCTCAACCGTAACTTCGACTGCCAGCCGGGCGGCCGCACTGGGGACGTCGCCCCCTGTCCCCGTAGCCAGCAGACAGACCAAAATAAAAAGCAGGCGGCCGAACAGACCTGTCACCTCCCCATTTTAAGATACGAACCGGGCGGCGGGACAGATCTGCGGGCGCGCGGGACGGGCGAAACCCAATGGCGGGGGCAAATTTGCCCCCGGCCGGATGAATCCGACCGGGACCCTGGGACGTATTTAGGGTGGAAACTACAGCCCGGCTTGGAAGGAGGTGAGCCTTAAGGGGGCAACTGTTAACTATTCCTCGAAATACCGACCCAGAAATTGAGACGGGAGAGGGAACGAATGCTCAGGCTTTTCAGCCGATTCGTGGTTCTGGTGGCGATTCTGCTGGCTATGGTGCCGGTAGTTCCGGCCCAATTCGGCGTTCCTAAAGCCGAGGCCCAACCGATAACCGTTGAGATGCGCAATATTGCCTTTAATCCCCGGACGATTACGATTACCCCGGGGACAACGGTGGTCTGGGTAAATCAGGACCCGGTGGCCCACACCGTTACGGCCGACGACGGCAGTTTCGATTCGGGCCTCATCCAGCCGGGGGGCTCCTACCAGCGGACCTTTCAGCAGCCGGGCACATACCCGTATTACTGCCGGCCCCACGGCGGACCCGGCGGCCAGGGCATGTCCGGGGTGATAGTTGTTCAGGCCCCGGGTCAGCCGGTGCCCACACCCGCCCCAATGCCCGCCCCTGCTGCCCTCCCCGGCCTTCTTACCCCAGGCTGGCCGCCGGTAACCGTTGAGATGCGGGCAGCCCAGACCGGCAACCGGGTAACCTTCGTGATGCTGGTGGCTAACCGCAGTGACCGAACCTACAGCTACGAGGTTAAGGCCCGACTGCCCGCGGGTGCCAGGCTCCTCTTCTGTCAGTACGGTACCCACCGGACCGACTGGCGGCAGTGCGGCCTGGACGGCCAGGGCGGCATCGGCTGGAACAACGTTTCGGGCATCCGGGGTGGGGCGGTGGTCGGGCCCTATACGTTGACCGTTGAGGTCCCGGGGGCCTCGGCCTCAAGCTACGCCTGGGTCAATTTCTATAATAACAGCCCGCCCGGGAGCTGGACCGGGCCCATCGTGGTTACGCCGGCGGCCGCCAGGCCCACCGTCAGGGCGGCCGGCACGGCCCTGGGCACCATCCTGGTGGACGAGCGGGGTATGACCCTCTACATGTTCGCCCGGGACGTCCGGGAAACGTCGACCTCGAACTGCTACGGTACCTGCGCCGCCAACTGGCCGCCGCTGCTCACCACCGACCGGCCCCTGGCCGGGCCCGGCGTAAGGCCCGACCTTCTGGGGGTTACCACCCGGGCCGACGGCGCCCTCCAGGTGACCTACAACGGCTGGCCCCTCTACTACTGGTTCCAGGACGCCCAGCCCGGGGATACCCGGGGCCAGAACGTGGCCGGAGTCTGGTTTGTCCTGCGGCCGGACGGAACCGCCGTCAGGTAAGGCTAACGGCATCCCCCTAGCCCGACCGGCTGCGACCGGCCCCTAAAGCCGGTCGCAGCCGGCTTGTCGGGAACCTTTGACACGCCGCCGGCCAACCCATATAATCGGGCTGATTCTGCCGACGAGCAGGGGGATTTTTAACATGGGTCTTTCGGCCGTGGTCCGGCTCCTGGCCTGGGCCTCGTATGACTTTGCCAACAGCCTCTGGGCCATTAATATCCTCACCCTCTATTTTCTGCTCTGGGTCACCGAGGAGCTCAAAACCCCCGAGCTGGCCTACAGCCTGGTTTATTCGGGGCTGATGCTCCTGGTCGCCCTCTCGTCGCCCCTGCTCGGGGCCGTCTCCGACCGCTACGGCCGGCGGATGCCGTTCCTGGTTCTGTCCACCCTCCTCTGCATCGTCCCGGGGGCGGTTCTCGGGGTCGCGGCCCGGTCCGGGGCCGAGGCCCTGGCCCTCTTTGGGGTGGCCCACTTTCGGCTACATGGCCGCGGGCGTCTTTTACAACGCCCTCCTGCCCGACGTCAGCCCGGCCGGGAGGCGGGGCCTGGCGTCGGGGGTGGGAATTGGGGCCGGCTACCTGGGAAACGTCCTCGGGGTGCTCCTGATAAAGCCCTTCGTGGACGCCGGGGGCCGGTCGGCGGCCTTCCTTCCGGCCGCCCTGGCCTTTTTTGCCTTCGCCCTGCCCTGTTTTCTGCTGGTCCGGGATACCGGCCCCCGGGCGCCCTGGTCCTGGGACCACGTCCGGGCCTCATACCGTCAGGCAGTGGATACCATCCGCCAGGCCGGGCGGTATAAGGAGCTTTTTAAGTTTATTCTGGCCCGGTTTTCTACGAGGATGCCATCGCAACCCTTATGGCCTTTATCGCGGTCTTTTTAACCCGGGTCGCCAATTTCACCACCTCGGAGCTTCAGCTCATCGTCATCCTGTCCACCGCCTGCGCCCTGCCCGGCGCCCTGGCCTACGGCTGGGTCGCCGACCGGCTGGGGGTTAAGCGGACCCTGATAATCATTCTGGCCCAGTGGGCGGCCGTATTTATCGGGGCAATGACGGCTACGGAAAAACCGGTCTTTTTTGCCCTGGCCGTCCTTACGGGCATCAGCCTCGGGGCGGTGGGGGCCTGCGACCGGGTAATGCTCACCCGGCTGGCCCCGCCCGAGCGGGTCGGGGAGTTCTTCGGCCTCTACGTGCTGGTGGGCCGGGTGGCGGCGGTGGTCGGCCCGGTCCTCTGGGGCCTCACCCTGACCGCCTTCGCCGACCTGGGAACGACCAGCTACCGGGTTGCGGTCCTGGTTTTGTTTGTCGTCTTCTGGGTGGGGTTCGGGCTGCTGCTCGGGGTTCGGGAGGCGGCCGCCCCCCTGGCCGCCCCGGCCGGGACCGCCCCCCGCCCCTCCGATTAGGCGGCTACCTTTCGCCCAGCTGGACCACCAGGCCGTCGGTGGAGGCCGGGTCGATGTTGACGATCCACCAGCCCACCGGGCTCTGGAAGGAGGCCTCCTCCCGGAACTTCACGCCCCGGGCCGAGAGGGCTTTTATCGCCTCGTCCAGGGGGACCGGGGTGCTGAAGGCCACGTGGTGGAGGTGGTCGCCCCGCTCCTGGAGGGCCTGCCAGTAGGGGGACCGCTCGGTGTAGGGGCAGATGAGCTCGATCTTAACCTGCCCGGCCTGCAGGACGGCCGCATCAAAGCCGTAGCCTTCCTCCGGGGTCCGCTTGCGGTCGAGCAGTTTGAGGCCGAACTTCTCCTCGAACATCCGGATGGCCCGGTCCAGGTCCCGGACCACGTAGGCAACGTGGTGGACGCCGTTAAGCATCGGACACCTCCTTTAGCCGGCAGGCTGTAAGTATTTATTAAACCAGTCCAGGATGTGCCGGAGCCGTTCGGTGCGGTGACGGGGCTTGCCCGCACTGCGCATGCCGTGGCTCTCGGCCGGAAAGCGGATAAAAAGGGCCTCCTTGCCCAGCCGCTTGAGGGCGACGAAAAGCTGTTCGGCCTGCTCGATGGGACACCGGTGGTCGGCCTCGGCGTGGATAATGAGCAGGGGCGTTTTGATATTTTTCACGTAGCTTATGGGCGAGCGCCCCAGGTAGACTTCCGGCCGGTCGAAGGGGTCGGCCCCGAGCTCGGCCTCGGAAAACCAGGTCCCGATGTCGCTGGTTCCGTAAAAGCTCAGCAGGTTAGACAGGCTGTTTTCGGTGACGGCCGCCCGGAAGCGGTCGGTGTGGCCCACCGCCCAGTTGGTCATGAAGCCCCCGTAGCTGGCCCCGGTGATGCCGAGGCGGCCCGGGTCGACGTAACCCTGGGCCAGGATGAAATCGACCCCCCGCATCAGGTCCTCGAAATCCTTGCCGCCCCAGTGGCCGATGTTCATGGTGGCGAAGGCCTCGCCGTAGCCCTGGCTGGCCCGGGGGTTGGTATAAAGCACCACGTAGCCGGCGGCCGCCTCCAGCTGAAAATCGAACATAAAGTTGTTGCCGTAGGCGGCGTGGGGCCCGCCGTGGACGTGCAGGATGAGGGGGTAGCGTTTGCCGGCCTCAAAGCCCAAGGGTTTCATCACCCAGCCCTCAATCTCGAGGCCGTCGGCCCCGGGGTAAACGAACCGCTCGGGCCGGACCAGGCTGATTTCGGCCAGAAAATCGGCGTTGAGCCGGGTTAACCGCCGCTCCTCCCCGCCCTCGAGGAGGAAGAGCTCCCGGGGATTGAGGCTGTCCCCGGCGATGAAGGCCAGCCGGCCGCCGTCGGGGGAGAGGCCGGCGTAAAGGCAGGTCCGCTCCCCGCCCACCAGCCGGGTGATGTTCCCGGCCAGGTCGACTTTAAAGATATGGGTGTTGCCCCGGTCGGCGGCCGTAACCACAAGCCCCCGGCCGTCGGGGGTCCAGATGGGGGCGTGGGGCTGAATGGGGCCGGGCAGACTGCCCATGATAAAGACGCCGATGGAGGGGTCCCAGTCGGGGGTCAGGTTCCGGGGCGGCCCGCCCTCGGCGGGGACTACCCAGAGGCGGTTGTTGGCCCCGGTCAGCCGGCCCCGGTCGTGGCCGACGTAGGCGATGAGCCGGCCGTCGGGGGACCAGCTCGGGGCGTCGGCGTCGCCGTTGCCGGGGGTGAGCTGGCGGGCCTCACCCCCCTCGGCCGGGACGACGAAGATGTCGGTCCGCAGGGTGAAATCCCGCTCGGCCGAGCGGTTGGAGGCGAAGGCGATCCGGCGGCCGTCGGGGGACCAGGCCGGACGGCTGTCGTCCCAGTCGCCGTCGGTGACCTGGGCGACGTTGCCGGCCAGGTCCACCGTCCAGATGTGGGTGCGGCCCTCGAGGAAGCCGACCCCGTCGAACTTGTACTTGACGGTGGTTACAACCCGGACGTCCGATTCCGGTTCGGGGTCGTCGCCCCGGCTTACCAGGGCCAGGCGGCGGGAATCGGGGGCCCAGGCGAACTCGATAACCCCCCGGCGCAGGCGGGTTAGCTGGCGGGGCTCGCCCCCGTCGGCCGGCATGACCCAGACCTGGGGCTTATCACCGCCCCGGTCCGAAAGAAAGGCGAGCCAGCGGCCGTCCGGGGACCAGCGGGGGAAGGTGTCCCTTTTGGTTCCCTGGGTGAACTTGCGGGCCTCGCCGGTGCCGAGCCAGGTTACCCAGACGGCGCTGCGGTAGTCGTTGGCCTCGGGGTCGGTCTCGGTGACCACGTAGGCCAGCCGGTCGCCGTCGGGGTGGAACTGGACGTCGGCCAGGTTTTTGAGGCCGTAAAGGTCTTCGATTTTGAGGGGACGTGGCGACATGGGCCGGCTCCTGGGCCACAGGTTTGCAAAATTATAGCCGCCGGCCCGGCCCCCCTTCAAAGGCGGGGGGTATTTGGCAAATCGGGGTCGGGCGGGGTAGTATTGGGAGACATTTCCCCACCGGAGGAGCGGCACGATGACCGACAGCCTCGCCGAGCGCCTGGGTCGGGTCTTTCCGGGCGGATATTTCGGGGGCTTTAGGCCGCCCGAAGATTTTGAAATCGTCCCGGTTCGGGGCCAGGGGAGCCGGGTCTTCGACCACCGGGGCCGCGAATACATCGACTACATCCTCGGCTCGGGACCCCTCATTTTGGGCCACGCCCACCCCGCCGTGGTCGAGGCCGTAAAAAGGCAGGCCGCCTTGGGCTCCACCTTTTACATGGTCAATGAGCCGGCCCTCGAACTGGCCGAGCTTATCCTTTCGGCCCTGCCTGCGGGCTGGGTACTGCGCTACTGCAACTCCGGGGCCGAGGCCACCAACTACGCCTTAAGGCTTGCCCGGGCCTTTACCGGCCGGGAAAAGGTTTTGCGTTTTGCCGGGGGCTACCACGGCCATCAGGACTACACCATCGGGGAGGCTTCGGCCGGGATTCCCCGGGCCGTCAAGGATACGGTCCTTGTGGCCCCCTTTAACGACCTGGAGGGGGCCTTAAGCCTCATCGAGGCCCACGCCGGGGAGCTGGCGGCCGTCATCGTCGAGCCTTTGCAGCGGGTGATTCCGCCGGTGGGCGGGTTTCTTGCGGGCTTAAGGGCGGCCACGGCCCGGCACGGCATCGTCTTGGTCTTCGACGAGGTGGTGACGGGCTTTCGGCTGGCCTGGGGCGGGGCGGCCGAATACTACGGGGTTACCCCCGACCTGGCCGCCTACGGCAAAATCGTCGGCGGGGGCTACCCCCTGGCGGCGGTGGCGGGCCGGCCGGAAATCTTAAGCCTTGCGGCGCCCGGGGCCGAAGCTGAGCGGTTTGTCTTCTTAAGCGGGACCTTAAACGGCAACCCCGTCGCCTGTGCGGCCGGGCTGGCCACCTTAAAAGAGCTTAGGCGGCCCGGGGTTTATGAGCGGCTCCACGAGCTGGGCTTAAGGCTTCGGGCCGGGTTTGCCGAGGTCGCCCGGCGGCGGGGGGTGGCCCTGCAGGTTTTGGGGGACGGGCCCCTGGCCGGGGTCTATTTCAGCCCCGAGCCCATCCGGGACCAGGCGGGGATCGACCGCTCGGACCGGGCAAGGCTTGGGCGGCTTAACGCCGAGCTTTTAAAGGCGGGGATTTTGGTCAACCTTTCGGCCAAGTTTTATCTATCTTTAGCCCACACCGAGGCCGACCTGGGCCGGACCCTGGAGGCCTTCGATGCCGCCCTGGCCGGGTAGGGGCCCCCTGGCCTATAATTTCCCCGGCGGAGATGGCCGACCCTTACTGGGATGCCTGGCGCTACTGCCCCAGGTGCGCGGGGGAGCTTGAGGCCGCCGGCGGCCTCGGGCCGAAAAGGTGCGCCCGCTGCGGGGCCGTCTTTTACCCCAACCCCAAGCCCACCGCCAGCGCCGTCGTCAACCGGAACGGCCGGGTTCTCCTGGCCCGCCGGGCCCGGCCGCCCTTTGAGGGCTGCTGGGACCTGCCGGGAGGATTTATCGAGCCCGACGAAGACCCCATTGCGGCCGTAAAGCGGGAAGTCCGGGAGGAAACCGGCCTGGAGATAAGGGTCCGGGGCCTGCTGGGAATATTCCCCGACCGCTACGGGCCGGGCGGCGAGCCGACCCTGAACATCCACTACCTGGCCGAGGCCGAAGCGGGGGAGGCCCGGCCGGCCGACGACGTGGCCGGCCGGGCCTGGTTCGGCCCGGAGGAGCTCCCCGAAAAGGTGGCTTTTAAAAACGTCGCCCAGGCCCTGGCGGCCTGGGCCCGGCGGCTCCGGACGGGTTGACATTTGTGAGAATTTGCACTATCTTTTACTGGCACCGTGGGCAGCCGGTCTGGGCGGATGGGGGCCAGTAAACCGAGGTGGGAGCGGCTATGGACCCTTGGACCATGCAGCCGGGCTTTATCGATTCGGCGACCTGGGCCGAGATCTTCCGGGCCATAACTTACCTGGCCGTTTACCTGCTTCTGGCCGTCGTTGCCGCCTTCGCTTTTCTTATCGGTTTTGGGTTCATTCCCTCCCTCCTGGCCACGGGTGAGGCCCCGGCCGCGGCCCGCCGGCTTCAGCCGGTTTTTTATATCCTGGCGGCCGCGGCCCTGGCGGCCGCCCTCTTTTTCCTGGTGCAGTTCCTTGCGGTGGCGCCCGGGGTCATCGCTAAGTTTTACCCGAAGTTCGCCTTTTAAGCCCAAGGTTTGGGGGCCCAGATGAGGCGTGCGCAGAGTCGGATCCTGAGATTGGGGCTGATGGCCGGGGGGCTGGTTGCCGCCCTGATTCCCCTGGCCGTTCTCGGGGTGGTCATCGTCTCGGCCGCGGGCCTGCCGCCGGCCTTCCTGCGGCCCCAGGTGACCCAGCCCATCGCCTTTCCCCACAACGTCCACGTCCAGGTGGCCCGCCTCGACTGCACCTTCTGCCACCGGAACGTGGCCACCGGGGCGGCCGCGACGGTGCCGGCGGTGGAGCAGTGCATGTTCTGCCACCAGGTGGTGGCCACCGAGCGGCCCGAAATCCAGAAGCTCATAAGCTACTGGCAGCAGAATCAGCCCATTAACTGGAACCGGGTCCACCGGCTCCCGGACCATGTCCTCTTCGTCCACTCGGTCCACATCCAGCGGGGCTTTGCCTGCGCCACCTGCCACGGGGCCGTCGAAAACGTGGGGAAGGAGGGGGTCCAGCAGGTGCGGCCCCTCAAGATGGGCGACTGTGTCAACTGCCACCGGGAGAACAACGGGCCCACCGACTGCGGGGTCTGTCACTACTGAGAGGGGTTAACGATGGGGGTTACCCGACGGGACTTTATGAAGATCGCCGCCACGTCGGCGGCCGGGGCCGTCGTCTTTGCCGGCTGCAGCATCCCCGAAAGGGAGTTTCAGATCCAGAGCCCGGCCCGCATCCCCGAGGACGTCCTGGCCGGGGACGACGCCTGGTACGCGTCGGTCTGCCGGCAGTGCCGGGCCGGCTGCGGCATCATCGTCCGGGTGATGGAGGGCCGGGCCAAGAAGATTGAGGGCAACCCCGACCACCCCCTGAACCGGGGCAAGCTCTGCGCCCGGGGGCTGGCCGGGGTCCAGCTCCTCTACCATCCGGACCGGGTCGCCCGGCCCCTCATCCGGACCGGCGACCGGGGCCGGGCCGAGTTCCGGCCGGCCTCCTGGGACGAGGCCCTCCGGGAGCTCGCCCAGCGCCTCCAGAACCTGGTCGGCCAGCAGGCCGGAAACACCGTGGTCCTGATCACCGGGCCTCTGACCGGGTACCGGGCGGAAATCGTCCGCCGGTTCGCCCGGGCCCTCGGGGCCGACCACCTCCAGCTGGCCACCCCCGACGAGACGGTGGTGCGAACCGCCCAGCGCCGGGCCTTCGGCTCGGATTTCCTGGTGGATTTTGCCCTGGAGCAGGCCAATTTCGTCCTCTCCTTCGGGGCCGACTTCCTGGGAACCTGGGTTTCCCCCGTCCGCTACAGCCGGGGCTACGGGGAGTTTCGGCAGGGACGGCCCGGGGCCCGGGGAACCCTGGTTCACGTCGACCCCAGGTTCTCCGCCACGGCGGCCAGCGCCGACGAGTGGCTGGCGGTAAAGCCGGGGAGCGAGGGCCTCCTGGCCCTAAGCATCGCCCACGTGCTGGTGAACGAGAACCTGGCCAACCCGGCGGCCGTTCAGGCCATTACGGCCGGGGCCGGCCCGGCGGCCTTCAACCCTTTCCGGCCGGAGCTGGTGGGTGAGGCCACCGGGGTCCCGGCCGAGCGGATCCGGGAGGTTGCCCGGGCCTTCGGCCGGACCCGGCCGGCGGTGGCCGTCGCCGGGGGGGTGGCCGGGGCCCACACCAACGGCACCTTCAACCTGCTGGCGGCCTACGCCCTCAACTACCTGGTGGGCAGTGTGGGCCTGGGCCGGCCGGTCCGCCCGGTGGCCAGGCCCCCCTACGGGGACGTCCCTTACACCCCCAACCCGGCCACCGTAAGCCAGTGGCAGGCCCTCATCTCCCGGCTGGATACCGGCCGGCCCAGGCCGGTCCAGCTTTTGGTCCTCTTCGACGCCGACCCCGTCTACCACCTGCAGTATCTCGGTTTTGAAAAGGTGGTGGGCAAGGCCGGGTACATCGTCAGCTTTGCGACCCTCCTCGACGATACCGCCGCCTACGCCGACCTGGTTCTCCCGGCCCACACCTACCTGGAAGATTGGGGGGACGAAGTCACCGACCCGGCCCCCAGCTACCCGGTCGTCGGCTTCCAGCAGCCCGTCGTCAACCCCTTCTACGACAGCCGCTCGTTTTTCGACGTGCTTTTAGGCCTGGCCCGGGCCGTGGGGGGGCGGCTTCAGGCCGAGCTTCCCTGGCCGAACCTGCGGGAGGCGGTTCGGGAGGGGGCCCGCCAGCTCCACCGCTCGGGCCGGGGCTCGGTTCAGGCGGTGGATTTTGAGGCCTTCTGGAACGGGGTCCTTCAGCGGGGCGGCTGGTGGGATACGGCCGCGGCCGTGGAGGCGGTCCCGACGCCCCCGAGCCTTCCGGCCCAGCCGCCGGCGGCCCGCTTCCAGGGGGACGCCCGGGAGTACCCGCTGGTGCTCATACCCTTCGAGCCCATCGGGGTGGCCTCGGGGGGCGTGCTGGCGGGCCTGCCGTGGCTCCAGGCCGTGCCCGAGCCGGTAACCACCCTGGTCTGGCAGACCTGGGCCGAAATCGGCCCCGAGACCGCCCGCCGGCTGGGCCTGGCCGAGGGGGACGTGGTGGCGGTGGAGTCGCCGGTGGGCCGGATTGAGGTTCCCGTCTACGTCAACCTGGGGATGCCCCCGGGGGTCGTGGCGGTGCCCCTGGGCCGGGGCCAGCGCCACTACGGCCGCTATGCCCAGGGCCGGGGGGCCAACGTCTTGGGAATTCTGGCGCCCCTCACCGACGAGGAGTCGGGGGCGCTGGCCTACGCCGCCACCCGGGTCCGGCTGGTCCGGACGGGCCGGCGGGTGCGGGTGGTCAAGTTCGAGGGGGCGGTGCCGCCCTTCGGCTTCGAGCACGAGGGGCCCGTCCGGGTAACCCGGGGTTAGGAGCCTTTGCGGGGGGAGTAACGGCTATGGTCCAGCAACAACGGGTCCGCTGGGGAATGGTGGTCGACCTCGACCGCTGTACGGGCTGTCAGGCCTGCGTGGTGGCCTGCCAGACGGAGAATAACCTGCCCATCAACACCGAAGACCTCTTCTTGCAGCGGCGGGCCTTCGAGTGGATCCGGGTCGAGCGCTACTGGGAAGGAAGCGAATACCCGGATTTAAAGGCCCGCTTTCTGCCGATGCTCTGCCAGCACTGCACCAACGCCCCCTGCGAGCCCGTCTGCCCGGTCTACGCCACCCACCACGACACCCAGGGCTTAAACGTGCAGGTTTACAACCGGTGCGTGGGCACCCGCTACTGCCAGATCAACTGCCCTTACAACGCCCGGATGTTCAACTTCTGGGAGGCCCGCTGGCCGGAGTCTTATTACAATTACCTTAATCCGGACGTGACCGTCCGGGGCCGGGGGATCATGGAAAAGTGCACCTTCTGCATCCAGCGGATCCGGCGGGCAGAGCGGAAGGCCCGGGCCGAGGGCCGGGAGCTCCGGGACCAGGAGTTCCAGCCGGCCTGCGCCCAGGCCTGCCCCACCGGGGCGCTGGTCTTCGGCAACCTGGCCGACCCCACCACCAGGGCGGCCCAGCTGGCCCGGGACCGGCGCCGCTACCGGGTGATGGAGTCCCTGGGAACCGACCCCGGCGTCATCTATCTTAAAAAGGTGGACCCCCATGCCGAGGAACACGCATAGGGCCGTACACCACTACCGTCCCCACGTCATAACCGTGCCCCCGGCCCAGGTGGTGGCCGACGGCCGGCGGCTGATGCGCCCCGGCGGGGCCTACGGCCTGGCGGTGGCCTTCTTCGGGCTGCTTTTCCTGCTCGGCGTGGTGGGCTTTATTCTGCGCCTCTCGGGGGGCACTGAGCACCGGGCGGGCTGGGCCTACTTTGCGGCGACGATAGCTTTTATTCTTTCGACCTTCCAGGCCGCCCCGGTGGTGGCCGTGGCCGGGCGGCTGGCCAAGGGCCACTGGCGGCGGCCGGTGGCCCGGGCCCTGGAGATGTGCTCCCTGGCCGGCCTCGTCTCGGTGCTGATGGTCATCCCGGCCGCCCTGGTCCTGCCCCCAACCTTCGGCCGGCCGAGCCTTTACTTCGACTCGCCCCTGGGAATCCCCCTGGTCTGGAACCTGGTTATTCTGGGGGCCCTCTTCCTAGCCGGCCTCGGGCTGGTGTTTCTCTCGGCCCGGCCCGACCGGGCCATGGTAGAGGCCTCCGAAGGGGACCTAAGCGGGGCGGGGGCCTGGCCGGGAACCACCCGGCAGTGGCGGGTGCTGGAAAAGGGGATGACCTTGCTCAGCGCCTTTTACCTGATGGCCTACGTGGGCGCCCACACGGTGTTTTCCACGGACTTTGTCATGAGCCAGGTTCCGGGCTGGCATTCGGCCATCTTCCCGGCCCTGCACGGGATCGACGGGCTCCAGGCCGGGTGCGCCACGGCCATCCTGGTGATGGCCCTGGTCCGGCGCTTCGGCCGGCTGGAGGCGTATATAAGCGTGGACCCCTTCTGGGGGGTGTCCAAGCTTATGCTGGCCCTCACCCTCCTCTGGATGTATTTTCACTATGCCGAATTTCTTACCCTATGGTACGGGCGGACGCCCCGGGAAATTGCCGTGCTCACCCTCCTTTACGGGGGGCCGTACCTGGGCCTCTTTATCGTTGAGTTTCTTTTCGTCTGGCTTATACCCTTCATTATGCTGTTAATTTTCCCCGTCCGGCGGAGCATCGGCGGGAACGTGGTGGTGGCCTTGAGCATCCTCTTTGGGCTTCTCCTCGACCGGATCCGCCTTTACAGCGCCGCCTTTTCGGTAGAGGACGTCTTCGAGCACATGCTCGAAACGGTCCCGGGCCCGTACATCCCCGACCTGGTGGACATCATGATTTTGGCCGGGGGGATTTCGGGCGCGGTTCTGGTTTACCTTCTGGCCGTCCGGCTGGTGCCGCTGCTCGCCCTCTGGGAGGTGCGTCAGGCCCTTCTTCTCTCCCGGGCGATTCCCTACCTGCGGACGGAGGCTACCGTAGTTGCCAAACCGGAGTAAGGGGCCATGCAAGAGCGACCCGTCTTATCCGACCGGCAGATCAACCGGGAGCTTTTAGATTTCGTCCTGCACACCCCCATCTGGTTCTGGGGGGTGCTCATGCTGCTGGGGCTGGTCTTCGGGGCCGGCTTCGTCGCGGTGGTCTACCTCATCGCCACCGGGGTGGGGGTCTGGGGGGAGAACTGGCCGGTGATGTGGGCCTTTGAGATCACCAACTTCGTTTTCTGGGTCGGGATAAGCCACGCCGGGGTGATGATCTCGGCCATCTTGAGGCTTACCCAGGCCGAGTGGCGCCGGCCGGTGACCCGGGCGGCCGAGGTTTTAACGGTGTTTGCCCTGGCCACCGCCGCCCTCCACCCGGCCGTCCACGTGGGGCGGTTCTGGCGGGTGATCTACTGGGTCTTTCCCTACGACTTTTTCCGGGGCATCTGGCCCAACGTCCGCTCGCCCCTCATCTGGGACCCGAGCGCCATCTTCACCTACCTGACGGGAAGCAGTCTGTTTATCTACTCGGTGCTCATCCCCGACCTGGCCGTGGCCCGGGACCGGAGCACCGGCTGGCGGCGGACCTTCTACGGCATCCTCGCCCTGGGGTGGCGGGGGAATCCCCGCCAGTGGCGGCTCCAGACCCTGGCCGGAATCCTTCTTTCGGGCCTGATCTTGCCGGTCTTCGTCTCGGTCCACAGCATCGTCTCCTTCGACTTCGCCATGGCCCTGGTTCCGGGCTGGCACTCCACCGTCTTTGCGCCCTACTTCGTCATCGGGGCCGTCTGGTCGGGGGTTGCGGCCGTGGCCACCCTGATGGCCATCCTGCGCTTTATGTTTAAACTGCATAATTACATCCGGCCCGACCACTTTGACGCCCTGGGCCGGCTGCTGCTGGTGGTGGGCAACGCCTGGTTCTATTTCTTCCTGCTGGATTTCATCTTCGGGCTTTACGCCCGGGAAGAGACCGAGGTCAAGATCTGGCAGGCGAGGATCTTCGAGTGGCCCTTTAACGCCCTGTTCGTTATCTTCCTGCTTACGGCGTATATTCTGCCGGTGCCCCTGCTGATGATGCGGTCGGTGCGGCGCAGTGTAACGATGATGTTTTTGACGTCGGTCTTGATAAACATCGGGATGTGGCTGGAGCGGTATATCCTCATCGTCCCCGCCCTTCAGTACAAGCAGGTGTTGCAGTTCAGCTGGAGCACCTACCAGCCCCAGCTTCCCGAATGGGGCCTGGTGATCGGGTCCTTTGGGCTGGTAGCCCTGGGGGTCTTCCTGTTTGCGAAAATCTTCCCCATCATCCCCATTTACGAGCAGAAGGAGAGCCAGGTCTTTGCCGCCGAGGTCAAGGTGGGCAAGGTGACCGTGCCCGGAGTAATCCGCGAGTGAGGTGGTAAAGATGGTTGTTGCCCAACGGCAGAGTTTGCTCGGAATTTTCCCCACCGCCGAGGCCGCCGCCGAGGCCCTGGACGAGCTGGGGGAGAAGGCCGGAATAACCCCCGACGACTTCGACGTGCTTACCAGCTCGCCTTACCCGGAGGGGGCCTTCGGGGAGAAGCCCGTCGCCCACCGGCTCTATATTTTCCCCATCGCCGGGGCCCTCTGCGGCTTTTCGGTGGGCCTGCTCCTCACCGTCGGGACCCAGATGGCCTACCCCCTCATCACCCACGGCAAGCCGGTAATCGCCATCCCGGCCATGCTCATCGTCATGTACGAGGGGACGATGCTGGGGGCGATCCTGTTTACCATCCTGGGGATCCTCTTTGAGTCGAGGCTGCCGTCCTTCGGCGTCGGCCTTTACGACCCCCGCATAAGCGAGGGCTACGTGGGCGTGGTGGTTTCGACCACCTCGGATAAGGTGCCGGTGGTGGAGCGGGTCATGCGGGACGCCGGGGCCGCCGACGTCGTCGCCGGGCCGCCGAGGGGGAGTTGAGATGGGCCGGGCCCGGATTCTTTTCGGCCTGATACCCCTTCTCCTGCTGGCTACGGCCTGCCTACCGGGCAGTTACCCCCTGGATATCTTCAATGAGATGCACTACCAGGGGAGCTACAAGCGGCAGGAGCCGCCCCGGCTGAGCCCGCCGCCGGGGGCGGTTCCCATAACCGGCCGGGAGGTGGACTACACCCTGGAGCAGGCCCGGAACTTGACCAACCCCCTGCCCCGGACCCAGCAGACGGTGGACCGGGGCCGGCAGGTCTTTCTGGTTAACTGCGCGGCCTGCCACGGGGAGCAGGGCAAGGGCAACGGCATCATCGCCGCCTACTTCCGGGCCGCCCAGAAGCCCCTGCCGGCGGACCTTACGGCCGAGCCGGTCCTGGGCCGGACCGACGGCGAGCTCTTCTGGTACATTACCAACGGGGTCGAGCGGGACGGAACCCGCTACATGCCCCCCTGGCGCAATTTGATCTCCGAATCGGACCGCTGGGCCCTGGTAGCCTTCATCCGGTCCTTGCAGGGCCGCTAGAAAGGAAGGTGAGGGCGGAAGCCAAAGGGAAAGGGCCGGTGCTAAAATTAATTGTGAAAATTATCACTTAAGGGAGGTTTGGCATGCGTGTGCGTATTCCCCTGCTGGTGGCGGCGGTGCTGGTGGTGTTGCCGCTCCTGATTTCGGCCTGCGCCCCGGGCGGCGGGGGTGGTGGGGGTGGCGGCCTTACGGTGACGGCGACGGAGTTTAAGTTCGAGCCGGCCAACCTGACCGTTAAGCGGGGCCAGGAGGTTGTGGTAACCATCCAGAACCGGGGCACCGTCGTCCACGACTGGGTCGTTCCGGACCTGAACGTTAAGAGCCCCAAGATTCAGCCGGGGCAGTCGGCCACGGTCAGGTTCACCCCCCAGCGGACCGGGACTTTTAAGATTGAGTGCATCGAACCGGGCCACGCCGAGGCCGGCATGGTCGGCCAGCTCACCGTTCAGGATTAACCCACTAGTTTTGCCGAATAGGCCGTGGGGCAGGCCTTCCGGGCCTGTCCCACGGCGGTTTATGTTGCCAGCAGAGGGGGCGCACGGCCGTGCGCACCGACAAAGCCTTATGGTCTTTGGTTGTATCTTGGGGTTCGGGCCGTGTTAAGCTCCTGGTGTGGCCATCTTTAAAGGGGAGGTTTTGCCCGTGGACCTAAGGCTTTCCGGCCGCTGTTGCGAGTTTATCCCCGTTAACCGCCGCCAGCGCAAGCCCCGCACCCGGGGCATAACCGAGATCCGGGGGCCGTATTATACCCCCATGGGCCGCCGGTACCTGGAAGACATCCTTTCGACCGTCGGCGAATACGTGGATATTTTAAAGTTTGCCGGCGGCTCCTTTGCCCTGATGCCCCGCCGGGCCGTAAAGGAGATCATCGACCTCTGCCACGAGTACGACGTCCGGGTCTCCACCGGGGGCTTTATCGAGACGGTCCTCCGCTACGGCCCCGATCTGGTGGACCAGTACTTAGAAGAGTGCCGGATGCTCGGGTTCGATATCGTCGAAATCTCCCGGGGCTTTATCACCATCCCCGAAGACGACCTGGTGCGGCTGGCCGAGCGGGTGATGCAGTTCGGCCTGAAGGTCAAGCCGGAGGTGGGGGTTCAGTTCGGGGCCGGCGGGGCCACCGCCGCCGAGGAGCTGGCCGCCGAGGGGGTTATGGACCCGATGGTGGCCATCCGGATGGCCAAACGGTACCTGGACCTGGGGGTCGAGCTCATCATGGTCGAGTCGGAGGGGATAACCGAAAGCGTCCGGCAGTGGCGAACCGACATCGTGGCCAGGCTCATCGACGGCATCGGCCTGGAGCACCTGATGTTCGAGGCCGCCGACCCGGCCGTCTTCAGCTGGTATATTAAAAACTTCGGGCCGGAAGTCAACCTCTTTGTCGACCACTCCCAGATCGTGGAGCTGGAGTGCCTGCGCTCCGGGATCTGGGGCACCATGAGCACCTGGGGCCGGGTGCTGACCTACAAGGGGCCGGAGGCCGAAACCCCCAAGCAGTAACCCGCCCATCCTGGCGGGCGGTTGTCGGCCGGATCGGCCTTATGCTAGACTGAAGGGCGATGCCGGCCAGGGTGTATACCGCCGCCACCGTCGGCCTTCAGGGGGTTCTGGTCGAGGTGGAGGTGGATATTTCGCCGGGCCTGCCGGCCTTTAACATCGTCGGCCTGCCGGATGCGGCCGTCCAGGAGGCCCGGGAGCGGGTCCGCTCGGCCATCCGCAACTCCGGCTTCGAGTTTCCCCAGCGGCGGATCACCGTAAACCTGGCCCCGGGGGACCTCCGGAAGGAGGGCCCCGCCTACGACCTGCCCATTGCCCTGGGCATCCTGGGGGCGTCGGGGCAGGTGGACGGCGTGGGCGACCGGGGCCTTTACCTGGGCGAATTAAGCCTTGAGGGGGAGATCCGCCCGACCCACGGGGTGCTGCCCATGGCCGCCCTGGCCCGGGACCGGGGCTTTAAAGAAGTTTTCGTCCCCGAGCCTAACGCCCGGGAGGCCGCCCTCATTTCGGCCCTGGAAGTCCGGCCGGTAACGAGCCTTCAGGCCCTGGCCCGACACCTGGCCGGGGAGCAGCCCATTGCCCCCTGCCGGCCGGCGGAGGGCGGCCTCTTCCTGCCCCCGCCCCCCGAGGTGGACCTGGCCGACGTCCGGGGGCTGGAGCACGCCAAGCGGGCCCTGGAGGTGGCGGCCGTCGGCGGCCACAACCTGCTCCTGGTGGGGCCGCCGGGGACGGGTAAGACCTTGCTGGCCAAGGCCCTGCCGGGAATCCTGCCGGAACTGACCTTCGAAGAGGCCCTGGAGGTCACCCAGATTTACAGCGTTGCCGGCCTGCTTCCGGCCGAGTCGCCCCTTATCCGGGTCCGGCCCTTCCGGGCGCCCCACCACACCATCAGCACGGCCGGGCTGGTGGGCGGCGGCCGGTGGCCCCGGCCCGGGGAGATAAGCCTGGCCCACCGGGGTGTGCTCTTCCTGGACGAGATGCCGGAATTTGGGACCCATAATTTAGAGCTCCTGCGCCAGCCCCTCGAGGACCGGCAGGTGGTGATCAGCCGGGCCCAGGGAAGCCTGGTCTTCCCGGCCAACTTTATCCTGGTCGGTTCGATGAATCCGTGCCCCTGCGGGTTTGCGGGCGACCCCTTTAAGCCGTGCCTCTGCCCGCCCTCGGCGGTGGCCCGCTACCAGCGGCGCCTTTCGGGACCCCTCCTGGACCGGGTCGACATCCGGGTAGAAGTGCCCCGCATCGAGTACGCCAAGCTTACGGCCCCGGAGGCGGCCGAGCCGTCGGCCGCGGTTAAGGCCCGGGTTACGGCCGCCCGGGAAATCCAGCGCCGCCGCTTCGCCGGAACCCCCCTGACCGTCAACGCCGAGATGGGCCCGGGGGAGGTGCGGCGCTTTTGCGCCCTGGGGCCGGAGGCCCATAATCTTATGCGGGCGGCGATGGGCCGGTTCCAGCTCTCGGCCCGGGCCTTCCACCGGACCCTGAAGGTGGCCCGGACCATCGCCGACCTGGCCGGCTCGGCGGAAGTCGGCCCGGCCCACGTGGCCGAGGCCCTCCAGTACCGGGCCTTCGAATCCGCCAGGTAGGGGGCCCAGAATGTCGGAGCTTGAAAGGCTTCTTGAACAGGTGGACGCGGCCGTCGACGAGCTGGTCCGCTTCCACCAGGATATCGTCCGGATCCCGACGGTCAATACGGGGCAGATGCCCACCGGCAACGAGACGGCCTGCTGCGAATACATCCGGGACCGGCTGGGGGCGGAGGGGATCGGGGCCAAAATCCTGGAATCAGCCCCGGGTCGGGGCAACCTTATCGCCCGGCTTAAAGGGGACGGCTCCGGCCCAAGCCTGCTCTTGATGAGCCACCTGGATGTGGTGCCGGTGGAGGACCCGGCCCGCTGGCGCTACCCGCCCTTCGGGGCCGTCCTGGCCGAGGGCCGGACCTGGGGCCGGGGAAGCGACGACGCCAAGGCGGTGGTCACCGCGGTGCTCTTAAAGCGCTCCGGCCTTAAGCTTAAAGGCGACTTAATTTACACGGCCACCGCCGACGAGGAGTCGGGCGGGTTTTACGGCTACGGCTGGCTCGCCCGGAACGCCCCCGAGGAGGTCCGGGCCGACTACGCCCTCAATGAGGGGGGCGGCTACCCCGTAAGGGGCCGGCGGGGCCTGGTTTACGAGCTGGGGGTGGGTGAAAAGGGCCGGGTCGAGGTGACCATCACCATCCGGGGCCGGAGCGGCCACGCCTCCAGGCCCTGGGATGCGGATAACGCCCTGCTTAAAGCCGGCCGGGTGCTCGGCGCCATCGAAAATTACCGGCCCCAGGTCGACCTTTCATCCCCCGTCTTCGACTATTTGCACGAACTGGACGAGGGCCTCGGCCGACCCACCCCCGAAACCTTAGAAGATACCCTGGCCCGGGTCCGGGAGGTGGACCCCCAGTTTTCTTCCCTCCTTCGGGCCCTCTCCCGAATGACCCTCACCCCGACGGTGCTTCAGGCCGGGGTTAAGTCCAACAGCATCCCGGCCACGGCCGTCTTAAAATGTGACGTCCGGACCCTGCCCGGGCAGGACGAAAGCTACGTCCGGGCCGAGCTGGAGAAGGCCCTGGCCGGCATCGAGGGGGTGAGTTTCGAGGTCGAGACCTGGGCCCGGTCGACCCAGTCGCCGTTCGGCACGGCCTTCACCGAGGCCCTCCGGCCGGCCCTGGCCGCGGCCACCGGCCGGGAAGACCTGCGGCTTATCCCGGCCCTCACGGCGGGGTTTACGGACTCCCAGTGGGTCCGGCCCCTGGGGGTTGCGGCCTACGGGTTTGCCCCCATCCACCCGGAAAGCGAAACCTACCGGCCGGGCGTCCACGGGGTCGACGAAAACTTTGCGGTCCGGGACCTGGCGGTGCGGCCGAAGGCTTATCTGGCGGCCGCCTACTTTACCCTGGTCGAGGGCCTTTAATTACTCGACCACCCGAACGGTAACCCGGAAGCGGCGAAAGCCGCAGGCGGCGGCCAGCTCGGTAAAGGCGATTACTTCGGCCCGCTTCCAGCCCTTGCCGTCGGTTATGACGGCCCCGACGGCGGGCACCGTCTCGGGCCCGGTCCGCATGGTCTGCCCCAGGGGCCGGTTTTCCGGGTCAAAGAGGAACCAGACGGCCTGCGGTTCCATCAGGAGACCCCCCGCAGGGCAGTATAGGCTTCGGGGTCGGCCGACGTCCAGGGGCCGGTCAGGGGCCGTCGGGGGCGTCCAGCACGGAGCGGAGCCGGTCTTCGGCCCGCCGGCGGAGGGCCCAGACCGCCCGGGGCTTGACCTTTAAAATCCGGGCGATCTCCTCGACGGAGCGGTCCTGCCAGTAGGTTAAAAAGAGGACCCAGCGCTGTTTTCGGGAAAGCTTCTTTAAGGCCCGCTCGAGGCGGGGGGATACCCCCTCGGCCTGGGGGTCGGCGGCCGGGTCGACCAGGTCGGCGTCCCCCTCAGCGAGGGGAACCTCCCGGCCCAGCCGCCAGCGCTCCCGACGCAGGAAGTTGTAAAGGCGCCAACGCAGGTGGCGCTGTAAATAATAATTTAACCCCACCCCCCGACCCGGGTCGTAAGCCCGAATAAGCTCGATGAGAATCCGAACTCCCTCCTGGAAGAGGTCGGCCCGCTCCACCGGGCCGGCCGACCGGCCGGCAAGGCGGCCCACCTCCCCAACCGCCCGGCCCAGGAGGGGCCGGTAACGCTCCAGGAGAAGCTGGAGGGCCCGGCGGTCGCCCTGCTGGGCCAACCGGACCAGGGCTTCGACGGACTCGGCCATGGGTACCCCCTTAAAAATTGCTTTGCTTCGCTTACGGCCCCCCGAAAAGGGGGGAACCGGTCGCCTAATTAATAGCTCAAATGTTCTATTGATGTCAAGGGGGTGGCAGCCCGGCCGGGGCGGCGCTATACTTTATTCTCGGAATGGCTGAGGTTGCCGAACCCCGCTTTTTCATCGATTTAGACAGGTTCCAGCAGCAGAATCGGGATTTTAAAGTCTTTGTCCGGAGCCGGATCTGCCCGGAGTGTCTGGAGCGGATCGGCGAGGAGGTCGAGGAGCGGCGCCCGACCGTCGACCCCCAGAGCGGGCGGGTCGTCTTCCAGACGGTTAAGGTCCGCTACGGTGAGGACCCCTTCGAGTGTTTTCTTACCCACTGCAGCCGGCTGGACGATTTCATCCCGCCCAACACGCCCCTGCTGGAGGCGATCTTCAGGGTCTTTCTCGCCAACGGCAACCGGCCCCTGACCGTCGACGAAATCCGGCAGGAGCTGGAGGCCTGGCCTGGGGTTGCCGAGAAGGTCCGGGTCCTCTCCCCCGAGGTGCTGGAGCGCATCATCAGGGCCGACGACTATTATGGGTTTGCCGAGGTCGCACCGGTCGAAGAGGGCGCCACGGCCGCCGGTTGAAGACCGCCTCGGCTATCGTTTCAACAACCCGGACCTGCTCCGTCAGGCCCTCGTCCACCGTTCCTATCTGAACGAAAATCCGGGCTTCGACCTGCCCGACAACGAGCGGCTCGAGTTTCTGGGGGACGTGGTATTAAGCCTGGTCGTCGCCGAGACCCTCTTCCGCCGCTTCCCCGACCTGCCCGAGGGCAAGCTTACCCGCCTCCGGGCCTGGCTGGTGCGGACGGAAACCCTGGCCCGCTGGGCCCGGGAGCTTGACCTGGGCGCGGACCTTCTCCTGAGCCGGGGGGAGGAGCAAACCGGCGGCCGCAGCCGGCCCTCCAGCCTGGCCTCGGCCTTCGAGGCCGTCCTGGGGGCCGTCTACCTGGACGGCGGCCTCGAGGCCGTCCGCCGGGTCCTCCTGCCCTTCGTCGGGCGGGAGCTGGCGAAGTTGCGGGACCCCGACGAGGTGCTCGACCCCAAAACCCGGCTCCAGGAGGTCGCCCAGGCCCGCTGGCAGGTTACCCCCTCCTACGTTACCGTCCACCAGTCGGGCCCCAGCCACCGGCGCAAGTTCACCGTGGAAGTCCGCCTCGGCGACCGGGTGCTGGCCACCGGCCAGGGCGATTCGAAGCAGGCCGCCGAGCAGGAGGCGGCCAGGGCCGCCCTGGCCCGTCTTGAGGCCGATTCCCCCTGACCTGCCGGATGGGCAGCCCTTTCCGGCTTCGCCGCCTGCGCCTGCGGGGCTTTAAGACCTTCGCCGACCCGACGGAGGTGGAGCTGGTCGCCCCGGTGGTGGCCCTGGTCGGGCCGAACGGCTCGGGCAAGAGCAACCTGGTGGAGGCGGTCCGGTTCGCCCTGGGGGAGACCAATCCCCGCCGGCTCCGCCTCGGCCGCTGGGAGGAGGCCGTTTTTGCCGGCGGCCCCGGCCGGGCCCCGGCCGGGCTGGCGGAGGTGGAAATCACCCTGGCCGACGCCGGGGGCGAGGAGGCGGTCTTCTGCCGCCGGGTCCACCGCTCCGGCGACCACGAATACCTGGTGAACGGCCGGCCGGTTCGCCAGCGGGACTACCTGGAGGCCCTGGCCGCCCACGGCCTCGGCCCCGACGGCCCCTGGCTGGTGACCCAGGGGGCCGCCGACCGCTGGCTCAGCCTGCGGCCGGTGGAGCGGCGCCAGCTTCTGGAAGCCTCGGTGGGGCTGGCCTTTTACCGGCAGGAGCTGGCCGAGGCCGCCGCCCACCTGGAGACGGCCGCCGCCGACCTTGCCCGGCTGAAGGACCGGCTGGCCGAGCGCCGGCCCCGCCTGGAGGCTTTGGGCCGGCAGGCCGAGGCCTGGCGGGCCTGGCAAAGCTTAGAGTCCACCCGGACCGCCCTGCTGGCGGCCATTCGGCGGCAGGAATGGCTGGAGCGGCACCGGCGGGTCCGGGAGGCCGAGGCCGCCCTGGAATCGGCCCGGGCCTCCCTGGAGGCCGCCGGCAGGGGGCTGGCCGACCTGGAGGCCCGGGGCCGGGAGCTCAAGGCCCGGGCCGAGCAGGCCGAGCTCGGGGTCCGGCAGGCCCGGGAGGCCCTGGAGGCCGCCGAGGCCGAGCTGGGCCGGGCCCTCCGCCGGCGGGAGGACCTCGCGGACCGGCTGGGGCGGGGCCGGGCCCGGCTGGCCGAGCTGGAGCAGGCCCAGGCCGCCGGGGACGCCGAGGGCCGCCGGCTGGCGGACGAGCTTGGCCGGGCCGAGGCCGAACTTAGGGCCTTCGACCGGGAGCTGGCGGCCTGGGAGGCCCGGGTGGGTCGGCTCCGGGGGTGGCTACCCCGAATTGCGGCCCGGGCCGAGGAGCTGACCGCCGCGGCCGCCGAAGCCCGCCGCCGGGCCGAGGAGCTGGCCGCCCGGGAGGCCCGCCTCCGCCGGGCCGAGGCCGACCTTTCGGCCCGCCTCGAGGCCGCCCGCCGCTCCCTGGCCGAGGTCCGGGCCGGCCTGCTGAGCCTGGGGGCGGACCCGGCCGCCGGGGCCGACCCGGACCGGCTGGCCGCCACGGTTGGTGAGCTGGAGGCGGCCGAAGCCGAGCTTAACGAAAAACTCGGGGCGGCCCGGGCCGGCCTGGGGGAGCTTAAGCGCCGCCGTCAGCACCTGGAGGCCGAGCTGGGGCGGCAGCGGGCCGCCTTAAAGGCCCTGGGTGGGCGGGCCGAAGGGGCCGGCGACGGCCGCCTGCTGGGCCGGATCCGGTGGCCGGCCGAGCTTACGGCCGGCCTGGGGCTGGCCCTGGGTCCGGCCGCCGAGGCCCGGGTCGTCTTCAACCCGCCGGACGACGGCCAGACCCCCGCCGGGCCCCTGGTGATTCCCCGGCCGGCCGGGCCCCCGGCCTGGCCGGAGCCCCCGGCCCGGGCCGGGATTCTGGGCCGCCTGGTCGACCTCATCGAGGCGGCCGAGGACGACCGCCCCTGGCTGGAGGGGCTGCTGGGGGATGTGCTGGTGGTGGATTCGGCGGCGGTGGCCTGGCAGGTCTGGCGGGAGGGCCTCTGGCCCGGCCGGGTCCTCTGGGTCCGGGGCGTTCTCTGGCATCCCAACGGGCTGGTCCTTCCGGCCGGGGATGGGCGGGCCGTCGAAGCCGAGGCCCGGCGGCGGGCCCTGGTCGGGGAGGTCCGGCGTTTGGAAGCCGAGCTTAAGGCCCTGGATGAGGAGGCCGCCCGGGTCTCGGCCGAAATCGGGGAGCTTGCGGCCCGGCTTAAGGCCGTGGGGGCCGAGCTGGCCCGGGCCCGGGGCCGGTTGGCCCAGGCCCGGGCCGAGGCGGAGGCCGCCCGGGCCCGCCGGGGGCGGCTTCTGACCGACCGGCGCCGGCTGCTGGGGGAGGTTAGCAGGCTGCGGGCCGAACTCCGAAAGGTTCGGGCCGGGCTTTCGGCCCCGGCCTGGCCTTCCGGGCAGGCCGAACCCCTGGAGGCGGCCCGGCGGGCGGCCCGGGCCCGGGAGGTGGCCGGCCGGGTTCGCCGGGCGCTGGGGGCGGCCGAGGCCCGGCTTAACCGTCTCCGGGAGGGGCGGCGGGCCGCCCTCGGCCGGACCCAGGAGCTTCAAGGGCGGCTCAAGACCCTCGAAGGCCGCCGGGCCGAGCTTACCGGGGCCCGCCAGGGCCTGGCCGCCGAACTTTCCCGCCTTGAGGCCGAGCTTGGGGACCTTAACTTAAAGATTCCGGAGCTTGCGGCCGAAGTGGAGAGGCGGCGGGAGGCCCTCGCCCGGGCCCGGTCGGAAGCCGAAAATTGGCGGCGGGCCCTGGACGGCCTTGACCGAGAGCTGGTAGAGGCCCGCCGGGGGCTGGAGGCCCGGACCCGGCTGGCGGCCGAAGCCGAGGCCAAGGTTCGGGCGGCCCGGGAGGCCCTGGCCGAGCTGGCCGGTCGGCTGGGGGCCGAGGGCTTCGACCCGGAGAAGCTCGTCGGGCTGACGGGGTTGCCCGAGGGGGACCCGGCCGGGCTGGGGCGGGAGCTGCGGCGGGTTGAGGCCGAGCTAAAGCAGTTGGGTCCGGTAAATCCCCTGGCCGAGGCCGAATACGAACGGGAGCGGGCCGAAGTCGAAAGGTTAGAGGCCGAAATCGCCGACGCCGAGGCGGCCCGGGCCGAGCTGCTGCGGGGGGTCCGGCGGCTGGAGGCCGAGCTGGACGGCCGCTTCCGGCGGCTGGTGCGGGAGCTTTCGGCCGGGTTCGACCGGATGGTCCGGGAGCTTTTTGGGGGCGGCTCGGGTCGGCTGACCCTGACCGACGACCCTTCGGACGAGCGGTCCGGCCTGGAGCTGGCGGTAAGGCTTCCCGGCCGTCGGGTCGACGGTCCGGGGGCCCTCTCCGGGGGCGAGCGGACACTGGTTACCCTCGCCCTGGTGCTGGCCTTCCTGGGGCTGGGCCCAACCCCCCTCTGCCTGCTGGATGAGGCCGACGCCGCCCTGGATGAGGCCCGGCTGGAGAAGTTCGCCCGGCTCCTTGGGGAGTTTGCCGACCGGACCCAGTTCGTGGTGGTCACCCACAGCCGGCCCACCATGGAGCGGGCCGGGGCCCTCTTCGGCCTGAGCCTGACCCCCGAAGGCGTAAGCCGGCTCTTCTCCCTCCGGCTGGAAGACGTTCCCCTTAACGGCTGAGGGGGAGCTGGTGGGCGGTCCGGCCGGCCCCGGCCAGCCGCTCTTTATACTCCCGGGCGAGGGCGAGCAGTTCCCCGGCACTGCGGCGGTTGACCGCCGTATCGCCCCCGAGCATGGCGGC
This sequence comes from Dehalococcoidia bacterium, assembly GCA_034434875.1. Taxonomy (GTDB): domain Bacteria; phylum Chloroflexota; class Dehalococcoidia; order JAUQQI01; family JAUQQI01; genus JAUQQI01. The sequence continues at coordinate 21,012 of DAOTYJ010000142.1, read as the reverse complement.
AAGCTCGGCCACCCGCTCGGCCTCGGCGAGCCGCCGGACCCGCACCACCGCCCGGCCCTGGGCAAGCTCTTTGCCCACGGCCAGGTGGTCGTCGGCGAAGGCGGCCACCTGGGGCAGGTGGGTGACGCACAGGACCTGGTGGTGGCGGCCGAGCCGCCAGAGGGTCTCGCCCACCACCTGCCCGCTGCGGCCCCCAACCCCGACGTCGACCTCGTCGAAGACCAGGGTGGGCACCGGGTCGGCCTCGGCCAGGACGACCTTAAGGGCCAGCATCAGCCGGGCGGTCTCCCCGCCGCTGGCAACCCTGGCCAGGGGGCGGAGGGGCTCGCCCGGGTTGGTGGCCACCAGAAATTCGACCCGGTCGATGCCGGTGGGGTCGAAGGCGGCCGCGCCCCCCTCGACGGGGAGGCCCTCGCCTGCGGGGGCAGGGTCGGTCCCAAAGCCCACCTGGAAGCGGGTGTGGCCCAGTTTTAAGGCTGCAAGCTCCGAACCCACCGCCGCCTCCAGCCGCCGGGCCGCCTCCCGACGGCGCCGGGAAAGCTCCCCGGCCCGGCGGCCCAGCTCGGCCCGAAGCTCGGCCAGCTCGGCCTCCAGTTCGGCCAGTCGTTCTTCCCCGGTGAGGGTCTGCGCCAGCTCGGCCTCGGCCTTCTCGGCGTAGGCCAGGATGTCGGCCACCGTCGGGCCGTATTTGCGCTTGAGCCGGTCGATAAGCTTAAGCCGCTCCTCCACCTCGGCCAGCCGGGCCGGGTCGGCCTCGACGCCTTCGGCGTAGGCCCGGAGGGCCCGGGCCAGGTCGGCCAGCCGCTCGGCAACGTCCGTAAGCTCCGAAAGGTAAGCCTCCAGCCCCCGGTCGAATTCAACCAGGGCCTTAAGCTCCAGGGCGGCCTCGGCCAGCAGGTCCAGGGCTGGGGGGCGGCCGGGCCGGCCCTGGCGGAGGGCGGCGTAGGCGGCCTCGGCCCGCCGGCGGACCTCCTCGGCGTTGCTCAGCCGCCGGTGCTCCTCGCTCAGCCGCTCCTCCTCCCCGGGCTGGAGCCTGGCCGACCGGATCTCGTTGACCTGGAACCCTAAAAGCTCCAGCCGCCGGTCCCGGTCGGCCAGGGTCTGGCGCAGGCCGTCGATTTCGGCCCGGAGCCGCCGGTAGCGCTGGACGAGGCCGGCAAATTCCCGGCGGGCCGGTTCCAGGCCGCCGTAGCGGTCGAGGAGCTCCAGCTGTTCGGCCGGCCGCAGGAGGGAGAGGTTTTCGGTCTGGCCGTGGATGTCGACGAGGCGGCGGCCGACCTGCTGAAGGACCGAGGCCGGGACCGTCCGGCCGTTGAGGCGGCCCAGGCTGCGGCCCCCGGTCTGAACCTCCCGGCGCAGGATGAGCAGGCCGTCTTCGGCCTCGAAGCCGAGTTCGGCCAGCCGCCGGGCAATTTCGGGCGGGGCGCCGTTCAGGTCGAAGACGGCCTCGACGGCGGCCTGGGGGGCGCCGGCCCGGACCAGGGCCGGGTCGGCCCGGTCGCCCAGGACCAGGGCGAGGGCGTCGATGATGATGCTTTTTCCGGCCCCGGTTTCGCCGGTGAGCAGGGTGAGGCCGGGGCCGAACTCTAAGTCCAGCCGGTCGATGATGGCAAAATCCCGGATGCGCAGTTCCAGTAGCATCGCCTTAGCTTTTAAAGCTCCGAATCCCGACCCCGCAGCCGCCGCATCAGCGAGCCGTAAAAGTAGTTTCGGGGCTGCCAGCGCAAAAGGCTTGCGGCGTAGGGGCTTAAGGTTGCGCCGACCAGGTCCCCGGGCTCGAGGGGCAGGTGCTCCTGGCCGTCGACGACCAGAAAGGGCTGGTGGTCGGCGATGGCCTCCATTTCAATTTTAGCCGCCCCCGGCACGACCAGGGTCCGGTCGAAGGAGAGGTGGGGGTTTATCGGGGTGATGAGCAGGTCGGTCAGCTCCGGGTGGAGGATGGGGCCGCCGGCGGCCAGGGCGTAGGCGGTGCTGCCGGTGGCGGTGGCGACGATAACCCCGTCGCCGACGTAGGTGGTCAGATAGGCTCCGTCCACGTGGGTGCGGACCCGGATGACCCGGGCCACACCGCCCCGGCTGATGACGATGTCGTTTAAGGCCAGAAGCTCCCGGACGGCCGCCCCCGACCGGGTAAGGGTTGCGGCCAGGAGCCGACGCCGCTCCACCCAACCGTCACCCCGAAGGAGTTCGGGCAGCCGTTCCAGGAGCTGGTGGGGGCCGAACTCGGCCATGAAGCCGAGGCGGCCGAGGTTGACCGGCAGGATGGGGACCCCCAGGGGTGCGGCCAGCCGGGCTACCGCCAGGATGGTGCCGTCGCCCCCCAGGGTGATGACCAGCTCGGCCTTAAGGGGGGATGGGGGGGCGGTAACGTCGGCGACCCAGGCCTCGAGGCCGAGCTCGGCCAGGCGGTCCCGGACGACGGCGGCCCAGTGGGCGGCGTTGGGGACCTTGGGCTGGAAGACTATCCCGATTTTGCGGTCCAAAGCCCGGGCTCCTGCAGACTCCGAGCAAAAGATACCGGCTGCCCGCCCCCAAGTCAAGGCTTGGGGCGCCGAAGCACCAGCCCAATATTTATATACCCCTATACCCCGGCCTCCCTATCCACCCGAAATGAGCCGCGGACCGGCCAGGGCTTTCCGGTTGTCCGTGGTATGTCGCCTGGTTGTAAAGGCGCACGGCCGTAAGCCCCGGCCGGGCGGTTGCCTGCGGAAAGCCCCGGTCCGGATTGTTAAGCTCCGGCGGCTTGATAAAAAAACCACCGGTCCCCGGTCGGGACCGGTGGCGCAGAGGAGTGGGGACGCTGGGGCCCGGAGTGAAAGGAGGGCAGGCAAACCTCAGAAGGACCCAGGCGCTGGTTTTTCTAGCCTTATCTTTTTGTTCCACAAAAATATTAGCCCCCACGCCCCGGCCTTTGGTAAGAATTCGGTAAAAGTTTGGCAAGAGTTTTGTAAAGACGGGTCTTTTAAGGGGGTTCGGCCGGCAGGGTGCCCCGCTTGTCGGGGATCGGCCCGACCACCCGCCGGGCGATGATGATAAACCCGGTGTGGGCCACCATCCGGTGGGCCGGCCGCATGCTCACGGCGCTTACGTCCCAGGGCCGGTGCAGGGTTTCGAAGGCCTCGATGAGGCCGAAGTCGGGGTGTTCCACCAGGGCCATCACGGCCTGGTGGACCTGGATAGTGGTGGGCAGGTAGACCATGATTATGCCCCCGGGCCGGAGGGCCCGGGCGGCGTGGGGAATGGCCCGCCAGGGCTCCGGCACGTCCAGCAGGACCCGGTCTAAGTCGGTCTCTTCGATCCCTTCGTAGACGTTGGCCAGGCGGGTGACCAGGTTCGGGGGTGTGCCCAAAAAGTCGCCGATGTTGCGCAGGGCCAGGTTTAAAAATTCGGGCCGGGTCTCGTAGGCCACCACCAGGCCGGAAGGTCCCACCGCCCGTAAAAGGGCCAGGGTCAGGGCCCCGGAGCCGATCCCGGCCTCAAGGACCCGGGCCCCGGGGAAGATGTCGGCCCAGACCAGGATGGGCCCGAGGTCCTTGGGGTAGATGATCTGGGTGCGCCGGGGCATCTTTAGCACGTAGTCGGCCAGCCGGGGCCGGACGGCCACCAGGGGCTCGCCCGCGGAGGAGTAGACGACGGCCCCTTCCGGCCGGCCGATGATGCGGTCGTGGGGGACGCTGCCCCGGGCGAAGTCGAAGCGGCCCCCGGCCTTAAGCCGGACGGGGTAGCGGCGGCCCTGCCGGTCGAAGAGCATGATAAGCTCGTGCTCGGCCAGCGGCGCGCCCGTCGGCGGGCGGGGCGACGGGGGGCCCGGGGGCTGCTCCATCAGTGGATGACGGCCGGTAGCGATGTCGACCGGTAGATGCTGTTGAACAGAAAATTATACGTCCCCCGGGCCTGGGCCCGGAACTGGACCGGCAGGCCCAGGAGGATTACCCGGCCCTTGCCCAGGGGGACCTCGACGATGGCGGCCCGGTTGTAGAGGTGTTCGGGGCCCAGGACCCAGCCGGCCAGGAGGGGGTTGGCGAAGGGGTAGTGGGCCACGACCGTTCCCTGCTGGACCTCGAAGGCCGGGCTGTTGACGAACATTCCGGCCTCCTCCCGCCGGTAGCCGTAGGCCACCGGGTGGGTCGGGTCCACCAGGATCCGCAAAATGGACCCGGGGCAGTAGAACCGGTCGGGCTTGACCCCCTGAAGGACGTTTCTGACCGGGAGCCAGAGGGCCTGGATGACGGCGTCGCAGGCCCGGTCCAGGGCGATGAGGGTTCCCCCGGCGGCCACGAAGTCCCGCAGGGCCGCCATCCCCGGCTCCCCGAGGCCGCCGCAGTATTCGGGCGGGTACTCCCGGGGGGAGTTGCCCTGAAGGATCCCCCGGGCCGACTGGGAGGGGAGGATGATGGCGTCGAAGTCGTTGCGGAGCCGGCCCCGCCGGATATCCTGGTCCAGCAGGGTCCGGTAGGAAAAGCCGTACTGCTCCAGCACGAAGCGGGTCCAGCCCTCGTCGGTGGTGGGCCGCCAGGAGCGGTAAACCCCGAGCCGGGGCGGACGGACCTCGTAGCCCTCCACGTCCAGGGCGGCCTCCAGGGTGTGGACGGTGAGGCCGACCTCGGAGATGAGGGGGGGCAGAAACTGCTCCAGGCCCGGGGCCTGAAGCACCACCCAGGTCCCGGGCGGAAGCTCCTCCCCGTCCGCGACGATGGGCCGGCGGGTGCGCCAGACCCGGAAGCCCGCGGCCAGCAGCCGGTTGACCGCCAGGGCGGTGGCCTTTACGGCCGCCGGCAGCAGGTAGCCCCGGGTCGCCGGCCCGCCCTTGATGCAACCGACCGGGCGGGTAACCTTCTCCACCCGCTGGAGCTGGGCCTCGAAGGGCCCCTCCACCCGGACGACGTTCACCCCGAGCTGAAGGGGGAGGGAGTGGGCCGGCAGGTCGTAGGGCGGCTTCGGGGGGCCGCCCGGATACTGGCGCAGGTCCGGGTAGCGCTGGGCCTCCAGCATCGTTTTGGCAAAGGCCCCGTAGGGCTGGGCCAGGGGGATGACCCAGGTGCCGGCCGGGTAGGTGGTCCGGTCGGCCTCAAAGGCCGCCCGGGCCCGGTAAATCTCCACCTGCGCAAACTCTAAAATCTCTAAAAGCTCGAAGGTCAGGACCGGGTCGTGCTGGTCGGGGGGTATGACGAAGGCGTAGGGGGGTTCGGTGCGCTCGACGGCCCGCCTGCCCACCAGGTAGAAGTTTCGGACCCATTCCCGCCGGTTGCGGGCGGCGTGGGTTAAAAGGGCGTAGGCGGCCACCTTCTGATAGTCCATCACGTCCCGGAGCCGCCAGGTTCCCCCGGGCCAGACCAGGGGGTGGTTCCAGGTGGCGACCTTCGGGTCGAAGCCCAGAATCTCGGTAAGTTCTTCGAATTTTACCGTTACCGGGCTGGCGATCCGGCAGCTGGCGGCCTCGCTCAAAATCCGGACGCCCCCGTGGTAGTGCTGGTAGGCCCGGGAGGGGGACCAGGCGTCGAAGATGACGTTGGTCACCACCCCGGCCTTGCCCTGGGCGGTAAGTTCGGCCGCCATGGCCATCCCGAGGGCGTTGGTCTCCTGGATGAGGATGGGGTCGACGTTGGGGTCGATGGGGTCGATGTAGGGCGGCAGGAACATCCGGGGGCCGTTTACGGCCATCTGGTGGAGGTCGAAGACGATGTGGGGGTGCCAGGCGTTGTGTAGGTGCTCCACGGTGAGGCGGGTCTCCACCTGGGTGAACATGAACCAGTCGCGGTTGTTGTCGTGGCCGCAGTATTTGTGATAGAGCTGCGGCGGGCTGGTTCCCTCGTAAGGGGTGCCCAGGGTTCGGCGGTACCAGTCGGCGACCAGGTTGAGGCCGTCGGGATTTAAGGAGGGGACCAGGAGCAGTATTACGTTTTCGAGGACCTCCCGGGTCCGGGGGTCGGCCCCGGTGGCCAGCTCGTAGGCCAGCTCCACGGACATCTGGGTCGCCCCGACCTCGGTGGCGTGGATGCCGCAGGTCATCAGGACCACGGCCCGGCCCTCGGCGATAAGCCGTTCGGCGTCGGCCGGGTCCAGCCCCCGGGGGTCGGCCAGCCGCTGCTGAATCCAGCGGTAGTGGTCGAGGCGGTTAAGGTTCTGCTCCGACGAGATTATGGCGACGATAAAGGGGTTGCCCTCCGTCGAGCGGCCCAGCTCCCGCACCCGGACGCAGGGGGCGACGCCGGCCAGGTAGCGGAAATAGTCGACGACCTGGGCCCAGTCGGCCAGAACCCGGTCTTCGCCGACCGGTATCCCGAGATACTCCGCCGGCGAGCGGGTCATGACCGGCAACTGCGAACCCATGGCGGTTATTTCACGCCTTATTTTAAGCCATTCTCCCCCCCCCGGCACACAACCAGCCAACCTTCCCGGCCGCCGAGGGGGGAGGGGGTCCCCGGCCCGGCCGGGGACCCCCGAAACCGAGGGGTTAAGCGGGGCGGTTGGGTCGGCTCGGCGGGCCAAATTCAGCCTAAAATGTCGGCCGGCCGGTTGGCGACGATTTCGCTTATCCGGATCCCGAAGTTTTCGTCGACGACCACCACCTCCCCCCGGGCCACCAGGGTGCCGCTGACCAGGACGTCCACCGGCTCCCCGGCCAGCCGGTCCAGGGGGATCACCGAGCCCGGCCCGAGCTGGAGGATCTCCCGGATGGCGAGGCGGGCCCGGCCGAGCTCGACGGTCACCGGCAGGTGGATGTCCAGCAGAAGCTCCAGGCCGCCCGGGGCCGAAGACGCCGCCCCGGCACCCTGGGGGTTTAGCTCGGCGAATTCAGCCGGCCTGACTTCCGGCGTCTCTTGGGCCATTTTTCGCTTCCTCCTCCGAAAGGACTTTCACGACCTGGGCCGCCAGGCGCCGGCCCACCCGGCCCGGCCGAACCAAAAACCTGGTCCGGCCGGCCACCGTCAGCTCCAGGGGGCGGTCGATGGGCTGGTCGAGGCGGATGACGTCCCCCGGCCCGAGGCCGATAAGGTCTTTTAGGCTCAGGTTTACCCGCCCTAAAATCACCTTCAGGTCGACCTGGGTCTGTTCCAGCCGCCGCCGAATCAGGCCCTCCCCCCGGTCGGGCTCCCGCCGCCGGACGTCCAGAAGCATCCGGATGGTGAGCTGGCGGGCCACCGGTTCGATGACGGGGAAGGGCACGCAGAAGATGACCCGCCAGGGCCGGCCCAGAAGGTTGAACTCCACCTGACCCTTAAGGCAGGCGTCGGTGGCCAGGGCCACCTGGACGATGGGCTGGGCCGAGTAGATAACGTCCTCAAGGGCGGGGTTTAAATTGCCCAGGATTCGCCAGGCCTCCCGCAGGTTGGCCACCAGCTGGCCCAGGAGCTCCCGCAGGAGCCGGTCCTCGATCTCGGTGGGCTCCCGCAGGTGGCCCGGAACCTGACCCGGGCCGCCCAGGAGGCGGTCGACGATGACGAAGGCCAGCTCGACATCCAGCTGCAGGAGCACGGTGCCGGGCAGGGGCGCCAGGCTGAGCAGGGCGATGATCGGCCGCTCCGGCAGGCCCTGAACGTACTCGTCAAAGAGGATCTGGGTAAGCTCGATGTTACCGCTCTGGACGGGGGTCCGCAGGTAGGAGGATAGGGTGAGGCTCGCCACCCGGGCCCAGGTGTTGAACATCGTCTCCAGGGCCCGGAGTTGCTCCTTGGAGAACTTATCCGGCCGCCGAAAGTCGTACGGCTTTACGTTGGGCTTACTGGATGACGAACTGGGCAAAAAGGACATCCCGGATTTTCGCCTCATGGACCACCTGTCCGAACCTTTCTTTGAGCTCCGACCGGAGGGCCTCCTTCCCTTCCGGCCGGAGAAGCTCCAGGCTTGTCCGGGAGCTTACGGCCCGAAGCAGGACGTCGTCCAGGCGGGGCTTGACGGGCGCAAGCTCCTTGGCAAACTCTTCCTGGTGCTTTAAGTAGGCCTCGCCTTTAAGGCCGGCGGCTTTGGGGTCTTCGAACTCGATAACCACCTCCAGCTTGATGTAGCGGCCCCCGCCGGGGTCGGCCAGGTTAAAAATGCGCTCCTTAAGGGAGTACATCACCGCGCCCTTCTCCTGGGGCCGGCCGGTGGGACCGGTCTCGCCGGCCAGGCCCGGGTCGAGGAAGGGCAGGGCGGCCGTACGGCCCAGGATGAAGCCGGCGGCGAACCCCGGCACCAGCAGGATGACGGGAAGGAGGCGGCTTATCGGCTTCATCTCAGCTCCTGAAGCTCGGGGTAGACGATCTGAATTTCAACCCGGCGGTTGCGCATGCGGCCCTCCCGGGTGGAGTTGTCGGCCACCGGGCGGTACTCGCCGTAGCCGACGGCCGCAAGCCTTGCCGGGGCGATGCCCCAGCCCTCGGCGAAGTAGCGGGCGACGGCGATGGCCCGGGCGGTGGAAAGCTCCCAGTTGGTCGGGTAAATGGGGGAGTCGGGGGGAATGTTGTCGGTGTGGCCGGAAATCCGGACCTCGTTGGGCAGACGGCGGAGGTGCTGGGCGATGCGGTCGAGGACGGGCAGGGATTCGGGCCTGAGGTCGGCCCGGCCCGAGGGAAAGAGGAGGGCCCCCGAGATGGTGATGAGGATGCCCTCCCGGTTGATCCGGACGTCGACGCCCGTAGCCGGCAGCCGGCTTACGGTCAGCTGGCCCAGGTCGTTCCGGATGGCGATGAAGTCGTCGATGACGGAGTTGCCGCTGGCGCCCCCGGGCCGGCCGCTCAGGGCGGTGGGGTCGTAGCCCTCCAGGACGACGACGTTGAAGGCCCGCTGGAGGGAGGCGTTGAGCTTGGCGAATTTGGCCTCGTCGGCCTTCGAGATGGAGTACATGACGACGAAAAAGACCAGGAGCAGGGTTATAAGGTCGGCATAGGTTATAAGCCAGCGCTCGTGGCTGGCCCCGTGGGAGCCCTGGGCACCCTCCCGCCCCGGCCGGCGCAGCAGGGCCGGGGCGGTCGCCGTCCCTTTGGGGCTTCGGCCCGTCATCCGGCCGCCCTCGGCGCCGCGGGCTGACCCTGGGGGGCGCCGCCCTCACTCCCCTTGCCCCGGTGGCTCGGGGCGAGGAAGGCCTCCAGCTTCTCCCGGACGATGCGGGGGTTGTCCCCGGCCTGGACGGCCAGCAGGCCCTGCAGGGCCAGCTCCCGCAGGAAGACCTCGTGCTTGCTTTTGGCCTTAAGCTTGGTGGCCAGGGGCAGCCAGAGGAGGTTGGCCGACGAGACCCCGTAAAGGGTGGCGACGAAGGCGACGGCGATGGCCGGCCCCAGCTTGGAGGGGTCCTCCAGACTCGAAAGGACGTGGATGAGGCCCATTACCGTGCCGATGATGCCCATGGTGGGGGCGTAGCCCCCCATCGCCTCCAGGATGCCGTAGCCGGCCTCGTGGCGCTCCTTAAGGGCCTGGATGTCGGTGGCGAGCACCGTTTCCACCACCTCGGCGTCGATGCCGTCCACCACCAGGAGCAGGCCCTTTTTTAAAAAGGGGTCCCCGAGCTTGTTGGCCTCCTCCTCGAGGGCCAGAAGCCCCTCCCGGCGGGCCACCTGGGCGAGCTGGACGAAGACCTCAACGATTTCGGCCGGGGCGTGGCGGTGGGATTCGAGAAAGGCCTCGGCGATGAGCCGGGGCAGGCCCAGCACCCGGTTTAAGGGGAAGCTTACCAGGGTGGCCCCGAAGGTTCCCCCAAAGACGATGAGGGCCGCCGTCCCCTGGATGAAGCTGTGGATTTCGCCCCCTTCCAGGACGGCCGCAACCAGCAGGGCCCCGAAGCCGACGGCGAGGCCGATGGGCGTCCCCAGCTCCATCAGGCTTCAGCCTCCAGCGTCGGCCGGACGCAACTTAGGGGGCACCCGATGGCCCGCCGGTAGGCGATGACCCGGTTTACCACCTCCTCGGCCGACTCCCGCACCACCAGCTTCCGGTGGGTCACCAGGCCGATCACCGTATCCGGGGTCGTTTCGATGGTCTCGATAAGGTCGGCATTTAAGACGAACTCCTGACCGTCGAGCCGGGAAAGCCTGATCATCCCTGAACCGAAATTACCGCCGGGCAGCCGGGCATCACCAGGGCCGGAGGTACCGGCCGGGATAGTACGGATTTCCCATGCCACCCGGTCTTTACTATCGGCAAAATTGAGGGGGTTAAGCAGGGGGGGCCGACCTTACCGGGAAAACCGGCCAGGTCCGGGTGGCCAGATGGACCTTTCCGGCAAACGTCTTTAAGCCCCAAGATCTAGGCGGAGCCTTTGAGCGGAGCAAGCGAAGCCATGGGCCTGCTGGAAAGCCTTCGGATCAGCGGGTCGGCCCTCACGGCCCAGCGCCTCAGGCTGGACGTCATCGCCAGCAACCTTGCCAACCTGGAGACCACCCGCACCCCCGAGGGGGGACCCTACCGGCGGCAGAAGGTGGTCTTCGCCCCGTGGGTTCCGCCGGGGGCGGGCGGGGTTGGGGTGCAGGTGCCGGCCGTCCTTTCGGAGGGCCGCTTCCGCCGGGTCTACGACCCCGAACATCCCGACGCCGACCCCGACGGCTTCGTAACCATGCCCGATATAAACCTGGTAACCGAGGTGACGGACCTTTTAAGCGCCGTGCGGGCCTACGAGGCGAACGTGGCGGCCCTTAATGCCCTGCGCCAGATGGCCCAGCGGGCCCTGGACCTCGGCCGCTGAGGTTTTAAGCCGTGGAGATTCAGGGCATATCGGCGACCCCCTGGGCGGCACGGCTGTCCGGGGTTTCGCAGGCCCCCGAAGCCTCCGGGGACTTCGGCAAGCTCTTTACGGACCTGCTCGCCAAGCTTTCGGCCCTCCAGGCGGACGCCGACCGGCTGGCGGCCGGCCTGGCCGCTGGGGAGGCGGTTGATATCCACGAGGTGATGCTCGCCCTGGAAAGGGCAAGCCTCGGCCTTCAGCTGGCGCTGCAGGTCCGCAATAAGGTGGTCGAGGCCTACCAGGAGATCATGCGGATGCCGATTTGATGGGGCAGGGGCAGTTTAAAGCCTACCTGGACGGCGCCCTTAAGCTGTGGGCCTCTTTAAGCCCGGGGCGGCGGGTCGGCCTCATCGTCGTGGTGGGCCTCGGGGCGGCGCTGGCCCTGGCCATCGTCAGCTGGCTTCAGAACCCCGACTACGCCGTCCTTTACCGGGGCCTTAACGAGTCGGATGCCGCGGCCGTAACGGCCAAGCTCCGGGAGATGGGGGTAAACTACCGGCTGGCCGACGGCGGAGCCACCATCCTGGTGCCGGCGGCCCAGGTCCCGGATGTGCGCCTCCAGCTGGCCGCCGCCGGCCTGCCCCAGAACGGCGGCTGGGGCCTGGAGCTTTTCAGCCAGCCGGGCCTCATCGTCACCGACTTCGCCCAGCGGGTCAACTACCAGCGGGCCCTGGAGGGGGAGCTGGCCCGCACCATCGGCCGGCTGGAGGGGGTCGAGCAAGCCCGGGTGCACCTGGTGCTACCCCGCCCGAGCCCCTTCACCGAGCGGTCCCAGCCGGCCAGCGCCTCGGTGGTGCTCCGGCTCCGGCCCGGCGCCCGGCTGGGGGATGAGCAGGTGCGGGCCATCACCTACCTGGTGAGCGGGGCGGTCGAAGGGTTAAAACCCGAAAACGTCACGGTGGTGGACAACACCGGCCGGCTCCTCTGGTCCGGCGCCCACGCCGCCCCCGGCGCCCGGCTGGAGGAGCAGCGGCGGGTTGTGGAGCTGGAGCTTGCCCAGAAGGTTCAGACGGTCCTGGACCGGCTGGTGGGGGCCGGAAATTCGGTGGTGCAGGTGAGCGCCGTGCTGGATACCGACCAGTACGAGGCCCAGGTGGAGACCTTAAACCCCCGGAATCCCAGCGGGGCCCTCAGGGCTTCCCGGGAGGTAACCGAGACCTTCCGGGGAACCGGCACCGTTCCGGGCGGGGTTCCGGGGGCGGAGAGCAACGTCCCCACCTACCCGGCGGTGACCGGCGGTCAGGGCCAGTCGGAATACCAGCGGCGGGAGGTGAACAGCACCTTCGACGCCGCCCGGAGCGTGGAGCGGGTGGTGCGGACGCCGGGGGGAATCCGGCGCCTCTCCGTCGGGGTGGTGGTGGACGCCGGGGCCGTGCCGGCGGCCCAGCTTGATAGCCTGCGGCAGGTGGTGGCGGCCGCGGCCGGCATCGACCCGAATCGGGGGGATACGCTGACGGTGACGGCCCTGCCCCTCCAGGCCCGGCCGGAGGAGACGGCCGCGCCCGCCCCGCCGGCGGACCTGGAGCGGACCCTGGCCCTGGGCCGGCTGGCCGCCCTGGTGGTGGCTCCCCTGGCCCTGATTCTGCTGGTGTTCCTGCTGCTGCGCCGGACCCGGACTTACTACGCCGTTCCGGTGCCGGCCGCCGGCCCCCCGCCGGGGCCTTCCCTGGGCCCCAGGGAGGAGGCGGAGCTTCCGGCCGAAGAGCCGCCGGTGCCGCTGGGCCCGGGCTACGTGGAACAGCTTACCGGCATCGCCCGCCAGCGGCCCGAGGTTATCGCCCAGGTGATTCAGGGCTGGCTGAACGAGGAAAGCACCCAGTAAGGGATTAGGCAATGACGGCGGCGGCAGCCCAGCTTACCGGCCGCCAGCGGGCGGCCATCCTGCTGATGAGCCTGGGGCCGGAGCTTTCGGCCCGGGTGCTGCAGTCGCTGCCCGAGGACCAGGTGGAGCTTTTAGCCGCCGAGCTTATGCGGGTGGGGCAGGTTCCGGCCGAGGTGCGCAACGAGGTGTTGAAGCAGGCCCACGAGCTGGCCCTGGGCAACCAGGTGGTAGTTTACGGGGACGCCTACGCCCGGGAGATGCTGATAAGGGCCCTCGGCCGGCAGAAGGCCGAGGAGCTCCTCTCCAGGCTGGAGGCCCGGAGCGGGGGCTATCCGCTGGAGTTTCTGCGCAAGGCGGACCCCCAGCAGCTTTTAAACTTCATCCAGCACGAGCACCCCCAGACCATCGCCCTGATCCTGTGTCATCTTCCGCCCCGGCAGGCCTCCCAGCTCCTCTCGGCCTTAGAACCCGACCTTCAGGCCGACGTGGCCAAAAGGATCGCCACCATGGGCCGAACCCCGCCGGAGGTGGTCCAGCAGGTGGTTTCGGTCCTGAGGCGCAAGCTCTCCCTGGTGACCAAGGATTATTCGGCAGTGGGCGGGGTCGATTCCCTGGTGCGGATTTTAACCTACGTGGACCGGGGCACCGAAAAGACGGTCCTCGAACAGCTCGACCAGGACGTTCCCGACATCGCCAACGAGGTCCGCAAAAAGATGTTCGTCTTCGACAACATCATCCAGCTGGATGACCGGTCGCTGCAGAGGGTGCTCAGGGAAGTGGACACCCGGGACCTGGCCATGGCCCTGAGGGGCGCCCCCGAGGCCCTGCGGGAGAAGGTTTTCCGCAACCTTTCCAGCCGGGCGGCCGAGATGCTCCGGGAGGAGATTTCGATGATGGGGCCGGTGCGCCTCCGGCAGGTGGAGGAGGCCCAGCAGCGGATCGTGGCCATTATCCGCCGCCTGGATGAGGCCGAAGAGATCGTCATCTCCCGGGGCGGGGAGGACGTCCTTGTCTGAGCGGGTTATCAAGTTTCCCCGGGTCGACGGGCAGGCCCGGCTCATCCCGGCGGGGCCGCCGGCCGGCGAAACCGCCGACCCGGCCGACCGCGAACCGACGGCCGTGGCCGAGGCCCAGGCCGAGGCCGAGCGGGTGTGGGCCGAGGCTTACCGGGCCGGTTTTGAGCAGGGCCTGGCCGAGGGCAGGCGCGCCGCCGCGGCCGAAGAGGCGGAGTATCTTGGGCGGCTGGGCCGGCTGGTGGAGGCGGCCCGGCTGGAGCACCGGCGGATTCTGCGGGAAGCCGAGGAGCAGCTTTTGGTTCTGGCCCTGGCGGCGGCCGGGCACATTCTGGCCCGCCGGCTTGAGGCCGACGAGCAGGCCGTGGTGGCGGCCTTTCTGGCGGAGGCCTTGCGGGAGGTGGAGGGGGCGACCGTTGTCCGGATTCGGGTAAACCCGCAGGATTTCGACTTTGTCCGTTCGCTGGTTGCCGAAAGGTACGGCGACCTGGGGGTGCTGGCCGACCCCCGGGTCGAGGTCGGGGGCTGCGTGGTGGAGACGGCCAGCACCCTTATCGATTCGGCCCCCAGCGAGCGGCTGCGGCAGGTGGCCCGGCTCTTCCGGCAGGCCCACGAGCTGGAGTACCGGCCGTGACGGGGCTGGACCTGCGCCGCTATTTAGAAGTCCTTCGGGAGGGGCCCCCCGTCCGGCGGCAGGGGCGGGTGGTGCAGGTTATCGGCCTGAGCATCGAGGCCGTGGGCCTTTCCCTTCCGGTGGGGGAGATCTGCCACATCTACTCGCCCCCGGCCGGAAACCGGGTGACGGCCGAGGTGGTGGGTTTCCGGGAGCACGGCGGGGAGAGCCGGCTGGTGCTGATGCCCTTCGGGGAGATGCAGGGGATTCGGCCCGGAAGCATCATCGTGCCCGGCCACCGGCTCTTTACGGTCCCCGTCGGGGAGGGTCTGCTGGGGCGGGTGGTGGACGGCTTCTGCCGGCCCATCGACGGCCTCGGCCCCCTGGAGGTATCCGACCAGACCTACCTGCTTCAGTCGCCCCCCGAGCCCTTGAAAAGGGCCCGGATTACCGAGCCCCTGGTTACGGGCATCCGGGCCATCGACGGCCTTTTAACCTGCGGAAGGGGGCAGCGGGTGGGCATCTTCGCCGGGAGCGGGGTGGGCAAGTCCACCCTGCTGGGGATGGTCGCCCGGCACACCGCCTCGGACGTGAGCGTGGTGGCCCTCATCGGGGAGCGGGGGCGGGAGGTCCAGGATTTCATCGAGGGAGACCTGGGCCCCGAGGGGCTTCGGCGGAGCGTGGTGGTGGTTTCCACTTCGGACCAGCCGGCCCTGATGCGCCTTAAGGCCGCCTGGGTGGCCACCGCCATCGCCGAGTATTTCCGGGACCGGGGGGCCCACGTCACCCTGCTGATGGATTCGGTGACCCGGCTGGCCATGGCCCAGCGGGAGGTGGGCCTTGCCGCCGGGGAACCCCCGACGGTGAAGGGCTACCCGCCTTCGGTTTTCGGCCTCCTGCCCAAACTGCTGGAGCGGGCCGGCACCGGCCCCCGGGGGAGTATCACCGGCTTCTACACCGTCCTCACCGAGGGCGACGACCCCCTCGACCCCATCGCCGACACCGTCCGGAGCATCCTGGACGGCCACATCCAGCTTTCCCGCCGGCTGGCCACCGAAAACCACTACCCGGCCATCGACATCCTGGAAAGCATCAGCCGGGTGATGCCCGGGGTGGTGGACCCGGCCCACCTGGGGCTGGCCAACCGCCTGCGGCAGGTAATGGCCGCCTACCGGGCGGCGGAAGACCTCATTAATATCGGGGCTTACGTCCGGGGGACCAACCCGGAGGTGGACCTGGCCATCGACCTTATGCCGGCCATCCGGGAGTTTCTCCGGCAGGCTCCCGACGAAAGGACCCCCTTTGAAGAGACCCTGGCCCGGCTGGCCGGAATCGTCGGGGGTGCCCGGCCGTGACCCAGGCCCGATTCAGGCTGGAGGGACTCCTTCAGTTCACCGAACAGCTGGTAGACCTGCTCATCCTGGAGCTTTCGGCCCTGGAGCGGCGGCTTCAGGCGGCCCGGGCCGACTACGAGGCCCTGAAGCAGGCGGATGCGACGGCCCTTGAGGGGTTGGCCCGGGCCCGGCCGGAGGTCCTCCCCACGGCCTTTGCCTACCTGGACCGCCTTAGGGCCCGGGCCGAAGAGCTTACCCGGGCCATCGCCGACCTGGAAGGACAGCTTGCCCGGAAACGGGAGGAGCTTCTGGCCGCCGAAAAGGAGCACAAGATGCTTTTAAAGCTTAAAGAGGAATTTGAGGCGACCATGCGGGCGGGCCTGCGCCGGCGGGAACAGCAGTTTCTGGACGACCTGGGAAGCAGCCGGCACTGGCGCCGGAGGTGCGGGGGTGGTCGGGCCGCTGGCTGACCTCATCGTCCTGGTGCTCGGCCGGGCGGTGTCCGGTTTGGCCGAGGGCCGCCGGGCCGCGGCCCCCCGCCGGGGGGATTTCGGCCGGATGCTTGGGGCCAGGCTTGGGCGGGAACGGGCCGGGGGGGCCTACGGGGAGATTGTGGCGGCGGCCGCCGACCGCTACGGGGTAAGCCCGGAGCTTATCCGGGCCGTCATCCAGGTGGAGTCCGGGGGCAACCCCCGGGCGGTCTCCCCGGCCGGGGCGATGGGCCTCATGCAGCTCATGCCCGGCACGGCCCGCCGCCTCGGGGTGAAGGACCCCTTCGACCCGGCCGAAAACATCTTCGGGGGCACCAGGCTTTTGCGGGAGCTTCTGGACCGCTACCGGGGAAACCTGGACCTGGCCCTGGCCGCCTATAATGCCGGGCCGGGGGCCGTCGACCGCTTCGGGGGGGTGCCGCCCTACGCCGAGACCCGCAAGTTCGTGGGCCTGGTAAAGGCCCTCTTTGACCGATACCGCCAGGAGGGGGTGAGCTTGTGAGTTCCCAGGACCTCTTTACGGAACCGGTGGACCGGGTTATCGGGGCCGCCCTTAAGGGGTTGAGCCTGCGCCAGCGGGCGATTGCCAGCAACCTGGCCAATATCGATACGCCGGGCTACAAGGGGCTAAAAGTTCGGTTCGAGGACCGGCTCCGGCGGGCCCTCCGGGCGGGCGCCTTCGACCCCCAGGAGCTCGGGCCCCGGCTCGAAGTGGACGGGTCGACCGCCATGCGCAACGACGGCAACAACGTGGACCTGGACCAGCAGCTTACCCTGCTTAACGATACGGTCCTGCGCTACGCCGCCCTGACCCAGGTGATGGGCCGGAGGCTGGGGCTCCTCAGACTGGCCGTAACGGAGGGCCGCCGTTAAGTGACCGGTCGGAGCGGGGCGCTTACCCCCCTGGTTCGCCCCCGACCCGTGATTCCGCCCCGGGCCTTCCGGCCGGCCGCCCCCGCCCGACCGATGGTGTTCGGGGCGGCCCTGGCCCGGGCCAGGCAGGCCCAGGTCCCGGCGTCGGGGGCGGCCCGGGGTCCTGAGGCCCAGGCCCCGCCGGCGGGGCCGTTGGGGACGGCCCCCTTAAGGCTTGAGGATTTTCCCCGGCCGCCGGGGGACAACGGCTGGGGCATCCACTGGATTCCCACCCTCCGGCAGCCGCCGGAGGTGGTGGACCGGTTCGTCAGGGAGGCCCGGGCGATGGGCATCAAATGGGTGGTCTTCTTAAACGAAGACGCCAAAATCGGGGATAACGATTACCTGGTTAAGCGGCTGGTGGAAAACGGGATCATGCCCGTCATGCGCATCTACACCCCCAACGGCCGGCCGATTCAGGGGGACCTGGGGGCCCTGGTCCGCCACTACACCCGCCTGGGCGTCCACTACTATCAGCTTTACAACGAGCCGAATCTTAACGTTGAGAATCCGGAGGGCCGGCCGGACGTGGATAGATACCTGGACCGGTGGGTTCCGGCCGCCCGGGTGGTGGCCCAGAACGGGGGGTATCCGGGGTTTGGGGCCCTGGCCCCCGGCGGCAACATGGACGACCTGGAATTTCTGCGGGTCGCCCTCGACCGGCTGGTGGCCCGGGGGGAGGTAGACGCCCTGGACCGGGCCTGGCTCTCCATGCACAACTACATGTTCAACCGCCCCCTGGACTACGCCGAAGACAGCAACGGCTATCTCAAATTCCGCTGGTACGACCGAATCATCCGGGAGAAGCTGGGCCGGCCGATGCCCATCATCGGGACCGAGGGGGGCGCTTACCCGGGGGCCCACGAGGACAAGCGGTTCCCGCCCCTGTCGGAGGCGGAGCAGGTCCGGCGGGTGGTGGACGCCTACCGGTATATGGACGGCCGGGAACCGTATTACTTTGCCTACTCCCACTGGATAATCGCCAACGAGGAGGGGGGCGGCTACGACCGGGCCTTCACCGACCACGCCCTTTTTAAGCCGGGCGGACGGGTAAGCCCCATCGTGGCCGCCCTCAAGGCCCTGGCGGCCCAGGGCCGCGGAAAGGAGGTGAGGCATTGATGGGCCCGGCCGTTAGCCCGGTCCGGCCGGCGGCCGGGGCGCCGGCCGGCCTACCCGGGAACGGGACCGGCGGGCGGACAGCCCCTCTGGCGCTGGCGGCCTCCGGGGATTTTCTCGGCCTGCTGGCCGCCGTCCTCGCCGGACTGCTCCGTCCGGTCGGCGAAGCCGCCGACCCCGAAAAGGCCGCCTCTGCCCCGGGCGGGGGTGAAGCGCCGGCCCTGGTCCGGGGGCTGAACCTGGCCGGCAACTTGCCGACGCCGCGCCCGGCCGGGGCCGACGGCGACCTACCGGCCGGCGAGGCGGCCGGTCCGGCGCCCCAGGCGGTTGGTTTTACCGGCCTGCGGCCCCGGCGGCCGACGCCGGAGGCGGTCCCCGCCCGGCCCGAGGCCTCGGGCCGGGCCCTCCCCGGGGACCCGGGTACGCCTCGGCCCGTCCAGGCAGACCAGGGCCCCGGACGGCCGCCGGCAAGGGGGCAGGTCCCGGCGGAATTTAAGGGCCCAGGGTCGGACGGCATCCCGGCGAATGGCCGCGCCGAACCCGGCCCGGCCGGCGCCTCCGGTTCGGGCGGCGAGGCCGCTTCCGCGTCGCCCACTCCGCCTACTGTGTCGGGCGCCTCTGTGCCGCCGGCGAAACCGCCGATGGGGCCGGCCCGGCCGGTGGTCTCCCCGGCCGCCGGGCGGGGCGAGGTTCCCGACCGGCCCGGCCGCCCTGAGGCCGAACCGCCGGTGGGCGAAAGGCCGGCCGCTTTGCCGGGCCTCGGGGGAACCTTTGTCCCCCGTCCGGAGGGGCGGGCCCCGGCGGCCGACGGTCCGACGGCGCCGGCCCCTACCCCCGGGGCCCTGGCCGAGCAGGCCGGGGTGCTGGCGGCCCGGCTGGGCCGGGAGGGCTCGGGCCAGGCGGTTTTCTGGCTCCGGCTGGAGCCGCCGGAACTGGGCCGGGTGGAGCTTAAGATTCGGCTCCGGCCGGAGGGAAGCTTCGAGGTGGAACTGAGGCCCCGGACGGCGGCCGCTTACAACCTGCTGGCCGGGGCCCTGGACGGGCTTAAGGAGGCGCTGGCCGGTCGGGGAATGGTCCTGGCCGGGCTGGCCGTCTTCGACCCCTGGGGCGGGGTCCACGACCGGGAGCCCCGGGGCGGCCGGGGACGGGCCTTGAGGCCGCCGGGCGGCGCCGACGCGGGCGGCAAAGCCGCGCTCGTGCCAGCCGTCGGGGTGCCGGCGGGGTCTGAGCCGGAGGCCGTGGGCCCGACCCCGGGCCGATTCATCGACCGGAAGGCTTGAGGAGGTGAGAGCTTTTGACCGAAGTGAGTCCCATAAACGGGTCCGAACCGGCCCATCCGGCCGTGGGGTCCAGGATGCTTAAGGACCAGTTCTTACAGCTTCTGGTCGCCCAGCTCCGCAATCAGGACCCGATGCGGCCGATGGAGGACCGGGAGTTCATCGCCCAACTGGCCCAGTTGGCGGTCCTGGAACAGCTGGAAAACCTGGGCCGGGAATTTAAAGAGGCCCAGGCGGCCCAACAGCTTGCGGCCGCCGGAGGCCTCATCGGCCGGGCGGTGGAGGCCGAGGTGGACGGCCAGACACTGTCGGGCCGGGTCTCGGCGGTGCTGGTGGACCCGGCCGGGGCCGTAAGTTTAAAAATCGGCGATAAAACCGTTCCCTTCGGGGCGGTGCGAAAAATCCTTCAGGAGGCTTAAAAGATGCTGAGGTCTATGTTCTCGGCAGTTTCGGGACTGCGCAACCACCAGACGTACATGGACGTCATCGGCAACAACATCTCTAACGTCAACACCACCGCCTTTAAGGCGGGACGGATAACCTTTCAGGAGATGCTTAGCCAGCTTGTCCGCTCGGGCTCGGCCCCCGAACCTCAGGGCCGGGGCGGGATAAACCCGGCCCAGGTGGGCCTCGGCAGTATGGTGGGGGCCATCGACACCCTGCACACCCAGGGGGCCTTTCAGACCACCGGCCAGCCCACCGACCTGGCCATCCAGGGGGACGGGTTTTTCATCGTAACGGATGGAACCCGCCGCTTTTACACCCGGGACGGGGCCTTTAACATCGGCCCCGACGGCTCGGTGGTAAGCTCGGCCACGGGCCTTAAAGTTATGGGCTGGGTTGCCGACCAGAACGGGCAGGTGGACCCGGCGGGCCCCCTTGGGGTGCTTTCTCTGCCCCTCGGGGCGGGAATGGTGGCCCGGGCCACGGCCGAAGCCCGCATTGACGGCAACCTTAAGGCCGGGGTGACCGACCCGGTAACGTTAAACCTGACGGTTTACGACTCCCTGGGCCACCCCCACGGGCTTACGGTGACCTTTACCCGGACGGGTCCGGATACCTGGGGCTGGGCGGTGAGCACCGCGGAGGCCGGGGTTGCGGCAACGGGAAGCGGGACCCTTACCTTTGACGCCGACGGCCGGGTTGCGGCCGGGGGGACGGGCACCATCCAGGTGACCTACACCCCCGCCACCCTCGGCTATGCCCCCCAGACGCCCCAGGATATCGCCCTGGACTTTACTTCTCTGACGCAGACGGCCGGGAATACCAACCTTACAGCGGAGACCGACGGCAGTTCCCCCGGAAGCTTCGCCACCTTCAGCATCACGGGCAACGGGGAGATTTACGGCATCTATTCCAACGGCCAGCGGCGGCTGCTGGGACAGGTCGCCCTGGCCCGGTTCGTCAACCCCGGGGGCCTGATGCATGCGGGGAGCAATCTTTACGACCTTTCGCCCAACTCGGGGGACCCCCAGGTCGGGGCGGCCGGGGCCGGCGGCCGGGGTGAGGTCATAAGCGGGGTGCTGGAGATGTCCAACGTGGACCTGGCCCGGGAGTTTACGAACCTTATCATGGCCGAGCGGGGCTTCCAGGCCAACGCCCGGGTGCTGACGGCCTCCGACCAGCTCCTGCAGGAGCTGGCCAACATCAAGCGCTAGGCGGGAGGATGAGCCTTGGGCATTAAACCGACCGGGATTGCAAACACCGGGGGCCTTAAGCCCCTCAGCCGGGGGCCGAA
>DAOTYJ010000141.1:0-2421 GCA_034434875.1 Dehalococcoidia bacterium | reverse complement strand
CCTTTCCTGGCCACCCTCGGGGCCTCCGGGGCGGCCGTGGGGGTCGTGGCCGGCCTGGGGGAGCTCTTCGGTTACGTGCTCCGGCTCGCCTCAGGTTACCTGGCCGACCGAACCCGCCGCTACTGGGCGGTAACCATCGGCGGCTATCTCCTCAACCTGCTGGCTGTTCCGGCCATGGCCCTGGCCAGCCGGTGGGAGGTGGCCGGCACCCTGATCTTGGCCGAGCGCACCGGCAAGGCTTTCCGGACCCCGGCCCGGGACGCAATGCTATCCCACGCCGCCCGGCAGACCGGGACCGGCTGGGGTTTCGGCCTGCACGAGGCGCTAGACCAGGTCGGCGCCGTTGCCGGGCCGCTGGCCGTCTTCGGCATACTTGGCGCGGTGGGTGACTACCGGGCGGCCTTCAGGGCGCTCCTGGTGCCCGCCGCGGCGGCCCTGAGCCTGCTCATCCTTGCCCGATTCCTTTACCCCAGGCCGCACGAGCTGGAGGTCGAACGCCCCGACTTTGAGACCGCCGGCCTGCCCCGGGTCTTCTGGGTTTACCTGGTAGCCGTGGGCCTGGTCGCCGCCGGCTACGCCGATTTCGCCCTCATCGGTTATCACCTGGAGCGGACGGCGACCGTCCCGGCTAGTGCCATTCCCATCCTGTACGCCCTGGCCATGGCCGTCGACGCCGTCACAGCCCTCATTGCCGGGTATCTCTTTGACCGGGTCGGGTTCCGGGTCCTGGTTGGGACGGCCCTGGTTGCCAGCCCCTTTGCGCCGCTGGTTTTCGGTTCGAACCCCATCGCCGCGGCCATCGGGACCGTCCTGTGGGGCATCGGCCTGGGGGCCCAGGAATCCGTCATGCGGGCGGCCGTCGCCGGGATGGTGTCCCCCGACCGGCGGGCCACCGCCTACGGCATCCTAAACGCCGGCTATGGTCTAATGTGGTTCGCCGGAAGCGCAGTAATGGGCGCCCTCTACGACATTTCCCTGGAATGGCTCATCGGCTTCTCGCTGGCCCTTGAGCTTGCTGCCGCCCTGGGGTTCGTCTTTGCCGGGTGGGGCTGGGCCTCACGGCCGCAGGGTAAAGGCTAACCTGACAGGTGACCGGACAAGGTGAATGGTAGTGTCGGCCCCCCGCCTCGGCCGGCGGTACCCCCGTCGAAGTGTTATAATTTATGTGCCGAGGCGATGGAGCCCGCCGGGGCGGCCCCGCAGGCCGCCCGAACCGCCGGAAGGCTGATGGCTCCTGGTCCAGACTTGGACCAGGAGCTATTTATTTGGGCAACGCGGCAGATGGCACGGTTTCCAGGGGGTCCGAGGGACCGTCACCCGCCCCGAAAACCCGGGTGGGAAAATTTCCCCACGGCCGGCGACCAGACCCGTCCTCTTCCCTTTTCTGATGGGGAAGTGCATTTCCTGTACTGGTTTATCCAGGGGAGCATCATGAACCCCGAGACCCGCTGCCGGCTGCGGCGGGCCTGGGGGTTCTGTCAGCGGCATGCGCTGGCCCACCTGGCCGTGGAGTTCGCCTTCCGTAACGGCTGGGTGCACGGCTGCGCGGTGCTCTATGACGACATCATGGACCGGGCCCGGCTCGCCTTTGGCGGCCCAATTCGACCCCGCCTGTGGCTGGCCCTCCGTCTCCGCCAGACGGCTCCCTGCCTGATGTGCGAGCTGGGTTTTGGCCCGGACTCGGCCGCGACGGCGCCTGCCGATATCCTGAGTCGGGGTCGTGAGGCGGCCGGCCTCCAGGCTTTCGGTCTCATCACCGAGCCGTACTGGCGGCCGGCGGTCTGCGCCCACTGTCTGGGCCAGACCGCAACGCCCCAAAGCCCCAGGTGCCGGCCTCATCTTGTCGCCGATATACTGGCCCGTCGTCCGGTTGACCTTCCCGCCCAGAAGGAGCTGGTAGCGTCAGTTTGCCGGGTGGTGAGCTGCTATTCCCGGTCCTTCCGGTTAGAGTTCCAGGGAACCGACACCGTCGAGGACCGCGCCGGCCTGATTGCGGCCGTTGGCTGGTGTAGCGGCTGGTCGGAATGGCTCCGACTGGTAGGTGTAAGATGAGTTCAGGAATGCTGGTCGGGGAGATTATGTCGCCCAACGTGATAAGGCTCGCTGACATGATGGCTCGGCCGGTCCTGTCCGTTCCGGCGGATACGCCGGTAGAGGAGGTCATTGCCCTCTTCGTCAACCGGGGACTGCATCCAATCCCGGTGGTAACTGACGGGCGGCTGGTTGGGGTCGTCGGCCGGGCGGATATCCTCCGGGTCCTGCTGGACTCTCAGCCTGGGAAAGGGACCGCTTAATGGGACTGGCAACCCTCGACCTCTGGGAGAGCCTCAGCCGGCCCGGCTGCCCCATCTGCCGGGTTCGGCGCAACTCCGAGCGGCGCTACGCCGTAAACCTGCTCTGGGAAAACGTAAACGACCCCGG
>DAOTYJ010000140.1:0-1999 GCA_034434875.1 Dehalococcoidia bacterium | reverse complement strand
ACCTCCGAGGCGGCCCCGCAGAGGGTCGAAGAATAGGTCCCGGTCAAGATTTTAAGCCCTTCCCGGGTGATAAGCCGGTTGGCCTCGTTGGCCGCGGCCGTGGGGTCGGGAACGTCGGCGACCACCAGGACCAGCTTGCGGCCCATCACCCCGCCCTTCTCGTTGATCATGTCCCGCATCAGTTCATAACCTTCCAGATGGCGCTTGCCCTCAAAGGCCAGGGGGCCCGTAAGGGGCTCCAGCACCCCGACCCGGTACTCGCCCCGGAGCTCCCCGGGCCCGGCCGGCGCCTGGGCCCCCGGCGTCGGGGCGCAGGCCGCCAGGCCGAGCAGGACCAGCAAACCGATAAGCTTTCTGAAGGCCCTCAAGGTCGTGCCCTCCTCCCCGAAAGACTGCCATATTTTAACCCAAATCCCCAGCGGACGGGTGAAAGGGGCGGCAACTCGCCCGGGGTTTCGGCCGCCCAACCCCCCGGAAGCGGGTGGCAGAGCCCGGCGGGGCCCCTTAAAAATATTTACGCCCGGGGAGCGGGAAAGCACCGCTCCCCTGCCGACAACTCTGGGAGGTGCGGGCATGTTCGAGGTGAGCCGGCGGCAGTTTTTAGGCGGGGCGCTGCTGGGGGTGGGGCTTGCCCTTTGGGGCTGCGCCCCGGCCCGGCCGGGGGCCCAGTAGGCTCCGGCCCGGGCGCCCAGGTCGGGCGGCACCTTGAAGGTGGCCATCATCAACGGGCCCCCGACGCCGGACGCGGCCTACACCACGGCCCTGGTCACCAACTGGACCATGGCCCACGTCTTCGAAGGCCTCTTTGCTTACAACTCCAAGTTCGAGCCCGTTCCCCATCTCGTGGAACGTTATGAGGTTAACAAAGAAGCTACAAAGTTTACCTTATTACCTGCGCAAGGGGATTCTCTTTCACAACGGCCAGGAGTTTACGGCCGCGGACGCGGCCGCTTCCCTGCGCCGCTGGGGTCAGGTGGGGGCCCAGGGCCGGGAGGTCTTCCGGCGGGTGGAGCAGGTTTCCGAGGCCGACCGCTATACCCTTACCGTTTCCTTCCGGCAGCCCACCGGCCTCTTTCCCGAGTTTCTCGCCCAGACCGGCACCATAATGGTTCCGGCGGCAGTGGCCGAGCGGGTAGGCCGGGACCGGCTCCCCGACGAGCTCATCATCGGGACTGGACCTTTTAAGCTTTTGGAGCAGATCCCTGACCGACCCATCCGGCTGGGGCGCTGGGAAAAGTATGCCCCCCGGGAGGAGGCCCCCGACGGGCCGGCGGGCCGGCGGATGGCCTACCTGGACGAGGTCTTCTTCATTCCGGTCCCCGAGGATACCGTCCGGGCCGACGGGGTGGTCACCGGCGAGTACCATTTTGCGGAGGGGCTTCAGCTTGACCATTACGGTCGGCTCAAAGGGACCCCCGGGGTTGAAGCCCTGCTGGTGATGCCCTTCGGATACCTGGGGCCTTTCTTTAACAAAAGGCAGGGGCTTTTTACCGACGTCCGGCTGCGGCAGGCAGTACTTTTTGCGGTGGACCCGGAGCATGCGATGCTTACCGCCTTCGGGGCTCGGGGCCAGGGAGCTCATCCGCCTCGGGCCGGAGCTGGCCCCGCCCCAAACCCCCTGGTACACCGACGCCGGCAAGGAGGTTTACACCCGGCCCGACCCGGAAAGGGCCAGGCGGCTGATGGCGCAGGCCGGGTATGGCGGGCAGCCCATCCGGCGGATGACTACCAAGGCTTATCCTTTTCACTACAACCTTTCCCTATCGTTCCGGGAGCAACTGGAGCGGGCGGGCTTTAAGGTCGACCTGCAGGTGCTGGACTGGGCGCCGCTGGTCAACCGCCGGAGCAACCCGGAGCTTTGGGACGTTTTCGTCACCCACGGGGTCGTCTTTGAGCATCCGGCCATCCGGTCGCCTTTAAGCGCGGCCTGGCCCGGCTGGTGGGAGTCGGAGCGGAAGGAGCGGATCGTGGCGGCCCTCTGGGCCGAGCCGGACCGGGA
>DAOTYJ010000139.1:0-47149 GCA_034434875.1 Dehalococcoidia bacterium | reverse complement strand
GAACTGTGCCATAGACTGTTAAGGAGCGTCGCCAGCTTGGCGCGCCCTCGTAGAGCCACGGACTTCTTCATAGGGCTCACCTCCCATGAACCCTACAGCAAGTCCCGTGGCTCTATCTTTCTCTACCCCCCGGAAGGGTTCTCTTGGAACTGGAGTCAGCCCCCGGGCCCCGCCCTTGTCGAGACCCCGTCCCGCCGCCCAGGCCGCCACCTGGGCCCGGGATTTAAACCCCAGCTTGGCCATGATGCTGGCCACGTGGCATTCGGCGGTCCGCTCGCTGACGGCCAGGGCCTGGGCGACCTCACGGTTTGTCAGGCCCCGGCTGACCAGGGCGGCCACCTCGACCTCCCGGGCCGTAAGCCCGCCGAAACGCCGCCTGCCGGCCTGGTGGGGACCGCCTCCCGGCAGAAGCTCCCCGACCCGCCCCCAAAAGGCGGCCCGAAGGCTTCCGTCCCGGAGGCCGGCCGCCAACCCTTCGGCGACCTGCCGGACGGCTTCGAATTCGGCGGCCGCCTCCGCCTTCCGCCGCCGGCTCCGGTAGAGGCGGCCCAGGGCCAGGCTGGTCCGAAACTCCCAGATGGGAGTCCCCCGAATTGCGGCTTCCCGTCTGGCCGCCAGCAGGAGCGCCTCACCCTCTTCGTAACGGCGGAGGCGGGTCAGGGCCGCAGCCCGGAGCACCCAGAGGCGGGGCATCACAGCCCCCGGACCAAGATTCGGGGTTGCGGCCGCAAGCTCCTCGGTGACCCGCAGGGCGAGGGCGGGCTCGTTGCAGGCGAGGGCCAGCTCCGCCCGGGCCCCCGCCAGCTGGCGGTCCCAACCGGCACAGGTGGCCTGGCCCGCGCGGGCGGCGGCCAGCAGGTCCCGGGCCCGACCGAACTCACCCTGGGCGACGTACACCGACGCCAGGGCGGCGGCGAGCTGCCAGGCAGCTTCCAGATGCCGACGGGCCTCCGGCAGGGCGAAAAGATCCAGGTAAAGCCGCCCCAGGGCCCGGTGGGCGGCGATAGTCCACTGCCGATGCTCCGCCTCCTCGGCGGCCTGCAGGGCCTGCCGGCCGGCCGCCAGGGCGGCCCCGTAATCGCCGCCCAGGCCCAGCCCCAGAGCCAGCACCCCCAGGGCGTAGGCCGTCCCGGCCCGCCAGCTGATCCCCTGACTCAGGGCCAGGGCCGACTCCCCGGCGGCCAGGGCCTCCTTTAACGGGATGCCGGGCACTGAGAGGTCGTGGGGGTGGGTGGCCGCGCACACCACCAGGCTGGCGAGACTGGCGGCCAGACCCTGGGGGTCGTCGAGTTGCCGAAAGAGCTCTGCCGCCTGCCGCAGCCACCCCACCGCCGCCACCAGGTCGCTGTTAAGCTGGGTTGCCATTCCCAGCAGGTCGAGGGTGGCGGCTGTTCCCCGCGAGTCCTCGAGCCTTTGAAAGATTTCGAGGGCTTGCCGGTGGTAGTCGATGGCCCGGGCTGGGTCGCCCACGTTGGCCTCCAGATTCCCGACCCGGTTCAGGCTGTGGGCCAGGAGGGCCGGTTTGCCCAGGGCCCGGGCAAGGCTCAGGGCCTCGTCAAAATGTCGGCCGGCTTCAGCGTAATCCCGGGAGGCCCAAAGCAGGCCGAGGTCTACCGCCCCTTCCCACTCCCCCACCCGGTCCCCGGCCGCCCGGGCGAGGCGGACCGCCTCGGCGTAGTCCCGTCCGGCCGCCTCAAGATAGCCTGCCAGTTCGGCCACCTGGCCCCGGGCCCGGAAAAGCCGGACGCAAACCGGAACCGGGCAACCCAGGTGGACGGCGGCCCCCAGGGCCCGGCCGAAATGCTCCACCGCCTCCTGGGGGGCATAGAGGGCCCGGGCGTGCTCCCCAGCCCGCCGCCCGTACTCCAGGGCTTCCGCCCAGGCACCGGCGGCAAAATAGTGATGCGAAAGGTCGGCCAGGGCTGATTCGGCGGCCCCGGCCCGCTCCAGAACCCCGGCCACCCGCCGGTGGAGTGCCCGGCGCTCGCCTCCGTCAAGGCCCTCGTAGACCGCCTCCCGGATAACCGCGTGGCGAAAAGCAAATCGGCCGGCCGATGCTTCCACCACCGCCCGGGCGGCGATAAGCTGGTTGAGCAGGCTAAGGACCCGCGGCTCCTCAAGCCCGGTTAAGTCGGCCAGCATTTTTAGTTCGAACTGGCGGCCGATGACGGCCGCCGCCGTGAGGAGGGCCCGGGCCTGCGGCCCCAGCCGTCCTAGCCGGAGCCTCACCAGGTCCTGAACGCTCGGCGGCAGGCGAAGGCCCGCCGCCGGCCGCCACTGCCAGCCTGAGGCTGTCCGACGGACCTCGCCGCTTACCACCAGGCTCTTGAGCACCTCTTCGACAAAGAACGGATTGCCCTCGGTGAGGCCGTAGACCAGGTCGACCAGACGCGCCTGGTCCGGGCCTACCGTCCCGAAAAGGGCCCGCACCAGCCGGCCGACTTCCTCCCGGCTGAAGGGCCCCAGGGTCAGTTCCCGGGGCCACCGTTCCCGCCGGACGGTGGTGAGGAATTCCCGGAGCCGGCCGGAATGGTCGGGCCGGTAGGTAAGGATGAGAAGGACCGGATTTGGGGGCAGGCGGCGGAGGAGAAACCGCAGGAAATCCAGGCTGGTCTGGTCGGCCCAGTGGATATCCTCAAAGACCAGGAGCCGCGGCCGCCCGGAAGCCGGGGCCACCAGAACCCGGACCAGGGCCTCGAAGAGCCGGCGCTTTTCGGCTTCCGGGTCCAGGGGCGGGGTTGGGCTCAGGCCGGGCAAAATGAGGCCGAGCTCCGGAACCAGTTTAACCACCTCGGCCCCCATGCCGGCCAGCCCCTGCCGGACCTCGGCCGGCCTGCGGCCGGCCAAGAAGGCGCGCAGGGCATCCACTACGGCCGCGAAGGGAAAAGCGGCGTCCTGGTGGAGGCACCGCCCCTGCCAAAGCTCAAATTCCGCCCCGGAAGCCCGCCGGGCCACCTCACCTACCAGCCTGGTCTTCCCCACCCCGGCCTCCCCGCCAACGACCACGCACCCCGCCCCGCCCGCCCGGACCCCTTCCAGGACGGTCTGGAACGCCTCCAGTTCGGCCTCCCGGCCGATTAGCTGGGGCGAAACGAGGGGCGATTCCAGCAAAGCCGGCACCCTGCGCTCCGACAAAGTCTAACGGCCGCCGCCCGGCCGGTGACCCTGGCCCCCCATTTTAACATAAAGGTCAAATTGCCGGCTTCCGCCCCCAGCCCTCCCCGGCCGGGCTTTTCGGTTTAAGTATGCTAACATAAAGAAAGGGTTGCGCGAACCGCCGGACGGTTCACCCATCGGGGGACCTTGCAGGCCGAAAGGGGGTAACTTATGGCCAGTTATCTGGTGAGGGCCCGTCCACCCTTAGACCTTTGGCCGGAACTGGGGGCGCGACTTGCGGGGGGGCGCCTTTTCCCGCCTCCGGCCTTTCGGTCCCGCCCTTACCCGGGCCCTAAAAGGTGCCCGCTGGGATACCGCTACCGGTGAGGCGGTCTGGGAGGAAGAAGACTATTGCAGGCCGCCGCTGGCCCAAGAGCGGGCGGCGGTGCTGGACCGGTATTTTTTCGACCTGCGGGTCGAACCGGTGGCCGCCGGCGAGGGCTGGAGTCGGGTCGCCGGCTTGCCCTTCCTCTGGAGGGCCGACGAACCTAAGGCAGGCTAAGGCAGGGGATCGGATGGAGGTCGGGATCTACAGCTTTGGAGAGCGGACCATCGACCCGGAAACAGGCCAGGTGATCCCCCCCGGCGGAGCGCGTCCGACGCCTGCTGGAGGAGATCGTGCTGGCGGATGAGGTGGGACTGGATATGTTCGGCGTGGGCGAGCATCACCGGCCGGACTATGTGGTCTCCGCGCCGGCGGTGGTGCTGGCCGGGGCGGCCGCCCGCACCCGGCGCATCCGGCTGACCAGCGCCGTCACCGTGCTGAGCTCCGATGACCCGGTCCGCGTCTTTCAGCAATTCGCCACCCTGGCTCTGATCTCCGGGGGGCGGGCGGAGATCATGGTGGGGCGGGGTTCGTTCATCGAGTCCTTCCCGCTGTTCGGCTACGACCTCGATGACTACGACGCCCTTTTCGAGGAGAAGCTGGATTTGCTGCTTCGGATCCGCGCGTCGGAACGGGTAACATGGTCTGGGCGGTTCCGGCCGCCCCTGCGGGATCAGGGGGTCTACCCCCGGCCGATCCAGGAGCCGCTACCGGTGTGGGTAGCGGTGGGGGGACACCGGCGTCCTTCGTGCGGACGGGGGCGTTGGGCCTGCCGTTGATGTTGGCGATCATCGGCGGCCGACCCCGGAACTTCCTCCCCCTGGTGGAGCTCTACCGCGAGACCGCCTGGCAGCGGGGCCACACGCCGAAGCTGGGGATCGCCTCCCATGGCTTCCTCGCCCCCAGCCGTCAGGAGGCCATGGCGCTCGCGGTCCCTGCCTTCCTTGCCCAGATGAACCGCATCGGGCGGGAACGGGGATGGCGCCCCCTGACCCCGGATTACTTTGAGTTCAGCCGGGGACGGGAGGGGGCCGACTTCATCGGGAGCCCCGAGGAGGTGGCGGAGAAGATCCTCTATCAGCACGAGCTGTTCGGGCACGAGCGGTTCCTCATCCAGCTCACGGTGGGCAGGTTGCCCCACCGAGCGGTGCTGCAGGCCACCGAGCTCCTGGGCACCCGGGTGGCCCCGGTGGTCCGCGCCGAGGTGGCCCGAAGGCGTTCCTCAGAGGCGCTAAAATGAGGGAGATAATGTCACCTGGCCTACTACCTGGTGCGAGCACGGCTGAAGGCGGAGCTGGCTGAGGAACTGCGGGAGCGCCTGGACCGAAAGGAGTTCCTGTCCAGGCAGCCCTTCGGTCGGGCCCTGACCCATGCGTTGGCGAACGCCCGTTGGGACTCCGAGGCGGGCGAGGTGGTGTGGGAGGAGGACTATTGTTCCCGGCCCCTGGCCATGGAGCGCGCGGCGGTCCTGGACCGCTACTTGGAGGGCCTGCGGGTGGAAGGGGTGCAAGAGGGCGAAGGCTGGCGGCGGATGGCGGGGTTGCCCTCCCTCTGGTCGGCGAGGATTAAGGAGGTCTAGTTGTGGGGATTTACCTGCCGGCAACCTGGTCCTTACCCGAACGCCGGGGTCCACGGCCCCGCACCACCCCGACGAACCCCCACCAGCAGCTGGACCAGAACGCTCCTATCCACCTCCAGGAAGCCCTGTTCGAGCGAGCTCGGGCTCTGCCCGGGGTGCGGGTGGGTCCTAGCAGGATCTCCGTCCCCGGAGCCCGGGCCTTCATCCTCGATGAGGAACTGGCGGCGGGGCCGCCGGAGGCGTTTCTGGTCGACCGGGAGTTCGCCCACCTTCATCCACCCTACGACGGAAGCCTGCATCTCATGCTACCCGAAACCACGGCCCGTCTGGTGGTCGCCAAAGGTTGGGGCGAGTTGCATCCGTTGGCCCGGCGGGGCTGGCTGCCGCCTACGGCGATAATGGTCTATGGTCCCCGGGACGAGGATGAGCTGGAGGTTGTTTGGACCATTCTTCAGGCGTCCTATGCCTTCGCCCGCGGTGGGGTCTAGGGCCCGGTCACCACGATGGGCCCCGGTCAAACCCCTTCTTACCGACCCGGACCGAGTACTCCTCTCCCGGGTGGTGGGAGCAATCCCCGAATGGGAATATTTGGGCCTGGCGAAGCCATGTAGGCTCGGTCCGCGGAACGGTCGGCCTTGACAGGGCTTCGGTTAATAACTAACCCCATCCATAGCCTGCGCCCCTTTAATGCCCTTCGAGTTGTTGGGGCAATGCGCCGACCGCCTGCCCCTGGTTATCACCGGGCCCTTTTTAGATGACAGTCCCCGGAAAATGGCGGGTCCGCCGGCCATAACTTTCCTCGTTTTTAGGGACCGTACCGGCTGCGGCCACCCGTTCTGTCGGGGCGCGTCCGTGGGCCCGACAACGCCTTAAGGCCCTGCGGCCCGGCCGGGGCGGCTGGCAGTTGACACCGGCGGGACGGTAGGGTAATAACCAAGAGAAACGGCCGGTGACGGCGGGGCCGCGCCGGCCAAACGGGGCCCCTTTAGCTTTCGGAGGTTCGCCAATGGCCGAAACCGAATGGGCTTTGATTCTCGGCGCCTCGAGCGGATTCGGGGCGGCAACGGCCGTAGCCTTGGCCGGGGCCGGCCTGGACGTCGTGGGCGTTCACCTGGACACCCGGGCCACCCTCCCCAATGCCGAAAGGGTCAGGGCCGAAATCGAGGCCCGGGGTCGGCGGGCCCTATTCTTTAACGCCAACGCCGCCGACCCCGAGAAGCGGCGGGAGATTTTAGATAAAATTCAAGAGGTCATCGCCGGCGACCCCAGCGGCGGCTACATCAAGGTCCTGCTTCATTCCCTGGCCTTCGGCACCCTGCGCCCCTATATCACCCCCGACCCGAAAGATGCCCTCACCAAAAGCCAGCTGGAGATGACCCTGGACGTCATGGCCAATAGCCTCGTCTACTGGGTCCAGGACCTCTTCTGGCGGGGGCTTTTCAGGCGGGGAAGCAAGGTTTTCGCCATGACCAGCGGGGGCGCAACCCGGGTAATCCCCTATTACGGGGCGGTTTCGGCGGCCAAGGCCTGCCTGGAGTCCCACATCCGGCAGCTGGCCTTCGAGCTTGCCCCCGCCGGGGTGGCCGTGGTGGGCATTCGGGCCGGGGTCACCGACACCCCCGCCCTCCGGAAGATCCCGGGCCACGAACAGCTCATCCAGCAGGCCCTCCGGCGCAACCCCAGCGGCCGGCTTACCCGGCCCGAGGACGTGGCCGCCGCCGTCGTCGCCCTCTGCCACCCCGGAACCTACTGGATAACCGGCTGCGTCATCAACGTGGACGGGGGCGAAGATATCGTCGGCTGAAGGAGGCTCCGATGGCAAAATTTAAAATCCTCCACACCGGCGCACCCCCGGACGAACCCCTCGACCTGGAGCGGCAGGCCCTGGCCGACCTGGACGGGGAGATAATCCAGCCGGGGCGGCTGCGCACCGAGGACGAGATTATCCAATTCGGCCGGGACGCCGATATCCTGCTGGTCATCGCCGAGCCCATCACCCGCCGGGTGATCTCCAGCCTGCCCCGCCTCAAAGGGGTGGTCCGCTACGGCATCGGGGTCGACACCGTCGACCTTAAGGCCGCCACCGAATTCGGGGTCGTCGTCGCCAACTTCCCCGACTTCTGCCTGGACGAGGTCGCCAACCACACCCTGGCCCTCCTACTGGCCCTGAACCGGAAGCTCTTTCGGCTGGACCGGGTTGTCCGGGGCGGGCAGTGGAATCCGGCCATCGTGAGGTCGGTCCTGCCCCCGATGGGGCCTTTGCGGGGCGAAACCCTCGGCCTCGTGGCCTTCGGCAACATCCCCCGCCGGGTCGCCCCCCGGGCCCAGGCCTTCGGCCTCGATGTCGCCGCCTACGACCCGTACCTTGACGACGAGGTCTTTACCCGCTACGGGGTGAGGCGGGTGGGGCGGGTCGAGGACCTCCTCGCCGAAAGCGACTACGTCTCCTGCCACCTGCCCCTGACCGAGGAGACTTACCACTTTTTCACCGCCGAGCGGTTCCGCCTGATGAAGCCGACGGCCTATTTTATAAACACCAGCCGGGGGAAGGTGGTCGATGAGGCCGCCCTAGTCCGGGCCCTGACGGAGGGGTGGATTGCCGGGGCCGGCCTCGACGTCTTCGAAGAGGAGCCCCTGCCCCCCGACTCCCCCCTCACCCGGCTGGAGAACGTCATCCTTACGCCCCACGTCGCCTACTACTCCGACCGAAGCGAGCGGGACATTAAGCTCCGGGTGGGCCGGGCGGCGGCCGACATCCTCCGGGGACTGGAGCCCGAACACGTCGCCAACCCCGAAGTCTTAAAGAAAATCAACCTCAAGCCGAGGGAGGCGTGAACACCGGACCCCTCGGCGGGGCGGCCCTGCTGATGGCCGGGTGGGTGCTGAGCCGCCTGCTGGGGCTCGTCCGGGAAGCCGTTATCGCCGGGCAGTTCGGGACCGGCCCCGATATTGCGGCCTATCAGGCCGCCTTTCGGCTCCCCGACCTGATCTTTAACCTGCTGGCCGCCGGCGCCTTCGGCAGCGCCTTCATCCCCATCTTTTACAAATACCTGAGCCGGGGGGAGGAGGCCGAGGCCTATCGGCTGGCCGGAACTTTTCTGGTTCTGTTCGGCCTGGCCGCCCTGGTCCTCGTCCTGGCCGGCTGGGTCGTCGCCCCGGCGGTGGTGGCCGTCCTGGTGCCCGGCTTCGACGGCCCGGCCCGGTCGAAGGTGGTGGAGCTTACCCGGCTGATGCTCCTTCAGCCCCTGTTTTTCGGCTTAAGCCTGGTGCTCACCGCCGTCCACCAGGCCCACCGGGACTTTCTCCTGCCTGCGGTGGCCCCGATTCTTTACAACCTGGGCATAATCGGGGCCGCCCTCACCCTCGCCCCCCGGTTCGGGGTGGACGGCCTGGCCGTCGGGGTGGTGGCCGGAAGCGCCCTCCACATGGGCGTCCAGCTCCCCCGGGCCTTCGGCTACGGACCCGGCCTCAAGCCCAACTTCGCCTTCTTCCGGCCGGAAGTAGGCCAGGTCCTCCTCCTTCTGGCCCCCCGGGCGGCCGGCCTCGCCGTCTACCAGCTTAACTTCTGGGTGCTGACGGCCATGGCCTCCCTCATCTCCCCGGCGGCCGTGGCCGCCCTGGGCTACGCCTGGGCCCTCCTTATGGTCCCCTTCGGGGTGGTGGGCCTGCCCCTGGGCACCGCCTACTTCCCGGAGCTTTCCCGGCTCTGGGCCGCCGGGGAGGTCGAGGGCCTGCGCCGAACCGTGGCCGAGGGCCTCGGCCTGAGCCTTTACCTGGGCATCCCGGCCTCGGCCGGCCTCATCGTCCTGGCCGAGCCCCTGGTTCGGGTCCTCCTCCAGCGGGGCAGTTTCGACGGGGGGGCGGTGGCCGCCACCACCTGGGCCCTCTGGTTTTTCGCCCTGGGCCTCTGGGCCCAGGTGGCCGCCGAGGTCTTAGTGCGGGCCTTTTACGCCACGGGGGACACCCTGACCCCGGTGGGGGTGGGGGCGGGCGGCCTGGGGATAACCTTCGGGGCCGGGCTGATTCTCTTCCGGGCCCTGGGCCACGGGGGCCTGGCCGCCGGCCTTTCCCTGTCGGAAATCTGCCAGTTTGCCGCCCTTTACCTCTTGCTGGGCCGGCGCCTTGGGGGCCTTCCGACGGGCCTCGCCCGGGATATCTTCCGAAGCATCCTGGCCAGCGAGCTGATGGTCATCGCCGCCGCCTTCGCCCTGGCCTTTACCCCGGCCGGCCTTGCCCTTCGGCTGGGGGCCGCCCTGGCCGCGGCCGCCGCCGTCTACGTGGCCGTGACCCTCCTGCTGGGCAGCCGGCTGGCCCGCCAGACCCTGGGCCTCCTCGGGGGCCTGCGGGGCGGGGCCTACTGAGGGGGTCGGCCCCCGAGGACGGCCAGCACCCGCCGGAGCCGCTCCTCCAGGGGCAGGCCGTCGGCCGGGGGCACCGCCCGGATGGCCGCCAGTGCTTCGGCCGCGGTGTAGCCGAGGGCCGTCAGGGCGGCGAGGAGGTCGGCGTCTTCGGGGGAGGCGGCCGCCGGCCGCACCTCCGGAAGCTTGCCCCTCAGCTCGAAAATGAGCCGCTCGGCCGTCTTTTTGCCGATGCCGGGCACCGCCGCCAGCAGGGCCACGTCCCCGGCGCCCACCGCCTGCCAGAACCGGTCGGGTCCCAGCCGGCCGACGATGCTCAGGGCCGCCCGGGGTCCCACCCGACTCACCTCCAGCAGGACGTTAAACAGGTCCCGCTCGGCCTCGGTGGGAAACCCGTAAAGGGTTACCCCGTCGTCCCTGACCTGGAGGGAGGTGAAGGCGGTGGTGAGGTCGCCCGGTCGGCCAAAGCGGTTCCCGGACCCGGGGGGGACCACCAGCCGGAGGGTGACCAGCCCGACCTCCAGGGTGAGGGCCTCCGGCTCTACCCGGCCGACCCGACCGGTAAGGGCCTCGATCATGGGGCGATCCCCAGGCCGGCTTCGGCCTGTAAACCGTCGCAGAGGGCGACGGCCAGGGCGTCGGCCACGTCGTCGGGCCGGGGCGCTTCGGGGAGGCCCAGGATAATGGCCACCATCTGCCCCACCTGCTCCTTCCGCCCCCGGCCGTAGGTGGTCACCGACTTTTTCACCTCGAGGGGGGTGTATTCCACCACCGGCACCCCGGCCAGGGCGGCGGCCAGCAGCACCACCCCCCTCGCCTGGCCGACGGCGATGGCCGTTTTGGCGTTGCGGGCAAAGAAGACTTCCTCGACGGCGACCCGGTCGGGCCTGAGCCGTCTGATAACGGCCGATATCTCCCGGTAGATGATGTGCAGCCGCTCGGGGGTTGGACGGGCCGGCGGGGTGGTTATCAGGCCGTACTCCAGGGCGACGAAACGCCCGTCGGCCTTCGCTACCACCCCGTAGCCGCAGGCCGCCGTTCCGGGGTCAACCCCAAGGATCCGCACGACTTAGCGGGCGTGAGACCGTTCCTCCGCTTCAACAGCGGCCACCAGGTCCGGCGGGAACTCGGCGTTGGTGTACACCCGCTGGACGTCGTCCAGCTCTTCCAGCCGCTCCAGCAAGCGGAGGGCCTGCTCGGCGTCTTTCCGGTCCAGGGGTACGGTCGTCTTGGGAATATAGGCAAGCTCCGCCTGAACCACCTTAAAGCCCCGGGCCTCCAGCTCCCGCCGGACCCGCTCGAGGTCCTCGGGCTGGGTGTAAATCTCCAGCTCCGAGTCCTCCACCCGGAAGTCCTCGGCCCCGGCGTCGATGGCCACCAGGGCGATGTCGTCGGGGCCGGCCCCGTCGGCCGCCACCGTGATGACGCCTTTGTAGTCAAACTGCCAGATGACGGAGCCTGCCTCCCCCAGGGAGCCTCCGCCCTTGGTGAAGGTGGACCTCACCTCCGAGGCGGTGCGGTTGCGGTTGTCGGTAAGGGCCTGGACCAGGATGGCGATGCCCCCGGGACCGTAGCCTTCGTACAGCACCTCCTCCAGGGGGGCTTCCCCCGGCTCCGTTCCGCCGGCGGCCCGCCGGATGGCCCGCTCGATGTTCTCCAGGGGCATGTTATGCTCCCTGGCCCGGGCGATGGCCAGCCGGAGCCGGAAGTTGGTCTCGGGGTCCGGCCCGCCCTCCCGAACCGCCACCGTAATCTCCCGGGCAAGCTTGGTGAAAAGCTGACCCCGCCGGGCGTCGGCGACGCTCTTCTGACGCTTAATCTGGGCCCACTTGGAATGTCCGGCCATCGTTGCTCTCCCTGCGCAGTATAATTCGACCCTGAAAAATATGTCAAGAACCGGCCAGGGCTTTCCCTGGGGCCGACGGCCGTGGGCCCGGCCGCCAGGAATATTCCCCTACAGGTCGGCCCGGGGTTGGTCGAGGAGGCCCAACCGGCCCAGAAGCTCGTTAAGCTGTTCGGTCGAGTAAAAGTGGACCACCAGCCGGCCGGCCCCCCGCCGGTTCTGCCGCACCACCACCCGGGTTCCCAGGCGGGCCGTAAGCTCCGCCGCAAGGGCCGCCAGCTCGTAGTCCCCTTCCGCCGGCTCCGCCGGCCGCTCGCCCCAGCGCCGGACCAGCTCCTCCGTCTGCCGAACGCTAAGGCCCCGCCGCACCACCTCCCCCAAGGCCAGCACCTGGTCCCCGGCCTCAAGGCTGAGCAGGGCCCGGGCGTGGCCCTCGGTTATCTCCCCGGCGGCCAGGGCCGCCCGCACCTCGGGGGCCGCCTGCAAAAGCCTGAGGGTGTTGGCAACGGCCGAACGGCTCCGACCCACCCGCCGGGCCACCTCCTCCTGACTCAGGCCGAACCGGTCGATAAGCTCCCGGAAGGCTTCCGCCTCCTCCAGGGGGTTGAGGTCGGCCCGCTGGAGGTTCTCCACCAGGGCCATCACCAGCCCTTCGGCCGGGGTCGCCTCCCGCACCACGGCCGGAATGGTCGTCAAACCGGCCTCTACGGCCGCCCGCCACCGCCGCTCCCCGGCCACCAGCCGGTAGACCGTCTGCTGACCCTCCCTCACCTCGGAAACGACCACCGGCTGGAGGATGCCGTGCTCCCGGACGCTCGCCACCAGCTCCTTAAAGCGCTCGTCGGCGACGAAGCGGCGGGGCTGATGGGGATTCGGCCGGATGGCGGCCACCGGCAGGTTGACCAGTCCCGGCCCGCCCCGGCCCAGCAGCGCCCCCAACCCCCGGCCCAGCGGCCGGCGGATCTCATCCGGCATGGCCTGCCTCCTTCGGCGTAAGCTTCGCCAGCAGCCGGTCCATGAGCTCCAGGGCCAGGGCCTCGTAAGCCCTCGCCCCCGGGGAGGTGGGCGCATACTCCCGGATGGTGCGCCCAAAGCTCGGGGCCTCGCTCAGCCGCACATTCCGGGGAATTACGGTCCTAAAGGTCTCGGGGAAAAACCGGCGCACCTCTTCGACCACCTGCCGGCTCAACCCCAGGCGGCCGTCGAACATGGTGAGCACAACCCCGGCCAGTACCAGCCCCGGGTTAAGCTCGGCCCGTACCAGAGATAGGGTCCGGCTCAGGCTGGCCAGGCCCTCCAGGGCCAGAAACTCGCACTGAACCGGCACCAGCACCCCGTCGGCGGCCGCCAGGCCATTTACGGTGAGGACCCCGAGGGACGGCGGACAGTCGACGAGGATAAGGTCGTAGCCGTCCCGTACCGCGGCCAGGGCCGACCGGAGCCGCACCCGGCCGTCGGGCAGTCCCAGCAGTTCCGCCTCGGCCCCGGCCAGGTCCGACCCCGAAGCCAGGATGTCCAGCCCGTAAGGCCGGGCCCGGCCGATGAGGGCAGCGGTTCGGCCGGGGTCGAGCAGGGCCATATAGACCGGCGGGGGCGCGGGCGGGTCGAGGCCCAGGGAAGTGGTCAGGTTGGCCTGGGGGTCCAAGTCCACGACCAGCACCCGGGAGCCGGCCGCGGCCAGGAAATCCGCCAGGCTTACGGCCGTGGTCGTCTTCCCGACCCCGCCCTTCTGATTGGCCACCGTAATGACAAGCCCCATCGACCCGGAACCTGCTTGACAATCCCCGCCCCAGTATATCGCCCGCCAGCCCTACCCGACAAGCCAAATTTTCATGTCGGGTATTTCGGTTGCCCCACCGGGAAGGGGCGACTTAAAATCAACCGATTCTGTCAGAGGAGGCTTAACCATGCAGGTTGCCGTTTGGGGTGCCGGGGCGATTGGGGGAGTGGTTGGGGCGTGGCTGGTGCGGGGCGGGGTCGACGTCCTCTTTGTCGACCAGGATGCCGCCCACGTGGACGCCATGAACCGCCACGGCCTCCTGGTCGACGGCGTCCGGGGGGAGTTCCGGGTGCCGGTCAGGGCCGTCCTTCCCGGCCAGGTGACGGGTACCCTGGGCACCGTTCTGCTGGCCGTAAAATGTCTTCACACCGAAACCGCCCTCCGGCAGATGATGCCCCACCTGGGGCCCGACTCGGCCGTCGTCTCCCTGCAGAACGGCCTAAACGAGGAGGTTATCGCCGGGCTTATCGGCCCGGAAAGGACCGTCGGCTGTTTTGTCAACTTCGGGGCCGACTGGCAGGCCCCCGGCCACATCCGCCACGGAGGGGAGCACCCCCTTTACATCGGTGAGCTGGACGGCCACCGCACCCGCCGCATCGAGGCCCTTCGGGAGCTTCTTTCCCGATTTTGCGAGACCCTCGTCACCGACAACATCTGGGGCTACCTCTGGTCCAAGCTCGCCTACGCATCCATCCTCTTTGCCACCGCCCTCGTGGACGCCCATGTCTACGAGGTCGTCGCCGACCCGGTGGCCCGGCCGGTGCTGGCCGGCCTGGCCCGGGAGGTGCTGGCCGTTGCCCGGGCTTACGGGGTAAAGCCCGAGCGGCTGGTGGAATTCTGGCCGGACGAGTTCGAGGGGGGCGAGTACGACCGGGCCTTCGAACGGGTCGCCGCCCACTACCGGGGCCAGCTGAAAACCAAGACGGGCATCTGGCGGGACCTGGCCGTCCGTCGGCGCCGGACCGAGGTGGACTGCCAGGTTGGGGTCGCCATCCGGAAGGGGCAGGCTGTGGGCCTCGACCTCCCGTTAAATCGCCGGCTTCAGGCCCTCATCTACGAACTGGAGGCCGGAACCCGGCCGATGGGCTGGGAGAATTTTCGGGCTTTCGCCCCTGTTGGGGCCTGATTAAAAACCCGGTTTCGGAGGAACATTATGGACCTGGGGCTTCAGGGCAAGGTTGCCATCGTAACCGGCGGCAGTGAGGGTATCGGCAGGGCCGTCGCCGCCCGGCTGGTGGCCGAGGGGGCCAACGTTGTCATCTGTGCCCGCCGGCCCGACGTCCTTATGCAGGCCGCGGCCGAAATTCAGGCGCAGGGGCCCGGCCGGGTGGTCCCCGTCCAGGCGGACGTGACCCGGCCCGAAGACATCGAGCGGGTGGTTCAGACTGCCCTGGAAAACTTCGGCCGGGTGGACATCCTGGTAAACAACGCCGGCCGCAGCAACGCCCACCCCTTCGAGGCCGTCGACGACGCCACCTGGCAGGAAGACCTGGACCTCAAGCTGATGGCCTGGGTCAGGTTTGCCCGCCTGGTGGTGCCCGAGATGCGCAAAAATGGGGGCGGCCGCATCATCAACATCGCCATGGTGGGGGGCAAGGCCCCGGGACCCCGGTCGGTGCCCACCACGGTGAGCCGGGCCGCCGGCATCGCCCTCACCAAGGCCCTATCGAAAGAGCTGGCCGCCGACAAGATCCTGGTCAACGCCGTCTGCGTCGGCCTGATCAAGAGCGGCCAGATGCGCCGCCGCTGGGAGCGAAATTTCGCCGATAAAATGTCCTTAGACGAATGGTACGCCCAGCTGGGGAAGGATATTCCCCTGGGCCGGGTGGGGGAAGCCGAGGAGGTAGCCGACCTGGTGGCTTTCCTGGCCTCCGACCGGGCGTCCTACATCACCGGGGCGGCCATAAACTGCGACGGGGGCCTCTCGCCCGTCGTCTAATCCCGGCCCCGGGGGCTCCCAAACCGCCGCCCGGACGGCCTTTTGCCCCTGGCCCAGACCCGGGCTTTTCACCGGCCCAAAAGCCGGTCGTAGATGGGCAGAAGCAAGCGAAGGACGGCCGTGGCCGCCGGGCCGTAATGCTTGGCGTAGAAGGCCAGCAGGCTTTCCCGGTAGACCCGGTGGACGGCCCGGCGGTCGGGCTGGCTGGCACCCCCCAGGTGGGTCACCTGCCAGCGGGGGTCGTAGATTACCCGGAACCCGGCCCGGCGAATCCGCAGGCACCAGTCGTTGTCTTCGAAGTAAAGAAAAAAGCGCTCGTCCAGCAGGCCGACCCGTTCCACCACGTCCCGGCGGGTGGCCAGACACGCCCCGGAAACCCAGTCCACCTCCACCGGCCGGGTCACACCCCAGTCGTGGAGGGGGCCTTTCCGCCGGACCGCCCGCCAGCCCCGACGGAGCAGGTAGCCGAGGGTCGGGTCCCGACCGAAGGCGAAAGGCTGGGGCCCGCCGGCCGTTGTCCGGAGGCCGGGAGCTAGGGCCCCAATGTCGGGGTTTTCCCGCAGGGTCCGGGCCAGGGCCCGGAGGACTTCCGCGCGGGCCAGCACGTCGCCGTTGAGGAGGATAAGGACCGTTCCCCGGGCGGCCCGCAGGCCCAGGTTGCATCCGCCGGCGTAGCCCAGGTTCTTCTCGGCCCGAACCAGCCTTACGGCCGGAAAGCGGCCCGCCACCGCCAGGGCCGTGCCGTCGGCGGAGCCGTTATCCACCACGACCACTTCCCAGCCGGCCGCCACGGCTTCGTCGTAGAAATTTTCAATACAACGTAGCGTCAGCCCGCAAGTATTAAAGCTGACCACGATGACCGAGAGCTCCGGCATCTTCACCCCGTCAGCTCCCGGTAAAATTCGGCCGTCCGGGCCGCGATCTGGTCCTGGCTGTAGCGGGCGACCACCCGGGCCCGACCCCGCTCCCCCAGCTCCCGGCGGAGCCCCGGCGTGTCCCAGAGTCTTTGCAGGCAGTCCGCCAGGGCCGCCGCATCTCCCTCTGGGAAGATGAGGCCGGCATCGCCCACCACCTCAGGAATCGCCCCGGAGTCCGAACCAGCCACCGGCACCTGGCACGCCATGGCCTCGAGCAGAACTCGGCCGAGCTGTTCCTTCCAGACCGGGGTGGTCCGGGACGGTAGGACGAGAACATCCACCCGGGCAAACACCTCGGGCATACGGTCGGCCGGAACCGGGGGCAGCCATTCCACCCGGTCGCCCAGGCCCAGCCTTGCGGCCAAGCCTTGAAGGGCC
Organism: Dehalococcoidia bacterium; assembly: GCA_034434875.1. Taxonomy (GTDB): domain Bacteria; phylum Chloroflexota; class Dehalococcoidia; order JAUQQI01; family JAUQQI01; genus JAUQQI01. The sequence goes on along the minus strand of DAOTYJ010000139.1, from coordinate 30,874 downwards.
GTCCGGGCGGGACCATCCCCAATAACTTTAAGTCGTACCTCCGGGCCCAGCCTTGCCAACGCCTCCAGCAGGGTGTCAACGCCCTTCTCGGGAACGAGGCGTCCGGCGTAGGCGACCACGAAACGCCCGGCCGTCGGCGGCCGGTGGACCGGCCGGAAGAGCCGGGTATCCACCCCTACCGGCGGGATTACGTCCGCCGGTCCCCGGTAGCCCATTTCCCGCAGAACCCGGAGGGCCCCTTCCGTGGCGCACAGGATGGCCTGCGCCTGGCCAAAAGCAAGGCGGATGACCGCTCGGACGTGGGGCTTTTTGGGTCGGTTCAGGTTCTGCCAGGTGTGAAGAACCAGTCTGGCCCGGGGCGCAAAGAGATTTCTGGCCAGGGCCACCTGCAGGGCCGCCAGGCTGTCGGGTTCCTCCTCGGCGTGAATAAGTTGGGGCTGGGCGGCCGGCATCCAGAAGCTGAAGGTCCGGTAGAGGGCCCGGTGGGGGTCGTTGGGGCGCCCCACCATGGGAACGGTCCGCACTTGGCAGCCCGACACTTGCGGACGAACGACAACCCGGCCGTACTCGTCCTGCCAAACCGCCGGCCGAATAAGCCACAGCTCCAGGTCCGGCCGGGCCCCCAGGCGCGCCAGCTTGCTTTCGGCCGTCGGCGAATGATAGCGGGCGATGTGGAGGACCCGGACCAAGAGGACGGTGTCGGCCGGCTAGCGGCGCCGGTCGGGCTTTCCGGCCGACTTGCGGTAATGGTAAACGAACTGATAACCCAGGTAGCCCGTAAGCACCACCAGCACCCCGAGGACCCCGTAAACGAGCAGTGGCGGGTACTGTAGCTCCGAACCGCTGGCGACCAGCCCGCTCAAGTAGAGGGTTCGAATCGCCAGGAAAATGGCAAAGGTCAAAAAGACGGCCGCCAGAAGCCGGTGAAGCAGGGCACCCAGGGCCAACCGGAACTCCCGGGTCGCCGGGCCCAGCGCCCGCATCCCCACCCGCACCCCGGCCTTCACCTCCGGCCGGTTGAGGGTCTGCCGGTAGCGGGAGACCGCAAAGAAAAACGAGATAATGCCAACCAGCACCCGGACCATCGCCCGCCGGATTATACCACAGCCGGTGGTATAATTTCGACAGGACCTGTTTAAAATTCCCGCCATGGACCGAAACCTGACCGAACGCCTCCGGACGATCGAAGAGCGCTACGAACAGCTGAGCCTTCAGCTGACGGACCCGGCCGTCCTTGCCGACCCGGCCCGGATTCAGGCCCTGGCCCGGGAGCAGCGGGAGCTGGGCCCGCTGGTGGATTATTATCGTCAGTACAGGCAGGCCATCGAGCGCTATATGGAGGCGAAGCAGATTCTCGAAGAGGAGGACGATGAAGAGCTCCGTCAGCTTGCCCGGGAGGAGCTTTCGGAGCTGGAGGACCGGATCGAGCGGCTGGAGCAGGAGATCAAGCTGGCGCTGTTGCCCAAGGACCCCAACGACGAGCGGGATGTGGTTATGGAGATCCGGGCCGGGGCCGGCGGCGAGGAGGCGGCCCTCTTTGCCGCCGACCTTTTCCGGATGTACCACCGGTATGCCGAGCGGAAGGGCTGGAAGGTGGAGGTGGTGGACGCCCACGAGAGCGACGTCGGCGGCTTTAAAGAGGTCATCTTCGAGGTTAAGGGTCACGGCGCCTACAGCCGGCTTAAATACGAGAGCGGCGTCCACCGGGTCCAGCGGGTCCCGGTGACCGAGGCCTCCGGCCGGATCCACACCTCCACCGCCACCGTGGCCGTGCTCCCCGAGGCCGAAGAGGTGGAGGTCCACCTCGACCCCGACGACCTGGAGATCGAGGTTTTCCGGTCCAGCGGCCCCGGCGGCCAGAACGTGCAGAAAAACTCCACCGCCGTCCGGGTGATTCACAAGCCCACGGGCCTGGTGGTGGTCTGCCAGGACCAGCGGTCCCAGTTCCAGAACAAGATGCGGGCCCTGGCGGTGCTGCGGGCCCGGCTTTACGATCTGGAGCGTCGCCGCCAGGAGGAGACCGTGGCCCAGGCCCGGCGGCAGCAGGTGGGAACCGGGGAGCGGGCCGAAAAGATCCGGACCTATAACTTCCCCCAGAACCGGGTCACCGACCACCGCATCGGCCTCACCCTTTACAACCTGGAGGGCGTCCTCTCGGGCGAGGAGCTTGACACCATCATCGACGCCCTCATAACGGCCGACCGGGTGGCCCGCCTCGAGGCCGAGCTCCGGAATGGTCAGCCGGCGTGAGCTCCGCCGGGAGCTCCGCCGCCGGCTGGGGGCGGTCAGCCAAGACCCCGAGCTTGAGGCCGACCTTATCCTCACCCGGGCCCTGGGCATTACCCGGGCCGAGCTCCTGGCCCACCCGGACGCCCCCGTCGAACCCGACCGCCTTCAGCTGGTTGAAAGGCTGGTCGCCTGCCGCCTTCAGGGCAAGCCCCTCCCTTACGTCCTGGGGGAGTGGGAGTTTTACGGCTACCGCCTCAGGGTCAGCCCGGCCGTCCTGATCCCCCGGCCCGAGACCGAAACCCTGGTGGACGCCGCCCTGGAGACCATCCCGGCCGACGCCCGGGGCCTGGCCGTCGACGTGGGCACCGGGTCGGGGGCGGTGGCCATCGCCCTGGCCGGGGCCAGACCCGGCCTGACCGTTCTGGCCACCGACACCTCGGAGGGGGCCATTGCCGTCGCCCGGGAGAACGCGGCCCGCCACGGCCTCGGGGACCGGGTGGAGTTTTCCGTGGGCGACCTCCTTTTGCCCGTCAAGGACCGCATCCGACAGGATACCCTCCTCGCCGTCGTCGCCAACCTGCCCTACGTTCCCTCCGCCGAGGCGGCCAAACTGGCCTGGGAGCCGGCGGTGGCCCTGGACGGCGGCCCCGACGGCCTCCGGGTGATTCGCCGGTTCCTGGACCAGGCCGCGGCCCTCCTGCCCCCAGGGGTGCCCGTTTTTATGGAGATAGGCTACGGCCAGGCCGAGGCGGTTAAGGCCGAGGTCCTGCGCCGCTTTCCCAACGCCGCCGTAAGGTTTCGGCCGGACCTAGCCGGCATCCCCCGGGTGGTCTCCTTTCTAACGGGGCCGGCCTATGGGCCCCCGGGCCGGACCTCGTAAAGGTCCACCCCCAGGAAGGCGGCCACCAGGCGGGCCTCGTAGGCCGGGGGCAGGGCGGCCTTAAGGCGGGCGGCAAATTCCGCCCGCTCCCCGGGCCGGTGCCGGTTGTAAAGGATTTCGACGAAGGCCCGGGAAGAAGCCCCCGGCCCGGCCAGCAGGCCTTCCACCGGGAGCACCCGCCCGGGTTCCAGGCCCCCAGCCCAGTAATCGGCCGTCGGGGCGGCCTCGCACCACCCGGGCGGGGGCGTCGACCAGGGGCAGAAGACCCGAAAGCCCGGCCCCGAAACCCCGACCAGCCGACGGTTGTACCAGAGGGCCGGCAGAAAGCTCTGCTCGTTGGGGTGAAGGACCGGCTCCTCGGGCCGCCGGTGGGCGGCCAGCCAGGCCGACGCCCCCCGCACGTCCGGGTTGGCAAAAATCGGGTCTAAATAATAAGACCCGAGGGGCGGAACCATGGCCAGCACCAGGCCCACCCCCCAGGCGAGCCTGAGACTCCGCCGGCCCAGGCCGTCCACCGCCAGGGCCAGGAGGGCGGCAAAGGGCACGGCCGTAAAGACCATAAAGCGCGGGTCCCACACCGGCCGACCCACCAGGGAAACCCCGAAAACCAGCGCCGGCGGCACCACCAGAAGCGCCCCCAGACCCAGAACGGCCCACTGCCCCCGGCGGACGGCCCGGACCAGGGCAAACCCCAACAGCAGGGTTGTGGCGTAGCGGACAAGGCGCAGGGCCGTATCCGGCACCAGGCCGTACTCGGCCCGGGTCCGGTACCAGAGCCAGTCGTAAAGGGTTTTCCAGGAGCCGGGGCCCACCGGCTCGACCCAGACGTCCAGGCCGGCCTGGACCCGCCGGAACTGCTCCCACACCACGGCCACCCACGGCAGGTAGGCCAGCCCCACCAAGGCGTGGGCGGCGGCCCAGCCCAAAAGGCGGGGACGGCGGGTCGACTTCGCCCCAAGGATCAGCCCGAGGCCGGTCGCCCCCAGACCGGCCAGGGCGAAGAGGCCGAACTGGTGGGCGTAAAGGCCGACGACGGCGGCCAGGCCGTACAGGCCCCACCACCCCCACCCCCCGGACCGGACGGCCCGGAAGAGGGCGGCAGCCCCCACCCCGAAGGCCAGGGCCACCAGGATATACCCCCGCAAGTACTGGGAGTAATAGACCAGGTAGCTGCTTAAGGCCCCCAGGACCCCGGCCAGCCGCCCCACCCCCCGCCCGCCGGCCTCGCACCCCAGCCAGTAGATGGCCAGGACCGTCCCCACCCCGAGGAGGGCCGGCAGGCTCCGGAGAAAATAGTCCGATTCCCCCAGCTTAAGCCAGAGGTGAAGCAGGATAAAGAAAAGGGGAGCCTGCTGGTCGCCGATGCCCTTGGCGACGACGGCGCCCAGGTCGGGATTGGCCGCCAGGGCGATGCTGTGGGCCTCGTCGAACCAGGAGCCCCAGTGGTCCAGCCAGAAGAACCTCACCAGGGCGGCCAGCCCGACCAGCAGGCCCAGGTCGAGGGCGACGGCCCCTTTGGGTTGCCGGTCAGGTCCGTGTACCGTCGGGATCTTCAGGCCTGGGTCGGAACCGGCAGGTCGACCTGGTAGCCTTTAAGCACCTCTTCGATGGCCCGGGCCGTCTTCTCGTCCGGCTCGACCAGGGGCAGCCGGGGCGCCCCCACCCGGAAGCCGACCCGGTTAAGCATCCATTTGACCGGGATGGGGTTGGAGACCACGAAGAGGGCATTGACCAGGGGCATCAGCCGGTGGTGGATTGCCGCCGCCCGGGAGGCGTCCCCGGCCAGGAAGGCGTCGATCAGCTCCCGGATCTGCCGGGCCACCAGGTGTCCGGCCACGCTTATTACCCCGTAGCCGCCCAGGGCCAGGATGGGAAGGGTGTCGGAGTCGTTGCCGCTGTAGACCAGCCAGCCCGGCCGGGCCCCGGCGATGATTTTGCCGACCTGTTCCAGATTGCCCGAAGCCTCTTTAATGCCGACGATGTTATCGATTTGGCTCAGCCGGATGGCCGTCTCCGGGGCCAGGTTGGTAACCGTCCGGCTCGGGACGTTGTAAAGGATGCAGGGCAGGGAGGTCGATTCGGCGATGGCCTTAAAGTGCCGGTAGAGCCCCTCCTGGGGCGGCTTGTTGTAGTAGGGAACGGTGAGCATCACCCCGTCGACCCCGACCCGCTCGGCCTCCCTGGTCAGGTGGATGCTCTCGGCCGTGTTGTAGTTGCCGGTGCCGGCGATCACCTGGCCCCGGCCGGCCAGGGCCGCCTTCACTTCGGCAAAGAGCCTCAGCTTCTCCTCGGTGGAGAGGACCGGGGCCTCGCCGGTGGACCCGGCCACCACGACCCCGTCGTTACCCGATTCCACCAGGGCCACGGCGAGGCGCCTGGCCTGCTCGTAGTCCACCTCGCCCCGCTCGTTGAAGGGGGTAACCATCGCCGTTAAAAGCCGACCAAACCTTGCCGTCATCGCAACACCTCCTCGGGATTTTTAAAGCAGACCCCGCCGAATAAGCTCTTCGGCGATCTGAACGGCGTTTAAGGCCGCGCCTTTCCGGACGTTGTCGGCAACCACCCACATGGCCAGACCCGGCCGAAAGGCCTTATCCTCCCGGATCCGGCCCACAAAAACCTCGTCCCTCCCGGCCGCATCCCACGGCGTCGGGTAGACGTTGCGGGCCGGGTCGTCCAGAACCACCACCCCGGGGGCCCGGCTCAGAATCTCCCGGGCCTCGGCCGGGGAGATGGGCTCGGTCAGTTCCAGGTGCACCGCCTCGGAGTGGCCGACAAAAACGGGGACCCGGACGCAGGTGGCCGAGACGGGCAGCTCCGGTTCGTGCAGGATCTTCCGGGTCTCCTGAAGCATCTTGAGCTCTTCTTTGGTGTAGCCGTCCTCGTAAAAGCGGTCGATGTGGGGCAGCAGGTTAAACCCGATCTGGTGGGGGTAGACCGACGGCCGAACGGCCTCGCCCCGGAGGACGGCCTCGGCCTGGGCCCTCAACTCCTCCAGGGCGGCGCTACCGCTCCCCGAAACCGACTGATAAGTGGCCACGGTCACCCGCCGGACCCGGTTGACCCGGTGGATGGGGTTGACGGCCACCACCATCTGAATGGTGGAACAGTTCGGGTTGGCGATAATCCCCCGATGCCAGGTTACGTCCTCGGGGTTGACTTCCGGAACGACCAGGGGGACGTCCGGCTCCATTCGCCAGGCGGCGCTGTTGTCGATGACGACGGCCCCGGCCCGCACCGCCACCGGCGCCCACTCCCGGCTCACCTCGGCCCCGGCGCTGAAGAGGGCCAGCTCAACCCCCTTAAACCCGGCCTCGGAGGTCTCCAAAACCGGCAGCTCCTCCCCTTTAAAGGTTAAGCGCCGGCCGGCCGAACGGTCGGAGGCAAAGAGCCTCAGCTCGGCCACCGGAAAGTTGCGCTGTTCTAAGACCTTGATAAACTCCTGGCCGACCAGGCCGGTGGCCCCCACGATGGCGACGCGGTAACCGCCCACTTTCGGGTTCCCCCTAAAGGTCCAGGATTTTCTCGAGGCCGAAATAGAATTCGCGGGTCTCCACGACCCGCCGGATGGCCAGCAAAACCCCCGGAATAAAGGACTCGCGGCTGGTGGAGTCGTGCCGGATGGTGAGGGTCTGGCCCCGGCCCCCGAAGATCACCTCCTGGTGGGCCACCAGGCCCGGCAGCCGGACGGCATGGATGGAAATGCCCCCGTACTCCGCCCCCCGGCTCCCCGGCAGGGGCTCCTTGGCCGGGACGTTCCGGCGGAACCCCCCCGGCCGAGCCTCGGCCAGCAACCGGGCGGTGGCCACCGCCGTTCCCGACGGGGCATCGGCCTTGCCGTCGTGGTGGAGCTCGATAATCTCCGCGGCGTCGAAGAATCTGGCGGCCTGCCTGGCCAGGTGCATCATCAGCACGGCCCCCACGGCGAAGTTGGGCACCACCGCCCCCCCGACCCCGACGGTCCGGGCCTCCTCGGCGAGGGCGGCCACCTGGTCGGGGGTGAGGCCGCTGGTACCGATAACCGGGGCCACCCGCCGGCGCAGGGCGGCCCGGGCATTTTCGAAGGCGGCCTCGGCCACCGTAAAGTCCACCAGGACGTCCGCCCGAACCTGGTCCAGAAGCTCCCCCGCCGTCGGGGCGGCCGGAATCCCTTCCCAGCCGGGGAGGCGGCCGGCCGAGGCCTTGCGGGAGACCAGCCCGGCCAGCTCAAAGCTGGGCTCGGCGGCCAGGGCCCGGGCGACCTCGCCGCCCATCCGCCCCGTCGCCCCGGTGACCACTACCCTGATAACGTCCATCTCGGCCTGACACAAAAAACTAACTAAAAAGCCCCAGCCTTGTCAAAAAAACTTCACCAGTAAGCCATCGCCTCCAGCAGAATACGTTTGAGCTCTTCGGCCCCCACCTCCCGGGGCGAATTGACCAGGATCCGCTGCTGTTTTAAGGCCCCCTCCACCAGGGCCGGAATGTCCCCTTCGCCGTAACCCAGGGCCGAAAGGCCGTTGGGAACCCCCAGGTCCCGCATCAGCCCGACGAGGGCCCGGGGGAGAAGCTCGGCCCCCTCGGCCACGGCCACCCCCGAGACGTTGGCTCCCAGCAGGGCGGCGGCCTTAAGGTGCCGCTCCGGGGCGGCCGGGTAGGTAAACCGAAGGGCGGCCGGGGCCGTAACCACCACCGCCAGGCCGTGGGGTACCAAAGGCTCCTCGGTGGGGTAGTCGGGCGGCCAGTAAGCGCGGACCATCCCGGCCACCGGGTAGGCGACGGCGTGGGGAATATGGACCCCGGCGTTTCCGAAGCCGATGCCGGCGATGGTGGCGGCCAGGGCCATGTAGGTCCGGGCCTCCAGGTCCAGGCCGTTCATCACCGCCCGCCGGAGGTACCGGCCGACGTATTCGACGGCCTTCTCGCACCAGATATCGCTTAAGGGGTTGGCCCCGATGTAGGCCGGCCGCTCGGCCGGGTTGTACTTGGGCCGGGCGTTGTAGGGGCGGGTGGTGTAGGACTCAAGGGCGTGGGTGAGCACATCCAGTCCCGCCGCGGCCGTAACCATGGGCGGGCAGGTGAGGGTGTTCAGGGGGTCGACGATGCCCAGGGAGGGCCTAAGATACCGGTGGGATATCCCCGTCTTCACCCTGAGGGCGAGAATATCCAGCACCGCCACGGCCGTGGTCTCACTGCCCGTTCCGGCGGTGGTGGGCACGGCGATGTGGGGCTTTAAGGGGCCGGGAACGGGCAGGCCCTTGCCGATGGGCCGGTTGACGTAGTCAAGGAGGGGGGCCGGGTAGGTGGTGAGCAGGTTTACCACCTTGGCGGTGTCGATGGAGCTTCCGCCCCCGACGGAGATAAAGCCGTCGAAATGGCGGCCCTGGGCAAAGCTCACGGCCTGCTCCAGGGAGGCGTCGGTGGGCTCGACGTGGACCCCGTCATAGATTTCGACCTGGACCCCGCTTTCGGCGGCCAGCTTCCGGACCCGGTCCGGCAGGCCGGTTTTCATCAGGTTTCGGTCGGTAACCAGCAGGGCCCTGGTCACCCCGAGGCGCCTTAAATCGAAGCCGATTTCGGCGGTGGCATTAACCCCGAACTTGATGGGGGCCGTCTCCATCACCAGGACGGTTTCCAGCTCCACCATGGGCGGCTCCTTAAAAATGCGGCCTTGCCGTTAAAGTTTAGCACCAGGGCCGCCGCCCAGGCCGGAGGCCCGGGGCAGGCTTTCCGGCTTTCGGGGTCAACGGGCGGGGCTCGGCCGCCTGCTGGATGGGAAGCGGCCGCGTCCCCCGCGGCCAGACTACGTATTATCCGCCGGAAATCCCTGGGCCTGAGGGTCGGGGCCGCCCGCCCGTATAACTGAAGCTACGGCTTATCTGCCAGGAAGGCCGGGGGCGTCAGACGAGGGAATCTTCGGTCGCGCCGGCCAGCAGAGTCCGGGCCGAGGCGGCGTTCTCCCGGATGAGCCGCTCCAGCTCCTGGGCCACCTCGGGGTGCTGACGCAGGTACTCCTTGGCATTCTCCCGGCCCTGCCCGAGGCGCTCATCCCGGAAACTGAAGAAGGAGCCGCTCTTTTTGATAATGCCCATGGCCACCCCCAGGTCCAGCAGGTCGCCCTCCCGGCTAATACCACCCTGAAACATTACGTCAAATTCTGCCGTGCGGAAGGGCGGGGCCACCTTGTTCTTGGCGACCTTGACCCGGACCCGGTTCCCGACGACCTCGGTCCCCTGCTTGATGGATTCCACCCGTCGGATCTCCAGCCGGACGCTGCTGTAGAACTTCAGGGCCCGGCCGCCGGGGGTTACCTCGGGGTTGCCGAACATCACCCCGACCTTCTCCCGGAGCTGGTTTATAAAGATCACCGCCGTATTCGACTTGCTGATGGCCGCCGTCAGCTTCCGCAGGGCCTGGGACATCAGCCGGGCCTGCAGGCCCACGTGGGCGTCCCCCATCTCCCCCTCGATCTCCGCCCGGGGGGCCAGGGCCGCCACGCTATCAACGACGATGACGTCCACCGCCCCGCTCCGGACCAGGGCTTCGGTTATCTCCAGGGCCTGCTCGGCCGTATCCGGCTGGGAGACCAGAAGCTCCCCGACCTTCACCCCGAGGTTGGCGGCGTAAACGGGGTCCAGGGCGTGTTCCACGTCGATGTAGGCCGCCACCCCGCCCTGGGCCTGGGCCTGGGCGATGATGTGGAGGGCCAGGGTCGACTTGCCCGCCGCCTCAGGCCCGTAAATCTCGGTGATCCGCCCCCGGGGGATACCCCCCACCCCCAGGGCCAGGTCCAGGGAAAGGGACCCGGTGGGGATCACCGAAACCGGCGTCCTCGTCGTCTCTTCACCCAGGCGCATCACCGCCCCCCGGCCGAACTGCCGCTCGATCTGGGCCAGGGCCGCCTCAAGGGCCCGCTGCTTGTCCGTTATACCCATCCCGGCTTAAACCTCCGAAAACTTTCCCCGAACTGCCAACTTATCATAGCACAAACTTTCTTTCCCGTGCCAGCGCCGTCAGACCAGGCCCTCCTGCCGCATCTGCTTGAGGGTCTCCTCGAAGGCCCGCAGGGTGTGGTCCACGTCCGCCGGGGTGTGGGCCGCCGAGACGAACCCCATCGTCCGGAAGAGGTCCACCCCCAGGTTGCGCATCCCCTGGCCCAGGGCGTAAACGACCCGGGGGTTCATCTTCAGGTTGGCCGCGTTCTCCGGCGACCAGCCGTCCCCAATAAAAATGTGGAAAACCGAGCCTTCGCCGTAGGCGCAGCCTTTCACCCCCAGCTTCCCCAGCGCCTCGTTGAGGCCGTGGCGAATCCGCTCCCCCAGGGCGTCGGCGTGGGCGTGGGCCTCCCCCTGGGATACGACCCTAAGGCAGGCCACCCCCGCCGCGGCCGAGAGGGGGTTGGCGTTGAAGGTGCCCGGGTGGGCGATCCGCTTGAAGCGGTTCCAGTTAGGGTCGTCCGGTCTGAACTCCAGCAGGGCCATGATTTCCGCCCGGCCGGCCACCGCCCCGCCCGGGAGGCCCCCGGCCAGGATCTTGGCCATGGTGGTCAGGTCGGGAACCACCCCGTATTTGGCCTGGGCCCCGCCCGGGGACATCCGAAAGCCGGTGACCACCTCGTCGAAGATAAGCACCACGTTGTGTCTGGCCGTAAGCTCCCGGAGGTCGGCCAGGAAGTTGGGCGGCAGGGGAATCGCCCCCGTCGAGGCCCCGCAGGGCTCCAGGATCACCCCGGCGATGTCGCCGTCCGATTCCAGCACCCGGCGCACGGCGTCGATATCCGCCGGCAGGGCCACCACCGTGTTCAGCACCTCCTTCGGCACCCCCACCGATACGGGAACGTCGTAGGGGGGCTGGTGGGCCACGGTGGCGTAGTCGTGCCAGCCGTGGAAGTGGCCGTAGAACTTGACGATTTTCGTTTTCCCGGTGTAGGCCCGGGCCAGGCGCATGGCCATGTGGGTGGCCTCGGTGCCCGAGCTGGTGAACTTCACCCGCTCGGCCGAGGGCACCAGCCGCTGGACCCAGCGGGCCCACTCCAGGGCCAGGGGGCTCTCCCCCACCGGGTGGGTGAGCTTTGTCGCCTGCTCCCGGACGGCCGCCACCACGTCGGGGTAGGCGTGGCCTAAAAGCAGGGCGCCGTGGCCCATAACGTAGTCGATGAGCTCGTTGCCGTCCACATCCCACTTGCGGGACCCGTTCGCCCGCTCGATGTAGAGGGGGAAGGGCTCGAAGTACCGGGAGTCGTGGGTGATGCCGCTGGGGAACGCCTGCTGAGCCTCCTGGTAAAGCCGGAGGGAAGTCGGGTGGAGCTCCCGGTAGCGCTCGGCGATGGTGGTCATCTCGCCCTCCTCAGTTTTGGACCGAATCCCGCTGATTATATCAAGAAGGGCCCTCCTCAGCGGGAGAACTCCCACCGGACCACGTCCTGAAAGCGGTCCCCGGCATCCAGGACAAGGCCCGGCCCGACCCCCCTGAGCCGGGCGTCGACCACGTAGTGGACCACCGGGAAATAGAGGGGGACCCCCGGCACGTCCTGGGTCAGGGCGGCCTGAAGCTCGGCGTAAAGCTGGGCCTGCTGGGCGGGGTCCCAGGTGGTGCGGACCCGGCCCAGCAGGTCGTCCACCTGGCGGCTGGCGTACTGGCCGAAGTTAAGGCCGGGCCGGCGGGTCGCCCCCGAGTGCCAGAGGGAATAAAAGTCAAACCCGGGGTTAAACTCGAGGCCCAGGAGGGCCGCCTCGAACCGGCCCTGGGCGACGAAGTCGTTGACCAGCCCCGAGAATCCCCCGGCCGAGAGGCGGACATCCACCCCCACCCGCCGCAGCTGCCGGACCGCCTCCTCCGCCACGGCCACCCGAACGGGGTCGTCGTTGGTTATCAGGCTGAAGCTAAGCCTTGCGCCCTCCTTTTCCCGGATGCCGTCGGCCCCCGGCTTCCACCCGGCCCCCTCCAGGAGCTGCCGGGCCCGCTCCGGGTTATACTCCCACCGCCGAAACTCTTCCCGGTAAAACCAGACGAAGGGGGGGATGGGCCCGTCGGCCGGAAGGCCCAGCTCCAGGCTTCCCCGCCGGGCCAGCCGGGTCCGGTCCAGACCCAGGGCCACCGCCTCCCGCACGGCCCGGTCGGCCAGGATGGGGGAGCGGTGGTTGAAAACAAGCATCACCACCCCGGCCTTAAAGAACCGGTACCAGGCAAGGGGACCCTTATCCCCCACGGGAAGGTCTGAGGGGTCCTCGACGACGGCCGCGTCCACCTGTCCGGCCCGCAGGGCCCCTTTCAAGCCGGCCTCATCCGGGAAGAAACGCAGGACGACCCGGCGCAGCCGCGGCGGCCCGAGGAAATACTCCGGGTTGGCCTCCAGGGTGAGCTGGCGGGGCCGGACCTCGGCCACCCGGAAGGGGCCGGTGCCCACCGGCGGGTCCCCCAGGGCCCTGCTCCCCGCTTCCCTGGGCGGAATCTGGGCAAGCAGGTGGGCCGGCAGGACCTTGAAGGCGGCGTAGCCCAGGAAGGTGCTTAAGGGCTGTTTTAAGGTTACCTTGAGGGTCCTTTCGTCCGGGGCCTCCACCTGGGCCGACCGCCAGAAGCTGGCCAGGTCCTCCGCCACCGGGGCCTCGGGGCTCTGAATGAACTTGAGGGTTGCCGCCACGTCGGCGGCCGTAAAGGGCCTTCCGTCGTGCCAGCGCACCCCCTCCCGGAGCCGGAAGGTGACCGTCCGGCCGTCCTCGGCCACCGACCAGTCGGCGGCCAGGCCCGGAACCACCCGGCCGGCGGGGTCCAGCCGGACCAGGCCGTCATAGATGAGGGCGGCCACGTCCAGGTCGGCCCGGCCGGCGGCGGCCACCAGCGGGTTAAAGGTGGCCGGGGCGCCGACCACCCCCTCGACCAGGGTGTCGGCCGGTCCCTGGCCGAGCCGGAGGGCCGCCAGGGTGGCCGCGGCCGCCACCAGCAGGGGCAGGAGGAGGAGCAGGCTTCGCCTCACCAAGGGCCGGGGCGCGCCTTAACCGGCGAACTTGACGCTGGCGATGGAGACTATGACGAAGATTGCGGCCAGGACGATGGTGGCCTGAAAGAGGGTTTTTTCAAGGCCCCGTCGGGTGCTGAAGACCGAAGCGCTGTCGCCGCCCCCGAAGACCCCGGGCACGCTGCTGCCCCGCATCTGCAGGACGATTACTATGATAAGGGTTACGGCCAGGACGATCTGCGCAATCTGAAGGGCGGTGCTTAAGGACACGGCTTTTCTCCTCTTGGTCTAATCCGGCTCAGGCTGGAAACCGGCCCCCCGCCGCCGGTTCCGCAGGCCCCCCACCAGCCGACCCAGCCCCCGGCGGACCTCGGGGTGCCGGCGGTAGTAGTTTTCGGCGGCCATCCCCAGGGCCACGGTGGCCGAATAGGCGATGGCCGTCTTCGGCAGGGCCGCCAGGACCGGCGGGAGCAGGCCCACCAGCTCCCGGGCGACGGACCTCCAGACGAAGGCCCCGCCCACCACCGGGGCCAGCTCGGCCAGGATGGGCCAGACGGTCTCGAAGGGCCGGCCGTACAGGAGGGCCAGACGCACCCAGAGAAAGACCTGGTTCTTGGTGAGGACCAGCGAGTCGGCGCCCCCGGCCAGCAGGGGCCCGATGATGGGAACCGCCGCCGGGGCGTTGCTCAAAAACGCAAACTCCCCGTTGGCCCAGGCCGTCTGGTAGGTGAGCGCCCGGGCGATGGGGTCCCGCAGGGCCTCAAACCGGCGGCCGACGGCCACGGCCAGGTCGGGGTCGGCCCCCACCAGGGCCGGGGCCAGGGCGGCGGCCAGGCCTTCGGGGCTTAACCTTTCGGCCCGAACGACCGCAAAGCCCTCATCGGCCACGGGCAGGCCGGGCTGGTCCCCAACGAGCATCACCACCACCCGCTCCGGCCCGAGCAGGCGCCGGAGGACCGTGGCGGTGGGCTGCAGGCCGAACCATTGGGCGGGGTCCGGGACAACCACCAGGGCCAGGTCGGCCCCGAGGCCGTCTCCGGCCCCGGGCCAGAATTCAAAGGCCTCGGCGAGGTCCGGGCGGCCGGCCGCCAGCACCCCGGCCACGGCCTCGGCCAGGGTGCGGTCCGGGGCAACCACCAGGAGCTTAACGGGCCGCTCGGCCCGGGCCCGCAGGCCCTTCAGGTCGAGCTCCCGGATGAGCCGCCAGGCGTCCAGAAGGCGGTCCCCAACCCGGCGAACCTGCCCGATGACTGCCATCTCCTCGCTTGAATTATAAACCCGTAAACCTTGCGGGGCCAGCCGGCCGGCCCCGCCGCAGGGCTTTCCAAATTTTCGGCACCGGACCCTTCGGAAATACCTGCAAGGCTACGGCCAACCGCCCGGTAGGGGCGCACGGCCCGGCGACCCTATAACCAGGCTATCGGTTACATGGCAGCAGACCATGGATAACTGGAAAGCCCTGGCCCCGCCGGCCCGGCATGGGGCGGTTTAGTTCGGTTGTGGAAAAGTCTGTTGAGTCCGGAGCTTTCCGGCAGGGCGCCCGGTCCCCTAAACTTCTGCCCGGTTATGTCGGTAAACGCCCTGAAACTGGTCGGCCTGCTTCTGGCCCTGGGGGTGAACCTGTACCTGCTGGGCCGCATCGGCGTCCAGGCCAACCAGTATTTCCAGTACCGGCGGGAGGCGGCCGCCCTCCGGGCCGAGGTGGCCCGGCTGGAGGCCTCTTACCAGGCCAGACTCCGCCAGCGCGACTTCTTCCGGTCGGACGCCTACCTGGAGGTTGCAGCCCGGGAGAACCTGGGGCTGGTGGGCCCCGGGGAAAAGCTTATCGTCGTTCCGGCCGAGGACCGGCCGGCCGCATCCCCGGCCCCGACCGCCCCCACTGCCTCCGGCCCCGCGGGGGCCGAGGGGGGCCTTTGGGCCCGGCTCATCGCCCTGGCCGGGAGCCGTTAGACGGTTTCGGGCAGGGTAAGCAGCCGGTAGCGGTCCACCAGGCCCACGCACGCGTCGCAGAAGTAGAGCCGGGCCTTGCGGGCGCCGTCCTCCCGGGCGGCCGCCGGCACCACCATGGCCCGGGCATTTAAATGGGCGGGGCAGAACTCCTGCCCGCAGAGGGCGCACCGGCCCCCCGGCAGGTGGACGGCGCAGCCGGGGGCCCCGCACAGGCCGCTCTGATTCTGGGGATTGGCCCGCATCCGGACCAGGAGGACCGTTTCCCGGATGGCCGCCCGGACCTGGCAGGGCCGGTGGCGGCAGACCCAGTCGCCGTTGGGACTTCGGGCGGCGTGGTCGCCGCAGAAGGGCCGGCCGCAGTAGCGGCAGATCCCCACCGCCGGCCGGCCGCACCGGAAGACCAGCGCCCGGGAGGCCTCGCAGCCGAGGGCCACCGGCTAGGCCCTCCCCACCGGAACGGCCCGTCCGGTCCGGTTGGATTCGAAGACGGCCAGGGTAATCTCGATGTTTTTCAGGCCGTCCTCCCCAGTGGCGGCGGGCTCGCCCCCTTCCAGCACCGCCCGGGCGAAATCCTCCACCAGGCCGACGTAGAGGGCCCGGGCCGGGTCTTCGGCCTCAAAGGTCTCGGTGGCGGCCCCGGCGGCCGTAACCACCTCCAGGGCCCCCTGAAGGTCGGTGCCGATGGTGCCCATTGACCGGACCCGTCCCCCCATCCCGTAGATGTTGAGGTCGTTGTTGGGGTAGGCCACCTTCCGGCTGCAGACCACGTGGGCGGTGCTGCTGTCGTCGAACTTGAGCAAAATCGAATCCGTCACCTCAATGGGGGGCGAATCCTGGTAGGCGAAAACCTCCACCACCTCCCGGCCCAGGACGAAGCGGAGCAGGTCGAGGACGTGGACCCCGGTGCCCATAATCGCCCCGCCCCCGACCTGCTCCGGCCGGGACCACCAGTCGGGCCGGGGCCCGAGGGCCAGGGCCGACCAGCAGGCGGTGGCGTAGACGACCTCCCCCAGGCCGCCCGAGGCCACCACCTCCCGAGCCCGCCGGTGGGCGGGGTGGTGGCGGCAGTGGAAGGCCACCCCCAGCTTGACCCCGGCCGCCCGGGCAGCCTCGACCATCCGCCGCCCGTCCTCCACGGTGAGGGCCATCGGCTTTTCGCACAGCACGTGCTTTCCGGCCCGAACCGCCGCAATGGTCTGCTCGGCGTGGAGGTAATTCGGGGAGGCGATGTAAACCGCCTGAACTTCCGGGTCGGCCAGGGCGGACTCCAGCGAGTCGTAGGCCCGCCGGGCGCCGTGGCGGGCGGCAAAGGCCTTTGCCCGCTCCAGGTCCCGGCTGACCACGGCCACCAGCCGGCTGTTCCGGGCCTTGTTTATGGCCGGGGCCATCCGGGCATCGGGGTGCCGACCCGTTGAGATTATCGCCCACCCGACTTCGGTCATCTGCGCCTCCTGCTCAGTTTTGTCGTCCCGCCAGACTTTGGCTCAGGTCGCCGGGCGGCCGGCCCCCCAGGTATCCCAGCCGGTCGGCCAGGGCCCGCTCCCGCCGGAGCAGCCGGACCTCGGCGGCCAGCCTCTGACCGGCCCGGTCCAGCTCCAGCAGCCGCTGTTTCTCCGCGGGGTCGATGGGGAGGGCGGCGGCTACCCGGTAAGCCAGGTCCGCTGGGTCTTCGGGCAGAAGCTTACCTTCGAAGGGTATGAACCCGGCCAGGCCCCGCAGGTAACCCAGGTAGAGGTCCCGGAGCTGCCGGGCCAGGGCCGCCAGCGGTCCGGGGTCCTCGGGCCGGTCCGGCAAAAGCTCCACCTGGCCCACCAGGTAGCCGTCGGGGTGGACCCGGACGGTCCGGAGCCGAAACCGCCCCTCGCCCCGGACCAGCACCTTAAGCCGGCCGCCGGGCTCCCGCTCGGCCTCCACCACCCGGGCAACGGTCCCCACCCCGAAGGGTTCGGCGGGACCGCCCACCTCGAGGCCCCGGCGGATCAGGACTATCCCGAAGCGGCCGTCGGCCCCGAGCACCCGCCCCATCAGCTTTTTGTAACGGGGCTCGAAAACCTGCAAGGGCAGTCGAAGGCCCGGAAACAGGACGTTGTTCAGGGGAAAGATGCCCAGCTCCATCTCGGGATTGATTCGACAATATAATAGCCGAAGGCGGGTTGTTCGGCCAGTCGGCCACCGGCCAGGCCTTTCCGGCACATAACCCAGAGCCCGGTCATCGGGGCGCACGGCCGTGCGCCCTTACCGCCGGCGGCCGCATTTGCCCCCCGGTCTTCCGGTTGGTTATACTCAAGTAAAACGCCCAAGGGGTTAAAACTGAGCGGCCAGACGGCACTCCACCTCAGCGGCGAATCCGACGAGGCCCTCATCCTGCGGGCAAAGCAGGACCTGAGCGCCTTCGCCGAGCTCTACCGCCGCTACTTTGACCGGATTTACGCCTACGTTTACCGGCGGGTGGGCAACGCCGCCGAGGCCGAGGACCTCACCTCGAGGGTCTTTTTCCAGGCCCTCGGGGCCCTCTCCCGCTACACCGACCGGGGGGCCGAGGTTTCCACCTGGCTCTACCGCATCGCCCACAACCTGGTGGCCAACTGGCACCGGGACCTGGCCCGCCGGAACCGTTCCCTGCCCAGGCTTGGAACCCCGACCCCCGAGGACCCCCTCGACGACCTGGTCTCCCGGGAGCTCCGGGAAAAGCTCCGGCGGGCGGTGGCCAGGCTTTCGGCCGAAAAGCAGCGGCTCCTTGCCCTCAAGTTTTCCGAGGGGCTCTCCAACGCCGAAATCGGGGCGGTCCTGGGCAAGAGCGAGGGGGCGGTAAAGCTCCTCCTTCACCGCACCATTAAGCGCCTGCGCGAAGAGCTCCTGCCCGAGGCGGGGGAGCCGTGAAGTACGCGGCCATCACCGGCTGCGGCCGGGCCCTGCCGCAGCGGGTTGTGACCAACTTCGACTTAGAAAGGCTGGTGGACACCAGCGACGAATGGATCCGCACCCGGACGGGCATTTCCGAGCGCCGGGTGGTCTCGGAAGACGAAGGGACCTCGGACCTGGCGGTGGCCGCCGCCCGCCAGGCCGTGGCCGCCGCCCAGCTTGACCCCGCCGACCTGGAGCTCATCATCGTCGCCACCTGCACCCCCGACTGGATGTTCCCCAGCGTCGGGGCCCGGGTTCAGCACGCCCTGGGCGCAAGGCGGGCGGCCGCCTTCGACCTGAATGCGGCCTGCTCCGGTTTTATCTTCGCCCTGGCCACCGCAACCCAGTTCATCCGGAACGGGGCCTACCGCCGGGTTCTGGTGGTGGGGAGCGAGGTCCTTTCCCGGGTGGTGGACTGGACCGACCGCCGGACCTGCGTCCTTTTCGGGGACGGGGCCGGGGCGGTGGTGCTGGAGGCCACCGAAAAACCCCTGGGCCTTCTGAGCTATCTGCTGGGAACCGACGGCTCCGGGGGCGACATCCTTTACCTGCTGGGTCCCACCGCCAGTCCCCGCCAGCGGCAGCAGGCCGCCACCCCCTATCTCTACATGAGCGGCCCTGAGGTCTTTAAATTCGCGGTAAGCGTTACGGTGGCGGCCAGCCGGCAGGTACTCGAGGCCGCCGGCTACACCCTGGAGGACGTGGCCCTCTTCGTGCCCCATCAGGCCAACGAACGGATCATCCGGGCGGCGGCCAAATCCCTGCACCTGCCCCCGGAAAAGGTCTACGTGAACCTGGACCGGTTCGGGAACACCTCCGCCGCTTCCATCCCCATCGCCCTGGCCGAGGCGGCCGAGGTCGGCCGGCTTCGGCCCGGCGACCTGGTGCTGATGGTCGGGTTCGGGGCCGGGCTGACCTGGGCGGCCGGCCTGGTCAGGTGGGGGAGCCCCAACGGCACCCCCTAGGACGCCCCCGGAGCCGGCCCAGGCATAACCCGACCCCCTGCCCCCCTGGGACGGCCCGCCCACAGGCCCGCTGTATAATGGTCTTTGGAAGCATGGTGTTAGGTTCGGTCTTTAAAGAGCTGGTAAGCCGCGTCACCAACAGTAACGAGCGGGAGCTTCGGAAGCTCCAGCCCGTCGTCCAGCGCATAAACGCCCTCGAACCCGACTTCGAACGGCTTACCGACGCCGAACTTAGGGCCCTAACCGACAAGTTCAAGGCCCGCCTGGCCGCCGGCGAAACCCTCGATGACCTCCTCCCCGAGGCCTTTGCGGCCGTCCGGGAGGCGATGAAGCGCACCCTGGGCATGCGCCACTTCGACGTCCAGCTGATGGGCGGCATTGTCCTCCACCAGGGCAAGATCGCCGAGATGAAGACGGGCGAGGGCAAGACGATGGTCGCCGTGCTGGCGGCCTATCTCAACGCCCTGACGGGCCGGGGCGTCCACATCGTCACCGTAAACGACTACCTGGCCAAGCGGGATGCCCAGTGGATGGGCCCCATCTACCACGCCCTGGGGGTCTCGGTGGCCAGCATCCAGCACGAAGCCAGCTACCTTTTCGACCCGACCCACGTCCCCGACGACCCCAGGTTCAACCACCTGCGGCCCATCAGCCGGCGGGAGGCCTACCTGGCCGACGTCACCTACGGCACCAACAATGAGTTCGGGTTTGATTACCTGCGGGACAACATGGCCTGGGACCTCTCCCAGTGCGTCCAGCGGGAGCTTCATTATGCCATCGTCGACGAGGTGGACAACATCCTCATCGACGAGGCCCGGACGCCCCTCATCATCAGCGGCCCGGCCGAGCAGTCTACTGACAAGTACTACCTGTTTGCCCGGCTGGTAACCCGCCTGCGGCCCAACGAGGACTACGTGGTCGACGAGAAGCACCGGACGGTGAGCCTCACCGAGGCGGGAATCGCCCGGGTGGAGCGGATGCTGGGGGTGGAAAACCTTTACGACCCCGAAAACTACGAGCTGACCCGCTACCTGGAAAACGCCCTCAAGGCCCACGCCCTCTTTAAGCGGGACCGGGACTACGTGGTCAAGGACGGTCAGGTAATCATTGTCGACGAGTTTACCGGCCGGCTCATGTTCGGGCGCCGCTACTCCGAGGGCCTCCACCAGGCCATTGAGGCCAAGGAGGGGGTCCGCATTCAGCGGGAGAGCGTGACCCTGGCCACCATCACCTTCCAGAACTACTTCCGGATGTACGAAAAGCTTGCCGGCATGACGGGGACGGCGGCCACCGAGGCCGAGGAGTTTTACAAGATCTACGGCCTGGAGGTGGTGGTCATTCCGACCAACCGGCCAATGATCCGGATCGACTACCCGGACGTAATCTACAAGACCGAGGAGGCCAAGTTCCGGGCGGTGGTCCGGGAGGTGGAAGAGCTTTACCGGCAGGGCCGGCCGGTGCTGGTGGGGACCGTCTCCATCGAGAAGTCCGAGCGGCTTTCGGCCATGCTCAAGGCCAGGGGCATTCCCCACCAGGTCCTCAACGCCAAATACCACGAGCAGGAGGCCTACATTGTGGCCCAGGCCGGTCGGCCCGGAATGGTGACCATCGCCACCAACATGGCCGGCCGGGGCACCGACATCATCCTGGGAGGCAACCCGGAGCTCCTGGCCCGGGAAATCCTCAAGCGCAAGGGGATCGAGTTCCACAAGGCCACCCCGGAGCAGTGGGCCGAGGCCTACGCCGAGGCGAAAAAACAGTGGGAAGCCGACCGGCAGAAGGTTATTGAGCTGGGCGGCCTCCACATCATCGGGACCGAGCGGCACGAATCCCGCCGGATCGATAACCAGCTCCGGGGCCGGGCCGGCCGCCAGGGCGACCCCGGAAGTTCCCGCTTTTACGTCTCGTTCGAGGATGATATCATCCGCCGGTTCGGGGGCGACCGGATCAAGGGCCTGATGGAGTGGGCCGGGGTCTCGGACGACGAGCCCATCGAGTCGGCCACCGTCACCAAGCTCATCGGCCAGATTCAGCAGAAGGTTGAGGCCTATCACTTCGATATCCGCAAGCACCTGGTCGAGTACGACGACGTCGTCAACAAGCATCGGGAGGTGATTTACGGCGAGCGCCGCAAGATCCTTTCGGGGGCCGACCTGCGGGCCAACATCCTGGATATGGTCCACCAGACCATCGACCGGCTGGTGGACGCCTACCTGCCCGGTTATGAGCCGGATGAGTGGGATCCGGCCGGCCTCTACCGGGAGGTCCGGCGCATCTTCCCCCTCCCTCCCGAAGTAACCCCGAACGTTTTTGCCCGCCAGAGCCGGGAGGAAACCCGCCAGCGCCTCCACGAGTGGGCCGAAAGGCTCTACGCCGAGCGGGAGGCCCAGTTCGGGCCGGAGAACATGCGGCTGCTGGAGCGGCTGGTGATGCTCCGGGCCATCGATACCCTCTGGGTCCAGCACCTGACGGCGATGGAGGAGATGCGGGAAGGGATCGGCCTGCGGGCCTACGCCCAGACGGACCCTCTGGTGGCCTACAAGCGGGAGGCCCACGAGATGTTCCAGAATCTGCTGGCCGCCATTCAGAGCCAGGTGGTCCACACCATCTACAATGTGGCCATCCAGCAGGCCCAGCCGGAGCCGCCCCGGCCCCGCAACCTGGTTTACGCCGGGGGTTCGGCGAACACCCCGACCCGGGAGCCCATCCGGGTGGGCGGGCGGCAGAAGGTCGGGCGGAACGACCCCTGCCCCTGCGGGAGCGGCAAAAAGTACAAGAAGTGTCACGGCCGCAATGCCTGACGCCTCCCGATGAAGCCCCGGGGTAACGCCTCCCTGGAACAGTACCTGGCCAGCAACTCGGGCGCGGTGCCCAGGCCCTCGGGGTTTGTGCAGCGGGTGGCCGTCTTCGTCGACGGCCACAACTTCAGGTACGCCACCTACTACGGCCTCAACCTGCGGGTGGATTTCGTCAAGCTACTTCACTGGCTCACCAACGGCTGCTTTCTCATCCGGGCCTATTACTACACAGGCGAGTGGGACGACGACGGCATCGAGGCCTACGTCCGGCTGCTGGGTCTGCCGGAGGATGTGCGGGAGGCGAAGCGCCAGGAGCTTCTGGCCCAGCGGGACGACGACCGGCGCTTTCTGCGGTTTCTAAACCGCAACGGCTACCACGTGGTCACCAAGCCGGTTCGGGTTTACCGGGACGCCCAGGGGGAGATCCACGTCAAGGCCAATCTGGACATCGAGCTGGCCATCGACATGCTGAGCCTGGCCGACCGGTGCGACAAGCAGATCCTGCTTTCGGGCGACGGCGATTTTGCGCCCCTGGTTAAGGCGGTGGCCAGCCGGGGGGTGCGGGTGGTCGTGGTGAGCACCCAGCACGAGGATGCCGTCCGTCGGGGCTACCGGGCCTCCGACCTGCTCATCGACGCCGCCGACGAATTCGTCCGGATCGAAGATATTCGGGAGTTTATCGAGCGCCGCTAAGGGTCTAACGCGCCGGGGCCCGCCTTGCCACGGCCCGGGCGGTGAGACTTCCCCAGAAGGCGACCCAGGCCGCCAGCAGCATGGCTGCCAGCACGATTCGGGTGGTGTCGATAACGGGCCGAACCCGCACCTCGCCGGGGGTTATTTCGCTGACGGCCACCGGCCTTGCCCGGAAGATCCCGCCCCCACCGCCGCCCGCCCCACCCTCGGCCGGCTCCCTCCCCCGGCCGAAGCCGAGACCAAAGCCGCCCTGAACCCGGGCGACGGGTATCACTATCCGGTCGCCGTGGCGGATGGGTTCGCCGAACACGGTCCGGGCGTGGGCGTTCTCCCGCAGGGAAGCCACCTGGGCGAGCAACTCCTCAACCTGCACGTTTCCCCTCCCGCACCAATCTGGGGGCACATCTCCCCCTTCTAGCCTAACGGTCCCCGTCCGGCAGCGCAACCGGCCCCGGCCCGGGACCGGCGCAGGGCCACACGGCCACGCGCCCTCCAGGATCGGCTATTAACCGCCGGCAGCCCCAAGGTTTTACGGCCGGCGCCGGCCGAAAATCAGCCCCAGGCCCAGGCCCGCAACTCCGGCGGCCACCCGCCGCCAGAAGGCCCGGGCCCCCGCCCGTTCGCCCCGACCTCTCCAGGGCCTCAAGGCGGCCTTCCAACCGGCCGACCTGCTCTTTAAGCGTCCGGTTTTCGGCCCGGAGCTCGTCCACCGTCTGGCCCAGGCCCTGAATGGCCGCAAAGGCCACCCCGTCGGCGTCCACGGTGGAGATGTAGGCCGGGCCGTCGCCGAGGCCGAAGGCGGCCCGGAAATCCTCGGCCGTCGGCCCCAGGTGGCGCACCGACGGGTCCTGGGCTCCGGTAATTCCAGGTCCGGACCGGCAGGCGCATCAGGGCGGCCAGCACCGCCCTCGGGTCCACATCGGCGAAGTTGGCCTTGAGGGCCTGACTGCTGGCCGTATCCCAGGCGCCGCTGCCGGGGTCGACCCTGACCCCGGTGACGGGTCCCAGGCCGGTTATAAACTTTACGCCCCCGGTGGCCCGGGCAATAAACTGGTTGTCGGCCTCGGAATGAAAGGCCGAACTTACGGAGTCGGCCCAGACGAAGGCCCCGGTGTGGTCGGCATTGGCCCCGTAGCCGGCGGCAAAGCTGAAGTTGCCGGCGGCCCGGTTCTCGGTCCCGCCCGGGATCATGGAGGCCATACCGCTGGCGATGCTGTCGAGGCCTCCGGCCACGGTGGCAAAGGCCGCGTTTTTGGGGTCGGCGTCGGCGTTTCCGGCCCGGTTCATCATTCCCCCACCCACCGTCCCGAACCGGTCGGTGACCCCGTTGTGCTGGGGCACGTTTCCGCCCGGTCCCGCCCCGCCCCCGCCGATGACGGCCCCAATGGCCCCGGCGCTTACGGTGTTGCTGATGTGGCCCCCGACCAGGTTAGGACTGTAGCCGTAGTCGGCGTCCCGGGCGGGCAGAATTCGCAGGGCGGCCGTGCCGCTCACCCCGACGCCCAGGCCCAGGTTGTCGGCCGTCCCCAGAAAGTTATTCCCCGAAGTAAGACCGGAGTTTCCCCCAGTCCGCCAGTAGGCCTGGTCGTGGCTGTGGTCGCTCCGGGCCGCCGTGGTGGCCGACCCGCTGCCCCCGAAATTGACGCCGAACTGGGTGCCGTTAAGAACCAGCCCGGGTCCGGCGGTGTAGGACGTCCCGCCACCGCTTCCGCAGGCCCAGCCGGCGGCCGCGCTCCAGACCGGCCCCTGGCCGTCGGCGCAACTGAGGGCCCCAAGGGTGTCGTGGTCGATATTGTCGGCGAAGCCGGCCGGGACGCCGGTGAGATTCGACCAGTTAACCTGGGCCGAGCCGGCGGTCTGGAGCTCGGCCCGGGTGTAGTAGCGGCTGTCGTGGTCGTGACTGGCCGGGGCAAACGCGGCCGAGTCGAGGCCGTCCAGTTTATCGGCGTCGGCGGCCTTGGCCGTGAGTCCCAGGTAGCGGTCGTCGTGGTTGTGGGTGGAGCGGGCAAAGGCCATCGAATCGAGGCCGTCCAGGTTGTCGGCGTCGGCCGCCTTCCCCGTTATCAAAAGATACCGGGCGTCGTGGTTGTGGTCGGCGGGGGCGTAGTAGCTGGGGTCGAAACCCCCAAGCCTGGCCGAGTTCGTGGCCGTCCCGGTAACCGCCAGGTACCGGCCGTCGGCCTCGGCTTTGGTGTAGTAGCGGCCGTCGTGGTTGTGGGCGGCCGGGGCGAAATCCGCCGAGCTGAGCCCATCCAGCAGGTCGGCATTAAGGCCACTTCCCGGACCCTGGGGGATGCGGGCCAGGCTTAAGGTTCCGGTCACGATGTCGGCGGCCCCGTGGGTGTGGTCGCTGCGGGCGGCCGACGTCGCCGAACCGGCACCCCCAAAGTTCACCCGGAGCTCGGTGCCCGAAAGCACCAGGCCGGGGCCGACCGTATAGCCGGCCGAGACGTCCCCGCAGGACCAGGCGGTGCCGTCCCACCTTGGGACCTGGGCGGCCGCGCACCCCTGCGGCAGTCGGTAGGCCGGGGCAACGCTCAGGGTCACCGTAATGCTACCGGTGGTGGCCGTCAGGCCGGTGCCGGCGGCTACGGCCCCACCGGCGTCCTCGGCCGGAACCCACAGGCTGCCGTTAAACTTGAGCACCTGGCCTGCGGCCGGGGCCTGATTCCCCAGGGGGAAGCCCTGGAGGGACCGGGCCGAGCCGCTGGCGGCCGCGTAGACGGCGTAGGGGGCGGGCATGATGGGCTGGCGGGGCGAGAGCAGGGTGTAGGCCGCCCCGGAGCCCGAAGGACACCTCACCCCGACTTCGAGATAGCGGGCGTTGCCGTCAAAGGCCGAGGCCCCAAAGTCGAGCTGGACCACGAAAAGGCCGCCGGTCACCTCCACCCCGGTGCGCTCCAGGGTGGGGCCGACCTGTCCGCTTCCGTCGGGCCCGTCAAAAAGCCTGAATTGAAAGTCGCACCGGCCGCTTACCGGGGTGCCCCCCGAGGTGAGCTGTCCCTGGTAGGGGAAGGCGGTGCCCAGGGGTGCCTGGAGGGGGTTCAGGCGCAGGGGACCATCGGCCCGGCCGATGGCGGCCGCAAGGACGAGGATACCGAGGAGACCGAGGGCGAGATAGAGCCTCAACGCAGCACCTCCGCAAAGGCCCGGGGGAAGCATCCGACCGCTCCCGCCCCAGGCCGGATATTGGGCAACTATACCACCCCGGCCACCCTGCCGTCAAACGGGGCCCCCGCGGCGGGAGCTTGCCGCCGTCCCCGGAATTGCTGGCAGACAACGGCCGGTCTCTGGGGCGCACGGCCGTGGACCCCTAGCGGGCGGCTAATGCAGGGTTAAGCCCAAAGCCAAAAATCCCCGGGCCCACGACAGCGTCTTTAGTCCAAGAGGAGTCGAGCCTCAGTTAAGAACCGAAAACGACCCTGTAAGTCGCGGGATCCTCACCACATTGGGTCAGCAAAAATACTGAGTATTTTATAATCTTGTATACGTCATAGTGAGTTTCTAGCCAAAGCCCGTTTTTTAAACGTCTCGGAGTTATAAATTTATGGCCACGCAAGTGTATCCCATCGGCTGTAACCAAATAGCGATCACGTGCCCTTTTAGGTCTAATCGGACACATTTCTCTGGTCAGCTTATTCAAATCAACCAAATAATTGGCGATCTCTATAAGCAGGTGATTCCAGGCAGTTAGCTTCCGGCTCTGCCCATCCGGCAGTAGCAACAGGCGAGGCGGGGGATCCTTGCTTTTAACTTTGAGACGATTCAGGGGAATCGTCTCCGCGGCACCGACCGGGCTTGCCGTCGACGACGCCGGCTTCAAGGGCTCCGCCTTGGGTACATCGGCACGTCGGACCAGGGGCTGCCAGAGGGCCCCTAAAAGTCGGAGGGCCCCGTCGGCGGGGGTCCCTTCGGCCAGGTTGACCGCAACCTTCGGCTCTTTCAGGTGGGGTATGTCGTAAAACTCCCACTTAAGGCCGTCGGTAATGCCCACCGACAGCGGGCCGCCCGCCCCCGAACCCAGAAGCTGAAAGGCGTACGTGACGACGGCCGTGGCCGCCACCGACCCCTTCGGGCTGTGGAGGGCCTTCACCTCAAGGAGCACCCGCGGCTTCCCCTCCGAATCAAGAAGGCAGTAATCCGCCTTGCCCCCGCCCATCGTGCCGGCCGGAAACTCAACCCGAACCTGGGAAGGGTCGTCCGTAGCCCAGCCCATCGCCCGGAGCACCGGGTCGACCAGGGCATAGCGGGTCAAAGCTTCACTTTTCTGAAGGTCAGGGCCGAAGGCTTTCGCCCGCTCCCGAAGGGTTTCAATCAGCCGGATGAGGTCATAAAGGTCGGCCATAGCTGCCCGTCCTGCTCTAGCCGGGCGATCCCCGGCCAAACTGTTGTTCAGCCGATTATACCCAAAAACTAAGGCGCAAAAATAAGGGGCAACCGGAACCGGTTGCCCCCGGGAGCGGTGGGAGTGTTGCGTGGAGCTTTCAGAGGAGGACGCCCTTAGGCTTGAAGTCTTTCGCCCCAAAGCCCTCCGACTGGGCGTAGCGGGTCTCCACCAGCTCGGCCGGCAGGTACTTCTCCTCAAGCTCTTTAAAGTATTCAAACCGGCCCAGCTTGTGGTGGTTCTCGGTGGGATGGCCCAGCTTCATTCGCTGGAGGCGGAACTGGGCCTGTTCCTGGTTATCCCGGAGGTCCTCCATAAAATTCCAGACGGCGTAGGTGGCGGCGTGGATGCTGCCCAGCGTGATGAAGATAAACTTATAGCCCATCTCCCCCAGCTCGCGGAAGGTGAGGGGGTTTTCAACGTCGATCCAGCGGAAAGACGACGAGTAGTTAAAGGCCAGGGGGAGGTTGGGGAACGCCTTGCGCATTTCCACGGCGAACTTCTCGGCCTCACCCCGGTCGGGGGTTGGAAATTCGCACCAGACCATGTCCACCCCGACGTCGGCGTAGGCCTTAGCCCGCTCGATGGCCTCCTCCAGACTCCCCCCAACGGCGTTGCGGGCATCCGTTCGGGCGATGATGAAAAAGTCGGGGTCAGACCGGGCGTCCACGATGGCCTTGAACTTCTTTACGGCCTCCTCCCGGGGCAGGACGATCTTGCCCGCCAGGTGGCCGCACCGCTTGGGAAACCGCTGGTCCTCCACGTGGATGCCGGCAACCCCGGTCTTTTCGAACTCCTCGACGGTGCGCATCGCAATGATGGCGTTGCCGTAGGCGTCGTCGGCGTCGGCAATAACCGGGATATCCACCACGCTGGCGATGTACCGGGCCCAGGTGGTCATTTCGGTCATGGTGGGAAACCCCAGGTCGGCCCGGGCCAGGTAGCCGAGGGCGCAGGAGTAGCCGCTCATGTAAACACACTTAAGGCCCACCATCTCGGCGAGCCTGGCCTCAATGGGGGTGAAGACACCGGTGGTAAAGACGTAAGGTTCGGTCGCCAGCAGCTCCCGGAACTTTCGGCCGGCTTTGCCCATCAACAGCCTCCCTTGCTGTGAAGATTTTCACGTATATAATACCAGACAATCCCTGGAATTGTCGTGGAATAACTTTGCAATTTTCTATTACTGGTATAGTTTTTGGCTATGGCTGGGCCGCCGGTGGGGTAGTCTTAGCGGATGGTAAAATCTTCGGGAGCTCGGCCAGGTGGTGACCCGATGGAGCTCGGCCAGCTTGAGGCCTACGTTGAGGCGGCCCGGCGGGGCAATTTTCGGCAGGCCGCCGAAGCGCTTTTTATAAGTCAGCCGTCCCTGAGCGCCCGCATCAGCCTCCTGGAACGGGAGCTGGGGGAGCGCCTCTTCGAGCGGCTGGGGCGGGGCGTTCGGCTTACCCCCGCCGGCAGGCTCTTTCTGCCCTATGCCGAGCGGGCGCTGGAGACCCTCCGGCAGGGGCGGGAGGCCCTGGCCGCGGCCCGGCGGGCGGCGATGGGGACCCTCCAGGTGGGGTGCGCCCGGGTCATCGGCACCTACGTGATGCCCGAGATCCTAACCGCCTTCCGCCGCCGCTACCCCCAGGTCGAGGTCCACATCCGCACCGGCCGCTCCTCGGAGATTTTACAGCTGGTGGTCGACCAGACCATCCACATCGGCCTGGCCCGGGCCTTGAACCATCCCCTGGTCTGGACCCGGCGGCTTTACGACGAGGAGATCGTGCTGGTCACCCACCCGGCCCACCCCTTCGCCCGGGCCGGGACCGCCACCATCCAGCAGGTCGCCGAGGAGCCCCTTATCCTCTACGACCGGGGCTCGTCCTACTTCGTCCTCATCGAGCAGGTCTGCCACGAGGCCGGAATAATCCCCCGGGTGGAGATGGTCCTGGACAGCGTCGAGGCCACCAAGCGGATGGTGGAACGGGGGCTCGGCATCTCCTTCCTGCCCCGAAGCAGCATTCGGGAGGAGGTCAGGGCCGGGCGGCTGCGGGTTATCGAGCTGGCCGACGGCCACCGGGTTTTCCTGCCGACGGCGGTGATGGTGCGCCGGGCCCCCAGCTACCCGGCGGCCGTCCTGGCCTTTCTGGAGGTCCTGGCCGACCTTTACGGGGCCGAATCCGGGCTGCGGCCGGGCTGACGGGCCGGGCGGTTGACAATTCTACAGGGCGAAAGCTAGACTCAACTAGAGACCTTTCCCTGGGAGGCGGCGATGGCCGCGGACGGGCGGGACCTGGAGGCCCTGCGTCGGGCCGAAGAACAATGGCGTTTGGAGACGGCCGACGCGCCGGAGCGGCCGGCCCTCTTCGAGACCCTCTCGGCCATTCCGGTGGACCGGCTTTATACCCCGGCCTCCATCCCCGACTTCGACTACCTTCAGGACCTCGGTTTTCCCGGCCGCTACCCCTTCACCCGGGGGATCCACCCCACCGGCTACCGGGGCCGGCTCTGGACCATGCGCATGTTTGCCGGCTTCGGAACCGCCGAGGAGACCAACGCCCGCTTTAAGTACCTGCTCGAGCACGGCCAGACGGGCCTTTCGGTCGCCTTCGACCTGCCCACCCTTTACGGCCTCGATGCCGACGACCCCAGGGCCCGGGGCGAGTTCGGCGTCTGCGGGGTTGGGGTCTCCTCTTTGGCCGATATGGAGGTCCTCTTCGACGGCATCCCCGTCGACCGGATAAGCACCTCCATGACCATAAACGGGCCGGCGGCCGTCATCTGGGCGATGTACATTGTGGCCGCCGAAAAGCGGGGCATCCCCCGGCACGTCCTGGGCGGGACCCTTCAAAACGACATCCTTAAAGAATACATCGCCCAGAACGAGTATATTTTCCCGCCCGGACCCTCCATGCGGCTGGTGGTGGACACCATCGAGTTCAGCGTCCGGGAAATGCCCAAATGGAACCCGATAAGTATCAGCGGCTACCACATCCGGGAGGCCGGCTCCACGGCCGTCCAGGAGCTGGCCTTTACCCTGGCCGACGGCTTTGCCTACGTGGAAGCCTGCCTGGAGCGGGGCCTCAAAATCGACGAGTTCGCCCCCAGGCTCTCCTTCTTTTTCAACGTCCACAACGACTTCTTTGAGGAGGTCGCCAAATTCCGGGCGGCCCGGCGGATCTGGGCCCGGGAGATGCGGGAGCGCTACGGAGCCCAGAATCCCCGGTCGTGGTGGCTCAGGTTCCACGCCCAGACGGCCGGCTGCACCCTGACGGCCCAGCAGCCGGAGGTGAACATCGCCCGGGTGGCCATTCAGGCCCTGGCGGCGGTGCTGGGGGGCTGTCAGTCGCTCCACACCAACTCCCTGGACGAGGCCTGGGCCCTGCCCTCGGAGAAGGCGGCCCGGATCGCCCTGCGCACCCAGCAGGTGATCGCCTACGAGACGGGGGTGACCAACACCGGCGACCCCCTTGGGGGCAGTTATTATGTCGAGTGGCTGACCGGCGAGCTGGAGCGGCAGGCTTACGACTATTTTGCCCGGATTCGGGAGTACGGCGGGGTTATTCCGGCCATCGAGGCCGGATTCTTCCACCGGGAGATTCTGGATGCGGCCGAGCGCTACCAGCGGGAGGTGGACGAGGGCCAGCGGATTGTGGTGGGGGTGAACGCCTTCCAGGTGGCGGAGGACCGGCTGGAGATCCCCATCCTGCGGGTGGACAAGGCCGGGGAGGCCCGGCACCTGGAGCGGCTGAACCGGGTGCGCCGGGAGCGGGACAACGAGGCAGTTTCGGTCAGGCTTAAGGCCCTGGAGGCGGCGGCCCGGGGCCGGGAGAACTTAATGCCCTACATCATCGAGGCGGTCCGGGCCTACGCAACCCTGGGGGAGGTCTGCGGGGTGTTGCGCCGGGTCTTCGGCGAATGGCAGCCGCCCTACGTCCTTTAACGGTAGAGGCAGGCGGATTGACAGCCGAGCCCATCTCTGCTACTTTGTGAAATAGGGCACAAAAAACTTTGGGTTCAGGAGGGCGACCGTGCGGGTCACTTTAAGCGTGATAAAGGCTGATGTAGGGGGATATGTGGGCCATTCCTCGATGCATGAGGGGCTGATCAGGCGGGCCGAGGAGGTCCTTGGGGAGGCCAGGGCCCGGGGTTTAG
>DAOTYJ010000138.1:0-24160 GCA_034434875.1 Dehalococcoidia bacterium | reverse complement strand
TGATGGGCGGCTACACCAGGTTTTTGCCCGATGAGGACCGGAGGCTCTGGACCCGCTCCCAGTTTCTGGACAACCTGGCCGCCATGCTCGGCGGAAGGGCCGCCGAGGAGGTTATCTTTAACGAAATCAGCACCGGGGCCGCCAATGATATCGAGCGGGCGACCCAGCTTGCCCGGCAGATGGTCACCCGCTACGGCATGAGCCCCCGGCTCGGTCCCCGCACCTTCGGCCGGCGGGAGGAGCTGGTGTTTCTGGGCCGGGAGATTAACGAGACCCGGGACTACAGCGAAAAGCTGGCCGAGGAGATCGACGCTGAGGTTAAGCGGATCATCGACCACGCCTACAAGGTCGCCAAGGAGATCCTCACCCATCACAAGGATATCCTGCACCGGCTGGCCCAGCTGCTCCTCGAGCGGGAGACCCTGGAGGGGCCGGAGCTTCAGGAGTTCTTCCGCTCGGTGCCCCGCCAGAGCAGCGGCGTGACGGTCTGGGACGAAGAAACTTCTAAGGATGGCGAAACCCCGGCGGTCGAGGCCCCGAAGCCTACGGCGGCGGCCTGACCCTCAACCGGGCCCAGTCAGTCTGGAGGTGAAACCCGATGACCTACGTGATAACGGAGCCGTGCATTGGGGTAAAGGACGCCTCGTGCGTGGAGGTGTGTCCGGTGGACTGCATCCACACCACTGACGAGGACCCCATGTACTTTATCGACCCCAACGAGTGCATCGACTGCGGGGCCTGCGAGCCGGCTTGCCCGGTCTCGGCCATCTTCCCCGAGGACGAGGTCCCGGCCCAGTGGCAGGTTTACAGGCAGATAAATGCCCTCTGGTTCGAGGATAAAGAGCAGGCCCGGGCCCTCCTTAAGGCCAACGCCCCGGGCTAGGGGGAGCTGAAAGATGACGGCCAGCTTTATTGTGCCGGGGCCCGAATTGGGCCGGCCTTCGGCGGCCGAGTATGACGTGGTCATCGTCGGGGCCGGGCCAGCGGGGATGTGCGCCGCCCTTTACTGCGGCCGGGCCCGGCTGAAGACGGTGGTTCTCGACAAGCTCGCCCCTGGGGGCGAACTTCTCAACACTGAGTGGATCGAGGACTACCCCGGCTTCCGGCTCATCCGGGGGGTTGAGCTGGCCCAGCGGATGGAGGAGCATGCCCGGGACTTTGGGGCCGAGTTCCGGCTGGGTACGGTGGTGGAGGTCTGGTCGGAGGGGGTTGACAAGTTTGTCCGGACGGCCGAGGGCGACCTTTACCGGGCCCGGGCGGTTATCGTCTGCACCGGCGGCAGTCCCCGCAAGCTGGGGGTTCCGGGCGAGGCCGAGTTCGCCGGCCGGGGGGTTTCGTACTGCGCCGTCTGCGACGGGGCCTTTTTCCAGGACCAGGTTCTGGCGGTGGTTGGGGGCGGGGATGCGGCCGTCGAAGAGGGCACGTTCCTTACCCGGTATGCCCGCAAGGTCTATATCATACACCGGCGGGACCAGCTCCGGGCCCAGCCCATCCTCCAGGAGCGGGCCTTTGCCAACCCCAAAATCGAATTCATCTGGAATACCGTCGTCGAAGAGATCGGGGGCAAGGAGGCCGTCGAGTGGGTCCGGCTTCGCAACGTCCGGGACGGGAGGGTTTGGACCCTGCCGGTGAATGGGGTTTTTATTTACATCGGCTTTGTGCCCAACAGCAGCATCTTCCGAGACCCCGTCAAGACCGACCCCAACGGCTATATCATTACCAACGAGCGGATGGAGACCTCCATCCCGGGCATCTTTGCGGCGGGGGATGTGCGGGTCCAGCTGGTGCGGCAGATCACCAACGCGGTGGGGGACGCCACCACCGCGGCCATCGCCGCCCAGAAATACATCGACGAGCTAAAAGACGCCGAGCGCCGGGCCCGGGCCGCCGACCCCACCCCCTCCGAGTAACCGGCTTCGGCCTGCCCCCAAAATCAACCTCACCGCTCCCCGGGCGGGGCCTGGTAATCCAGCAAGCCGCTGCTTTGCTTTCTGCTAGGCCCTGACTCCCAATCATCACCCTCAGCACTGAGCGTACCATCAGGCCTGGCGTTTCGCAGGTCGGCGGGGTAAAATCCCATGAGCGGCACAGGCTGGCCCCGTGCCGCGGTGAGCGGAGACCGGGATGAGCGAAGATGAAAGTGCGGACCTTTAGCCTTTTTGAGTATTACCGTCTGAGTTTAATCTGGAAAAACCAGACGGTCGCCTACCTGGATCCACAGTGCACCCTCCTGGTGGTTAACGTTGAACCGGTATCCCCGAAACACTTCGCAGTGACATTCCAGGCGATCTACAGGCTGGCGGATGGAGTTCCCCAAAGCCGCCGAAAAATCATGGGCCCGAATGAGATCCTCTACTGCCCCAGCCCGGATACCACCGAAGGCCCCATAGGTTCACGCCCGGCGGCCGCCGCTCCGAGCCAGGCGTGGTCCCAGCCCCGGCCAGCAAGGGGCGGGCTGTGGCGCACCCTCCGGCGGGTCGGGTGCATTTTGGGTGTTAGCTTCCTCGGCTTGATGGGAGCCTGCGCCGGACTGTTAGTGCTGGTTGCCATCCTGGCCGCTGGTTCTGGCCGGGCTGACTTAAGCAGCGGCGGGCTGGGCGTTCGCAGTCGGACAGTCTACGTCGAGTCTCTCCCCTCCGATGTCGACCCGACTTACCAGCAGGCAGTTTCTGATGCCATCACCTACTGGCACCAGCGGCTTGGGTCAAGCCTTTTCCGTCAGACCGCAACTGCGGCCGAAGCGGATATCCAGGTCAGCTGGGTTAAAGAGTGGGCCGGCGAACGGGCGGGCATGACGGCCGACCGCCGGGTCATTCTGGTGGGCCTGGGGGACAGCAACTGCCTGGGCAGGTGGCGGGCTTACGCGTACGACACGGTAAAACAGATCGCCATCCACGAACTGGGCCATGTCCTTGGAATGGGACACAGCCCGAACCCCGCTGACCCGATGTACCCTGTCCTGACCCCGAAATATAACCTAATGGTCGACGAATATAAAGTGATCCCGGCCGGCTGGGCCCAATTCCTGCCGAGCTGTGGGCACGATAACCCAACCCGGCTCGAGATTGAGCTGGCCTCAGACCGAGAGGTCGACCTCTTCGTCGTCCCATCGTCCGACAGTTACCAGCGGCTGGTCGCCGGTCAGGCGTTCAGCTACTATTCGGACTGCAGCCGGCAGAAGGTGCGCGTGGCCAGGGTCAAGTGCACCGTGCCCGTTGGGGGCGGCGTTGTCCTGCAAAACCGGCCGGGCCTGCCGGGGTCGGGTTCCCCCGCCAGGGTACAGATCAAAGTCTGGGAGCGCTAAACGCTCCCGCCCTTCCGGCTCCGTTCAAAAGCCCGGAGCCAGATTTAGCCAGGGTCCTGGGGCCAGGATTACGGGTCGGCGGTTGGGAGGGGCTGGGCGGAGGGCAGGTAAAGGCGGTGGGCCTCGATGTAGCGGTATACGGCCTCCGGCACCAGGTAGCGGAACGGTTCACCAGCGGCAACCCGCCGGGCAATCTCCGACGACGATATCCCCACCGCCGGCACAGGCACCAGCTCAATCGCGACCTTCAGCCCCGGAATCTCCGCTTCCAGGCGGTCCAGGTCAACGGGGTCAAAGCCGGGTCGGGGCACCACCGCCAGCCGGGCCAGCCGGACCAGCTTTTCCGGGGACCGCCAGCTGGGAAGCTGGGCCAGGGCGTCGGTTCCGAGGATAAAGTAAAACTCGGTGCCGGGCGGGTAGGTTCGGCGCAGCTCCGTAAGGGTATCTACGGTGTAGGTGGGGCCCGGCCGCTCCAGGTCCACCCGGGAGAGCTCAAAC
Organism: Dehalococcoidia bacterium; assembly: GCA_034434875.1. Lineage (GTDB taxonomy): Bacteria > Chloroflexota > Dehalococcoidia > JAUQQI01 > JAUQQI01 > JAUQQI01. The sequence continues at coordinate 20,358 of DAOTYJ010000138.1, read as the reverse complement.
CGGGGGTCGCCGGCGATGGCCAGCCGCACCATCGCCTCCCGGTGGCGGGCGGGGGTGACTTCTTCCCCGGCCTTGTGCCACGGCTCCCCGGCCGGCACGAAAAGCACCTTATCCAGGCCCAGCCGCCACCACACCTCCTGGGCGACGACCAGATGGCCGATGTGGGGCGGGTCGAACGTCCCGCCCAGGACCCCGATTTTCAACGCCGAAACTCCGCCGCCAGGGTTTCCCAGGGCAGCTCAATTTTACCAAAGCGGACCACCGCACCCGGCCCCGCCCCCGCCCGGCGCAGCTCCCGGAGAACCCCCAGCCGGGCCAGCTTTCGGCGGAGAAAACGCAGGGCATCCGGGTTGTTAACGTCGGTCATAACCACCGCCCGCACCGCCTCCTCCCCCTCCACCACGAACACCCCATCTTCCCGCCGAACCCGAAGCTGCCGGTCGGCCACCGGTGGCCGGATCACGGGCGGGGTCGCCGGCGGTTCGGGAGGCCTGGCCCTCACCCGCCGAAGCTCCGCCACCACCCGCCCGAGGAGCAGCCGGACGTTTTCGCCGGTGGCCGCCGATATCCCCAGCACATCCACTCCCCGGGCCGCAAACCGGGCCTTAACTTCCGGGAACCATTCCCGAACCTCCGGCAGGTCGACCTTGTTGACGGCCACCACCTGGGGCCGCTCCCCGAGGGCGGGGTCAAACTCGATAAGCTCCCGGTTCACCGTATCGTAGGCCGCCAGGGGGTCGGGGTGGAGGCCGTCCACCAGGTGAATCAGCACCCGGGTTCGCTGGATGTGCCGCAGAAACTCGTGGCCGAGGCCGTGGCCCAGGTGGGCCCCCTCGATAAGCCCCGGAATGTCGGCCACCACGAACCGCTCGCCCTCGAACTCCACCACCCCCAGATTCGGCACCAGGGTGGTAAACGGGTAGTCGGCGATTTTAGGCCGGGCCGCCGAAATGGCCGCCAGCAGGGTGGATTTGCCGGCATTGGGCAGACCCACGATGCCCACGTCGGCCAAAAGCTTAAGCTCCAGCTTAAGCCACCGCTCTTCCCCCGGCTCACCCCGCTCGGCGAATCGGGGCGCCTGGTAGGTTGGGGTGGCAAAGTGGGCGTTGCCCCGCCCCCCCTTGCCCCCCCGGGCCACCAGCAACATCTGCCCGTGCTCCGTGAGGTCCCCCAGCATGGCCACCGGCTTGCCCTTGGGACCGTCCAGCAGCCAGACCACGGTGCCGACGGGCACCCGGATGTAAATATCCTCGCCCCGCTTCCCCGTTCGGCGGTTGGGACCGCCGTGGCCGCCCCGGCCGGCCACAAAACGCTGCTGGTAGCGAAAGGCCAGCAGGGTGTTCTCGTTCTCATCGGCCACCAGGTAAACATTCCCCCCGTCCCCGCCGTCCCCACCGTCCGGGCCCCCGAAGGGGACGTACTTTTCCCGGCGGAAGCTCACCAGGCCGTTGCCCCCATCCCCACCCTTAACGTAGATAACGGCCTCGTCGACGAACATTTCCCCTAGCCATTATACGGACTGCTGACGAAGCCATCTCTTAGCTTAAGGGAAACTCGGTAGTAGCCGTGGTAGGCGGCTGTATTCGGTGGGTTGGGCGGATAACCCCGGCTTTAAGGCCCCGGGGCCGAGGATTAATCGGCCCGGCCGGGTGGAGACCCCGTCGAGAACAACCGGGGACCGTGGAAAACTTCGGCCCGCCCGACCGCCGCCCCTTCCCCGTCCACCGCCCGTCCCCCTCAGGCCCCAGCTATCCACCGGGCCTAAAAAATTGCCGGGGATAGCTTTCGGCTATCCCCGGTCCCGGTAACGTCGGCGCGGGACCTAACGGAGGGGTCCCCGGCCGTAAAGCACGGCCCGGATGTCGTCCACCTCCCGGCGGAGGTCCGGGTTGCTCTTGAGCAGGTGGGTTATCTTTTCGCACCCGTGCATGATGGTGGTGTGGTCCCGGCCGCCCAGGTGCTGGCCGATCTGGCCCAGGGAGCAGTCGGTTTCCTCCCGCATCAGGTACATGGCGATCTGCCGGGGGGTGGCCACCTCCCGGTTGCGGCGGGGGCCCTGCAGTTCCGAGATGGGCACCTGGTAGTAGCGGCTTACGGCCTCCAGCACCGCCTGAGGGCTTACGAGCCGGCGGGGGGTCACGTTGCCGAAAACGTCGTGGAGGGCCTTGGCGGCCACCTCCAGGGTGATGGGCAGGCCGTTAACCCGGGCGTAGGTGATTACCCGGTTGAGGCTTCCCTCCAGCTCCCGGATGTTGTTCTGAAACCGCTGGGCCAGAAGCTCCAGGACGGCCACCGGAACCTCCACACCGTGGAGGGCGGCCTTGGCCTGGAGGATGGCCACCCGCTCCTCGAACTCCGGCGGCTGGATGTCCACAATAAGGCCCGACTCGAACCGGGACCGCAGCCGGTCCTCCAGGGGGTGCAGGTTAGATGGTAACCGGTCGCTGGAAAGGACCACCTGCCGCCCGGCCCCGTAGAGGTCGTTGAAGGTGTGGAAGAACTCTTCCTGGGTCTGCTCCTTGCCGGCAATAAACTGAATGTCGTCGATTAAAAGCACGTCCAAGGACCGATAGCGGCCCCGGAACTCCTCCGTTCGGCGCTCCCGGAGGGCCGAGACAAAATCGTTGGTGAACTGCTCGGCGCTCACGTAAAGCACCCGACAGCCGCTCCCGGCCGTCCGGTGGCCGATGGCCTGGAGGAGGTGGGTTTTACCCAGGCCGACCCCCCCGTAAATAAAAAGGGGATTGTGAAATTGCCCCGGGGCGTCGGCCACCGCCAGGGCGGCGGCGTGGGCAAGCCGGTTGGAACGGCCCACTACAAAGGTTTCAAACGTATACCGGGGGTTGAGGCGGAGGGGCACCGGAGAGGCGCCCAGGGCCGCGGCGGCCGGGGAAACCGGGCGGGCTTCGGCCCGGCTGTGGCCGTTAGGCTGCGACCCCCCCAGATTCGCCTCCCCCCGGCGGCCGTTTCGGGTCTGGGTGATTCTGAAATCGACCTCTACCGAGCAGGCCAGAATGGCGCACAGGGTCTTACGAATGAGGGATTTAAGGCGGGTTTCCAGCCAGTCGGCCACAAAGGCATTGGGGACGCCGACCACGAACCGGCGGCCGTCAAAATCGACCCCGACCGTATCTTTCAGCCAGGTGTTGTAATTGGTCCGACTCACCTGGAGCTGAAGCTCCCCGAGGGCAGCCTGCCAGACCTCTTTAGCGTTCGGAATAGTCACCAAACCACCTCCTGCAGGAACCTCTTCGCTTAAACTAAAAATCCCCCGCCCGGGGACGGCCCGACGGTAACGTTTACCGGCAACCTCCGGGCGGCCGGCGGCCGTTTGGCGGGCTGGGGGACAGGCCGGTTTCCGACCTTGATCTTAACCCCGGTCCCGGCAGGGAATCAATGGTCCGGCTAAAGAATTTATAAGAGATCCTTAGGGATCTTTAGAAAGTTCAAACTCGACGTAAATCACCCCGGGGGCGCAGGTCGGGCCTTCCGGCGGCTCAGCTGTCTACTACCAGGCAGGTTATGGTCCGGGAGACCCCCTCTACCGTGTGGATCTCCTCCAGGACGATCCGGCCGATGCTGCTGATATCGGGGCCCTCGACCTGCACGATCAGGTCGTAGGGGCCGGTTACCGTATCGACGCTTTTGACCGCAGGCTTTTGCTGGAGGCTGGCCTTGACCGCCCCGGTCTTGCCAACCGCCGTCTCCACCAGCACGTACGCTTTGGCCATCCTTAAAACCTCCTCCTGTGTGGCGGCATTTGACCCGCCCGTGGGGCCCAGTTTATGATAAATCGGCGCCGGCCCCGCCGGCCACCCAGCGAGTCGGAGAGGAGGGCTTTGAACGACCAACCCCTTACGATTCCGGAGATGCTCCGCCGGAGCGTCCGCCGCTTCGGGCCCGAAATGGCCCTCTGGGAACGGCCCGGCGACCAGCCGGTAAGTTTGACCTTCGGGGAGCTGTGGGGGCAGGTCCTCCGCTGTCGGGCCGCCCTCGGCCGGGCCGGGGTTCGGCCCGGCGACCACGTGGCCATCATCGCCCCTAACTCCATCCGGTGGGCGGTGGCCTTCCTGGGCGTCACCTCCCTCGGGGGGGTGGCCGTCCCCATCTACTTTCGGCTCCAACCCAACGAGCAGGCCGAGCTTGCCCGCAAGGCCGACGTAAAGTTTGCGGTGGTCGGGCCGACCCCGGCCGGGGCCCTTCCGGAGCCCCTCCCCGGGGTGGTCCAGACCTTCGTTATCGACGCCGGGGGCGACCTGCCGCCCCGGCACGCCGCCCTGGACCGGCTGCTGGAGCTGCCCGACCTGGAAGCCTCCGAGGGGATAACGGTGCGGCCGGACGACCTTGCCCTCATCCTGTTTACCTCGGGCACCATGGGGGCGGCCAAGGGGGTGATGCTCACCCACCGCAACCTCCTGGCCAACGTCTGGGCCATAGCCCAGGCCGTAAAGGTGGGGCCCGCCGACCGGGTGCTGCTGGTGCTCCCTATGCATCACCCCTATCCCCTCACCGTCGGACTGCTGGCCCCCCTGGCGGTGGGGGCCGCCACCGCCTTTGAGAACGACCTGAGGCGCACCGCCGACCGGATGGGGGAGTTCCGGCCCACGGTCTTTCTGGGGGTCCCCGAACTCTTCCGCTTGCTCTTAAAGGCGATTTTTGCCCGGGCGGAAGCCGAGGGCCGGCTGGAAAAGCTGCGCCGGGGTCTGGAGGCCTCCCGCCTGGTCAAAGAGCTGACCGGGGTCAACATCGGCCGGCTCCTCTTTGGGCCCCTACACCGGCGGCTTGGGGGCCGGCTCAGGTTCATGGTCTCGGGCGGGGCGGCCCTGCCCCCCGAGCTGGCCCGCCAGTATTACCGGCTGGGGCTCCTCCTGGTGCAGGGCTGGGGCCTGAGCGAGACGGCCCCGGTCCTTACGGTGCCGGAAATTAGCCCGTGGAAGTTTTTCTTTACGGATTACTACGAGCGGGAGGCGGCCAGCGTCGGCCGGCCCCTGCCGGGGGTCCGCCTGCGCCTGCTGGACGTTCCGGAGAAGGGGGTCTACGTTCGGGAGCACGGCCTCGGCGAGCTGGCGGCCCAGGGTCCGAACGTAAGCCCGGGATATTACCGGGACCCGGCGGCCACCGCCGCTGTCTTCTTCGAGGACGAAACGGGCCGGTGGTTCCGGACCGGGGATATCGGCCGGATTGCCCCGAACGGAAACGTCTATCTAACCGGCCGGGCCAAGGCCATCATCGTTTTAGATAGCGGGGAGAAGGTGAGCCCCGACGAGGTGGAGGACGTCCTGAAGGAGTGTCCCCTCATCCAGGACGTGGCCGTCGTTGGGCGGCGGGTTCTGCGGGCCGGCCACGAGCCGAAGGTGGAGGTGCAGGCGGTGGTGTTTCCCGACCCCCAGGCCGTCGCCGACCGGCTGGCCCGGGTGGGGCTGGAAAAGCCGACCCCGGAGCTTATTCACGGCTGGGTGATGGCCGAGGTGCGGCAGGCCCAGCAGCGGTTGGCCTCCTACAAGTGGGTGCGGGAAGTGGTCCTGACCGACGAGCCCCTGCCCAAGACGGCCCTGGGGAAGGTTCGGCGGGGCGAGCTGGGCTCGGAATTTAGCTTCGACGTCGAACGGTTCCTATCCCGCCTCGCCGTCCCCACCTAGACCAGGGCGCCGCCCAACCGGAGCTTTGGGAAGCATTATCGTAACGGAAAATTAATCGCCCGATTTTGTCTTGATAATGGTAACGGCAAATGAGAAATCGTGGGTAGCCTAAACTTGTCTTAACAATAACTCAAATATCCAGCATTCATCCGTCGGAGAAATAGGCCCTTGTTTTATATTCGCCGATTGTATCATCGTCGTTGGTTGTAATGATCGAATGACCAGCTGTGAAAAGTCCTCCGTATTGAGCAATTAAACGATAGATTCAGCGGCTGAGAGCGCCCGCCTAGACCGGGATGAAGGGCTCGACATGCCGACGCGCCATGATGCACAGGGTTACCCAATCCAGGTATTCGTCCCGGTCCGCGTCTTCAAATTATCCTGGATCTTGCTAGCATATAAGCCTTAGGTTGATTGTACTGGCGCACGACCGTGGGCCCTACGGAAGGCCGAATCCCAAGCAACCCTGAGCCGTGCTACTATCTTACGACGAGACCCTTAAGCTAAGGAGGCGTGGGACCCGATGGACCTCGGGCTTTCGGGAAAGGTTGCCATCGTTTCGGCCGCCAGCAAGGGCCTCGGCAAGGCCGTCGCCCTCGGCCTGGCCCGGGAGGGCGTCCGGGTCGCCATCTGCTCCCGGGATGAGAAGAACCTCGCAGCCGCCGCCGAAGAGCTTCGTTCCCAGACCGGCGCCGAGGTTCTGCCGGTGGTCTGCGACGTCACCGACCCCGACCAGATCCGGGAGCTGGTCCGGCGCACCGTCGACCGCTTCGGCACCATCCACATCCTCTTTAACAATGCCGGCGGCCCACCGGCCGGCCGCTTCGACGACTTCGCCGACCCCGACTGGGAGGCGGCCTTCAGACTCAACTTTATGTCAGCCCTGCGCTTTACCCGGGAAGTTCTCCCCTACATGCGGGCCCAGCGCTGGGGCCGGATTATTAACAACACCTCCATCACCGTCAAGCAGCCCCTCGACCTGCTCATCCTTTCCAACTCCATTCGGACGGCCGTCGTCGGCATGGCCAAGACCCTGGCCGACGAGGTTGCCCCTTTTAACATCACCGTCAACAACGTCTGCCCGGGCCGGATAAGCACCGAGCGGGTCCGGGAGCTGGATGAGGCCCGGGCCAGGCGGGAGAATCGGCCAGTGGAGGAGGTCGTCCGGGAGTGGGCCAAGGCCATCCCCATGGGCCGCTACGGACGGCCCGAGGAGTTTGCCAACCTGGTGGTGTTTCTCGCCTCCGAGGCGGCCAGCTATATTACCGGCACCACCATCCTGGTCGACGGGGGCATGTACCGGGGCCTTTACTGAGACCCCCGTCTTCAGGCCGGACGGTGGGCCTCCAGGCAGACTACCCCTTCCGGTCCGACCACCGCATCGTGCTCGACCCCGGCCGGCAGGTCCAGCCGGTCCCCGGCCTTAAGCTCCGCCGGCGGCCGCCCGCCCGGAAAGCGAAAGGTTATCGACCCCCGCACCACATAAAGCACCTTGTGGTAAGGGTGGGCGTGGACCGGGTAGACATCCCCCGGCCCGTTGGACCACCGGTAAGGCTCGAGGCCCTCGCCCCGGAAAAGGCCGATGAGCTCGGCCTCGGTTGGGGGTTGGGGCTTATCCCAGCCCTTGACCGTTACCATGTTCACCCGCCCTGCCCGAGGTCAGGCCGGTGGTTGCGCCAGTAGCGGACCAGCCCCAGGGCCGAAAGCTCGTACGGCATCGCCTGCTGCCAGCGGTCCAGCTCCCCCTCCCCGTCGGCCGCCCGGGCGGCGGCGTCCCCCTCGGCCCGGAGGGAGGCCGCAATCTCGGCCTCGGACCGGCCGGCCTCCAGGTCCGAAAGCACCATTCCGGCCCAGCGGTCCAGCCGGGCCTCCAGGTCGGCCAGGTGAAAGGCGACATCGGCGTAAAGCCAGGCGTGGGCCACGGCCAGCACCACCGGCCGCAGGCCCCGGATCCGGTTTATCGTCCCGTGCCAGGCTTCGATGTCGATGTCGGGGGGCGGGGTTGGGGGGCGGACCGAATCCACCCCGGGCATCCGGGTGCCGGCGGCGTCCCCGGCAAAGAGCACCCGGTCTTCCAGGTCGAGAAAGACCGCGTGGTGGGAGGCGTGGCCCGGGGCGTAATAAACCCCGAAATTCCGGCCCCCCAACCGCCGACGGCCGGAATCCTCCAGGCCCACCAGCCGCCCCGCAGGGACCGGCTTCGGCAGGCCGAAGAGCCGCTCCAAGTCCTCCCCGTAGAGGCGGCGGGCGCTGTTTATCAGCCGGGTCGGGTCGGCCAGGTGGGGCAGACCCACGGGGTGGACGTAAAAATAAGCATTCGGGAAAACCTCGGCCAGTTGGCCCGAGGCCCCGGCGTGGTCCAGGTGGATGTGGGTTAAGAGCACGTGCCTTAAAGAGTCGGGCCGCACCCCGAGGCCCTCGAGGTCGGCCAGGAGGGTTTTTAAGGTGCTGGCCGGGCCCGGCTCGATAAGGACGGCCTCCGTCGGGTGGCGGTATAAATAGCCCGTGATCACCCGGGAAACCCCCAGGTGAAGGAGGTCGAGCTGGTAAAAATCGGGGCTTATGGGCTTGACGGCCATAAAAACCTCCTTGGGGGATTATGCCAGAGCCGTCCCCGCCCGACAACCGGCCCCGTTCAGGGGCAGGGCTTTTCGTTTTGCGGCCGGGTTTAAACCCGAAGGCGGCCCGAGCTATAATGACTCTTGGAAAGGATGAGCGGGCCATGGCCCGGGCAAAGACCCGTTTTCAGACCCCCCTCGCCGACATCCTCGATGAGCGGGCCCGACCGGCCGCCCTTTACGAGCGCCTGGCCGATAACAAGGTCCGCTGCTTTGCCTGTGGCCACCGCTGCGTAATCTTCGACGGCCTCCGGGGCATCTGCCAGGTCCGGTTCAACCAGGGCGGAACCCTCTACGCCCCCTGGGGCTACGTGGGGCCCCTGCAGCTGGACCCCACCGAGAAAAAGCCCTTCTTCCACCTGCTCCCGGGCTCTAAAACCTTAACCTTCGGCATGCTCGGCTGCGATTACCACTGCCCTTACTGCCAGAACTGGCTTACATCCCAGGCCCTGCGGGACCCCGTCGCCGGCCTCGGCATCGAAATCGTAGACCTTCGGCCCGAGGAGCTGGTCCGGCTGGCCCGCCGCTACGGGGCGGCCGTGGTCGGCTCCTCGTACAACGAGCCCCTCATTACGGCCGAATGGGCCGTCGACATCTTTAAGCTGGCCAGGGAGGCCGGCCTCAAGACCGTCTTCATCTCCAACGGCAACGCCACCCCGGAGGTCCTGGCCTACCTGCGGCCGTGGCTGGACGGGTATAAGGTCGACCTTAAGTCGATGTCGGCTAAGAACTACCGGCAGCTCGGGGGCAGGCTGGAGAACGTCTTGGAAACCATCCGCCGGACCTGGGAGCTGGGCTTCTGGGTGGAGGTGGTCACCCTGGTGGTCCCGGGCTGGAACGACTCTGAGGCCGAACTGCGGGATGCGGCCAGATTCATCGCCTCGGTCTCCCCGGATATACCCTGGCACGTGACGGCCTTTCACAAGGACTATAAAATGACCGACCCGGAGAATACCGGTCCGGATACCCTTATCCGGGCGGCCGAAATCGGCCTCGAGGAGGGCCTTAAGTTTGTCTACGCCGGCAACCTGCCGGGGATGGTCGGCCCCTTCGAAAACACCTACTGCCCGGGCTGCCGGGGCCTGCTCATTGAACGTTACGGCTTTAAAGTTCTTAAAAACCGCCTCGGTCCCGACGGCCGGTGCCCCGCCTGCGGAACCGCTATCCCTGGGGTCTGGAACTGAATCCTCTATGATAAATTAACTAAACGGTTACGGGGGGCTGAGTAAAATGGCGACCGAACAACGGGCTAAGGACGACCGATTCTTCGAAGCGCTCTTTCAGGTCTGCAAGGCCGTTACCTCAAGCCTGGACGTTGCCAAAGTCCTGCAGATCACCTGCGAAAGCACCGCCAGAGCCCTCAACGCCAAGGCCTGCTCCATCCGACTGCTTACCCCCCGGGGGGACGAGCTGGTGCTGGGGGCGGCGTATGGGCTGAGCGAAAACTACCTGCGCAAGGGCCCGGTGGCGGTGAGCCGGAGTCCGGTGGACCAGCGGGCCCTGGCCGGCGAAATCGTCGAGATCAAGGATGCCTCCAAAGACCCCGGATTCCAGTATCCCGAAGCCGCCGCCCGGGAGGGCATCCGCTCGGTGATCGTCGTGCCCCTGCCCGGCCGGAACCGGGTCATCGGGGTGCTTCGGGTTTATATGGCCGAACCCCACGAGTTTACCGAGGAGGAGCGCCGGTTCCTGATGGCCGCGGCCGACATCGCCGCCCTCTGCATCGAAAACGCCCGCCTCTACCAGGAGCTCCAGGCCGAGAATGAGCGGCTCCGGGCCGACCTGCGGGACTGGCACTCGGCCTGGGGCCTGGAAACCCTGCCCGAGCCCGAGGAGCTTTCCCGCCAGGCCCGCCCCGGCCGGGAGTAGCCGCCCCTAAAAAGGGGTTGGCCCTCTCGGCGGCCGGGCCAGCCGCCGACAGGGCCGGGGGGTTAAGGGGGGAGGCAGGCAAGCTCTGCGTGCGGGCTATTCTCCTCGGCCGCTACCTCCGCTCCCGGCCGGCCTTAAACGTAGAATCGACCAGCCGGTCCAGGTTTGCCTGAAACCTGCTCTTGGCCCTGTCGGCCTGCTCCTGGGTGAGCCGCCCCTGCTGGACGAGCCGGTCGACGGCCTGGTTGAACTGCTGGGTAAGGAAGTTTTTAAGCTCGTCCCGGCCCTTCCCATGCTCCTGGGCGACCTGGGCCAGGCTCTTGCCGGACCGCAGCTCGTTAACCAGGTCGGCGGTCCTCATCCCCAGGAAGCCGGCCAGGGCGTCCAGGTGCCGGCGCAGTTCGAAGCGAAGGCCCGGGCCGGCCTTGCCGAAGAAGGGGCCCTGGTCGATGCGCTGGAGGATCCGGTTGGCCTGTTCCTGGGTAAGTTTCCCTTCCTGAACGGCCTGCTGGACCGTCTCCCGGCCGGCCTGCTTGAAGGCTTCGGTCAGCCGGTCGGGGGTTACCCCGAGGATCCGGGCCACCCGGTTAAGCCAGTCCTGCCACAGGGACCCGGCCTGGGGCTTGGCCGGGGTCGGGGTGGGCGTGGGGTTATCCGCAAAGGCGCGGCCCAGAACCACGCCCCCGGCCAGAAAGACGGCTACCGCCAGGGGCAAACCGAGGAAAACGGCCCGTCGAAGCATAACTTTTTAGTCACCTCCGCATTGGCCTCGGTCGGTCCGGCCCTTTTGCCGAACCCAGTAGTAAATTTAGGGGCCGAGCCCTAACGGGGAATTAAGGTCGGGTAAAATCTCCGTTAATGGGCCTCGATCCAGCCCAGAAGGAGCGTGGCCAGACCTAGGAAGATAAAGAAGCCGCAGACGTCGGTAAACGTCGTCAGGATCACCCCGGAGGCCTGGGCCGGGTCCCGCCGCAGAAGCTTCAGGGTGATGGGGATGACCACCCCGAAGATGCCGGCCACTACCATGTTGAGGACCATGGCCACCGCCGCCACCACGGCCAAGGCGAGGTTCTCCTTCCAGAGGAGGACCGTAAGGGCGGTGAGACTGCCTATAACGGCCCCGTTGGCCAGGGCGATGAGCACCTGCTTGCGGAGCAGGCGGAAAACGTCCCGAACGTCCACCTCGCCCAGGGCCAGGCTCCGGATGATGACGGTGACCGTCTGGATGCCGTCGTTGCCCCCCTGACCGGAGATGACCGGCATAATGGCGGCCAGCGCGGCCACTTTGGCAATGGTGTCTTCAAAAAGGCTCACCACCCAGCCGGCCAGGAAGGCGGTGTAAAGGTTGACGACGAGCCAGGGGAGCCGGAGCCGCACCGACTGGGAGACGGGCCCCAGGGCCCGCTCCTCCTCGGAGAGGCCCACCATCCGGAACATGTCCTCGGTGGCCTCCTCTTCGATGACGTCGACCACGTCCTCGATAAGCACCATCCCCAGGAGCCGCCGGTCCCGGTCCACCACCGGCAGGGCCAGCAGGTCGTAGTGCTCCATCAGCCGGGCAACTTCTTCCTGGTCGGTGTCCGGCCCGACGTCGACGACCTGGGGGTCCATGATCTGACCGATGGGGGTATGGGGGTCGGCGATGACCAGCTGGCGCAGGCTCACCACCCCGACGAGCCGGTCGTTTTCGTCCAGAACGAAGAGGTAGTAAACGATGTCCGTGTCCGGCTTTTCCCGGCGCAGCAGGTTGATGGCGTCCTCGGCCGTCATCCAGGGTCGCAGGACCACCGGCACCGGCAGCATCAGGCCGCCGGCGCTGGCGTCGGGGTAGGGGAGCAGCCGCTCGACCTCGGCCCGCTCCTTTTCTTTCATCTGGCTGAGCACCTGCTCCACCTCGCCGCGGGGGAGCTCGTGGAGGACGTCGGCAGCCACGTCGGAGTCGACCTCATCCAGAACCCGGGAGAGGGTCCCCAGCTCCATCCGGGTGGCCAGCTCGTGCCGCTCGTCCTCCGTCATATACTCGAGGATCTCCCCGATCTCCTCGGGGGTGAGCAGGGTAAGGAGCCGGTTCTGGTCCGCCCGGTCCAGGTGGCAGAAGACCTCCGCCCGGTCGGCGGGGTGCAGGCGCTCGAGCACCTCTACCGCCTCCGCCGGCTTGCCTTCCCGCAGGGCGCGGGCGACGTTTTTGGCCAGCTCGTGGGCCTGGATGTTTTCCACGGGCGATTCTCCCGGGCGGCCGGAAAACGGCCGGACTTAAGGTTGGGGCGGTATGGCGTCGTTAACGGCGCGGACGGCCAGTTACGTTATAATCTACGACAACTGCCGCGCGCAAACCTTGGGAGGTATAAGCTTGGCCCTCTTCCTTACCGAAGCCGAAATCGCCGAAGTTCTGCCCATCTCCGCCGCCTTAGAGGCCGTCGAAGGGGCCTTCAAGGCCCAGGGGCTCGGCCTGGCCGTTAACGAGCCCCGCCGCCGGGTCCGAACCCCCAACGGTATGCTCCACGTCATGGGCGGCGCCCTCCTGCCGGCCGGCCTCATCGGCTTTAAAGCCTACACCACCTTCCGGGTCGGGTCTAAGTTTTTGTTTTTGCTTTACAGCGCCGAAGACGGCCGGCTTCTGGCCGTTATGCAGGCCGACAAACTCGGGCAGGTCCGGACCGGGGCGGCCAGCGGGGTGGCCACCAAATACCTGGCCCGGCCGGACGCGTCGGTGCTGGGGGTGATCGGGGCCGGCTGGCAGGCCGAGAGCCAGGTGGAGGCCGTCTGCCAGGTCCGGCCCATCAGCCTGGTAAAAGTTTACAGCCGGACGCCCCAGCGGCGGGCGGAGTTCGCCGAGCGGATGGGCCGGCGCCTCGGGCTCCGGGTTGAGGCCGTCGAATCGGCCCCGGAGGCCGTAAAAGAGGCCGACGTGGTGGTTACGATTACCACCAGCCGGGAGCCGGTTCTCCTCGGGGAGTGGCTCCGGCCGGGGATGCACGTCAACGCCGCCGGCAGCAACAGCCTGCTCCGGCGGGAGCTGGACGACGAGGCCGTCGGCCGGGCCGACCTCATCTTCGTCGACTCCAAGGAGCAGGCCCGAATTGAATCCGGCGACCTGCTGGGTCCCACCGAGCGGGGGCTTATAAGCTGGGAGGCCGTCTACGAGCTGGGCCAGGTGGTGGCCGGCCTCCACCCGGGCCGGCAGTCGGCCGACCAGATCACCCTCTTCGAGTCCCACGGCCTGGCCATCTGGGACGTGGCGGCGGCCGGGGTCGCCTACGAGCGGGCCCGGGAGAAGGGGATCGGCCGGGAGATCGAGCTTTAAAGCCGCCGGGCCCCGGCTTATCCACGGCCGGCCCGGCGCCTGGTGGATAAGGCCCTTGTCTGCCGTCCCGGCCTGTGGTATCTCCCAGGGTGATGGGTCTTTCCCGACGAGACTTTCTGCGGCTGGCGGCGGGGAGCGGCCTGGCCCTCGGCCTGGGGGGCCTGGCCCGCGCCGAGGGCCCCCCGGTTGCGGAGGTGCGGTCGAGCCGGGTCACCGTCAGGGACCTGCGGGCCCGGGCGGCGGCCCGGGGCCTCTCCATCCTGGGTCAGTCCGAGTATATCTCCGAAGTTTACCGGGCCGACCGGACCTTCGACGCCGTGGGAGCCTTCTGGAAGGGCCGCATCCGGTCCCTGGCCGTCCAGGTGAGCCGGGACGGCTCCAACTGGTCCCCCTGGTATGAGGTCATCGTCGGGGCCCACGGGCCCACGGCCGGGGAGTACGGGGAGCTCATCGTCACCGGGGATGCCCGCTACCTGCGGTTTAAACTCAGCCTGGGCGAGGGCACCGACGCCGACGTCCTCAACTTCGAGCTCATCGATTCCGGGCCCGGCCCCAGCACCAGAGACATCGTCAACGGCAAGGCCGGCCTGATGGCCCCCCTGGACGCCCCGGGCCAGCGGATTATCTCCCGGGCCGAGTGGGGGGCCGACGAGCGGCTACGCTTCGACGAAAAGGGCCAGGAGGTCTGGCCCCGCCGGTATCACGTCATCAAAAAGGCCATCGTCCACCACACCGTTACCCGCAACGGCGACCGGAACCCGGCGGCGACGGTCCGGGCCATTTACTACTACCACGCCAAGGTCTTGGGCTGGGGGGACATCGGCTATAACTACCTGGTCGACCAGCAGGGCAACGTCTACGAGGGCCGGTGGGGCGGGGCTGGGGTGGAGGGGGGCCACGCCGCCTACGGCCCGGACGCCAACGGTAAGATGGGGCCCAATTACAACCCCGGCAGTGTGGGGATTGCCGTCCTGGGCAACTACGAGGGGGAGCCGCCCCCCGGCGACGCCCGCCTCGGCCTCGACAAGGTCCTGGCCTGGAAGCTTGGGGCCTGGCAGATTGACCCCACCGGCCGGGGTCCCTTTGTGGATAAGGACCTGCCCAACGTGTGCGCCCACCGGGACTGCCAGCCGCCCAACGTGCCGGTGCCCTGGCGCAACGGCGGGACCCTCTGCAACGGCACGGCCTTTTACCGGCAGATGGACACCGTTCGGGGGGAGACGGCCGAGTGGGTCCGGCGGCTCCCCGCCCGGCCCCCGGACTACGACATCCCGAACGGCCATTTCTTCACCCAGACCAACGGCCGGGGCGGGGCGGGGGGCACCGGGTATTCGGTAACCAACGCCGACGGCATCCGATTCTGGGATGAGTTCCGGCGGCTGGGCGGGGTCCAGGCCGTGGGCTACCCCATCTCCCGGCGGTTCAGCTGGAACGGCTTCATCTGCCAGGCCTTCCAGCGGGTCATCTTCCAGTGGCGGCCGGAGGTGGGCCGGGTTTACTTCGTGAATGTCTTCGACCTGCTGAGTGAGGCGGGCAAGGACGGCTGGCTGGAAACCTACCGCAACGTTCCCCGGCCCTTTGACACGTCCCCCGACACGGGCCTGCCGTGGGGTGAGGTTGTTCGGCGGCACCTGAGCATCCTGGATAACAACCCGGCCTTGAAAGCGCGATACTTTGCGGAGAAGGACCCGATCCTGTATTTCGGGCTGCCAATGTCCTACGCCGACTACGGCCCGGTGGCGGTGGTTCGGTGCCAGCGGGCCGTATTACAGCACTGGAAAGTGAAAACCCCATGGTCAAATCCCGGCGACGTGCTCGTGGCCAACGGGGGCGACGTGGCCAAAGAGACCGGTCTTCTGCCCGCCCGGGCCGTCGTACCCGAGGACCCGCCCTACCCCTGGGTGAACAGCTAGGCCGCACCGCCGTCTTAGTCGCCCTGGTCCTGCTTTTCGGGATTCTGGGGGGTTTCCTGGCCTGGGGGGCCCTATTCTCCAGCCAGGGACCCCTCCGGCTGCTTCAGCCGGCCCCGACCGCAACCCCGACTCCCCGCCCCCCCGCTACCCCGGCCGTCCCGACCCCGGTCCGCAGCCCCACCCCGTCCCCCACCGGCCAGGGCCTGGCGGCCGCCGTCTCGGCCTTTACGGCCGCCACCTCCGTTCAGTTCGACATTGCGGGCACCTACGCCTTTACATCCACCGGCCAGCTTTTTACGGTGGAGCTCTCCGGCCGGGGCGCGCTTGTCCGGCCGGATAAATTTAAGTCTGTCCTGACCGGCCAGTACGATTCGTTTTTTGGATTCTACAAGGTGGGGCGGACTCTGCGGTGTCAGAGCCCCAAGGGGACCTTCGACCCGCCGGAGTGCACCCCGGCCTTTGGGGCGCCGGGCAAGGGGGGTTCGCCTTACCTGGCCGTGCTCTATTTACAAAATCCGACGGCGGCCCGGGACCTGGGCCTGGAAAGCGTCGAGGGGCGGCGGCTGCGCCGCTTTGGGTTCAAGCCGGACACGGCCAGGATTGCGGCCCAGGAGCCGGGCATCGGCCCGATTTTTGACCGGCTCGATATTGCGGCCGACGTCTGGGTTGACCCGGCGAACAACCTCCCTCAGCGGCTCGATGTTCGGGTTTTCCAGCCGGGCCAGGAGGGGACCGAGGTCTGGACGATGACCCTGCGGTTCCGGGACTACGGCCAGCCCGTCCAGATAACCCTGCCCCCGCCGTAAAAACCCAAGGGGTCGGCGAAGACCGCACAGTTCTGCCCGCGGGTAATTTCCGCTTGCCGGTATAATTGACAGCCCAAGGTTGCTTGTGGTAAATACCGGGTAGCACAGCCACCTGCGGAGGGCGACTATGTGGGGAAATCGGTTCCGGACGAGGTTAATAGGGCGTTGGATTGCTGGGGCCTTAGTCTGCGCCTTGCTGGTTGCCGCCTGCGGCCCCTCCCCAGTGGCTCCTTCTGAGCGCCAGACGACCACCAGGTTCACGATGCCCCAGACGCTTGTCTGGACGGCCTATGATGTGGGGTCCGCAAGCTACAGCCAGGCCCTCTCCATCGGCAACGCCATGGCCCAGAAAGAGGGGATTACCCTCCGGATCATCCCGGCGGGGAACGATGTTGCGCGGCAGTCGCCCATCGTCGCCCGGCGGGCCCAGTTTGGGGCGCTTGGGATTGCGACTTTCCTTTCCCAGGAAGGGGTTATGGACTTTGCCACGACCGATTGGGGCCCGCAGCAGGTCAGGATTTTGGGGGCGGCCTGGTCAGCCTTTAACACCGGCGTCGCTTCCTGCGCCGGGGATGTCGGCATAAAGACCGTCTACGACCTCAGAGGAAAACGGATTGCCTGGGTGGTCGGGGCGCCGGCCCTCAATCTCAATATGACGGCGTTTCTGGCGGCCGGCAACCTCACCTGGAACGACGTCCAGAAAGTGGAGTTTCCGAGTTGGGGCGCTTCCCTTCGGGCGGTTATTGAAGGCAGAGCAGATTGTGCCATCGCCAACACAAACTCCGGGCAGGCGTACGAAATCGCCTCGTCGCCCCGGAAATACACCCCGGCCGCCATGCCGAAGCCGGCCGAAGACCCGGCCGCCTGGGAGCGGCTGAAGAAATATGCGCCTTACTTTGAGTACAACGAGGCCACCATTGGGGCACCGCCGGTCTCGCCCGAAAATCCCCACATCGGGGCCACCTATGGCTTCCCCATCATTGCGACCTACGCCTGGCAGGACCCCGAGCTGGTCTACCAGGTTACCCGGATGCTGTATGAGCTCTTCCCGCTCTACAAGGATGCCTATCCCGGCAACGACGGGTTCGGCCTGGACCGTCAGCGGTTCAAGTGGGTCGTCCCGTATCACGAGGGTGCCGTCCGGTACTTCAAGGAGAAGGGCGTCTGGAACGACGAGTACGAAAAGCACAATCAGCAGCTCATCCGGCGGCAGGAAGCCCTCGCCAAAGCCTGGGAGCGGGCCCTGGATGAGGCCCAGAAACAGCAGGTCGCTTTGGCAAGATTCCCGGACCTCTGGATGAAGATTCGGGCTGAAGAGCTGCGAAAAGCCGGCTTTGAACCGTATTGGTCCGAGAAATTCTGGTGAAAGGCTGGGTATGCCCCGGCCGGCCTCGGCATTTCTACCAGCCGGCCGGGGCGTTTGCTTTAACAGCACCGCCGCTGACCGCAACCCATGGGTGAGATTGGGGCTACCGACCGGTATCGTCGGCTCGGTCCGTTCTGGGAGGCCGTTGTCGCAGTACTGACGGCCGCCGGTATCCTGCTGGCCGTCAATCAGATTTTTAACCTCCAGTTCTTTGTCGGATTTGTCCTCTTAGAAAATCGCTACCTGTACGTTTTACTAGGTCTCTTTCTTGGGCTGGCATTCATCATATTCCCGGCGGGGTCCAGGTGGACCGAACGTGTCCCCTGGTACGATGCGGCGCTTTTCGCCCTGGCCCTGGCCGTTTGCGGGTATTTTGCCTGGAACGGCGAGCGAATGATCAGGGAGGCCTGGGAGTTCCGGGCGCCGCCGACGGCGGTGGCCCTGGGGATTATTCTCTGGCTTCTTATTCTCGAGGGGGCGAGACGGACCGGAGGGCTGGCTTTCGCCGTGGTGGTTCTGGTCCTGTCCCTTTATCCGGCTTACGCCGGCGACCTACCGGGACCCATTGCCGGCTTCAGCCTCTCGTTTGAGGACACCATCCGGTATCAGGTGGCCAGTGTCGAGGCCATCCTGGGCATCCCGATGCGGGTCTTCGGTAGCTTTATCATCGGGTTTATTCTCTTCGGTCTTGCCTTGCAGTTCACCGGCGGGGGCCGCTTCTTCATCGACCTGGCCATGGCCCTGCTGGGGTCGGTTCGGGGCGGGACGGCCAAGGTGGCCATCGCGGCCAGCGGCCTGTTCGGCATGATGAGCGGAAGCGCCGTAAGCAACGTCCTCTCCACGGGCGTCGTCACCATCCCGGCTATGAAGCGGACGGGGTTCCGGCCGGCGGATGCCGCCGCCATCGAGGCCAATGCCTCCTCGGCCGGTGTAATAACCCCACCGGTCATGGGCGCCACTGCGTTCATCATGGCCTCGGTATTGGGTGTTCCTTACGTCGAGGTAGCCCTGGCCGCGGCGATACCGGCGTTTTTGTTTTATCTGAGCCTTTTCTGCCAGATCGATGCTTATGCTGCCAAATTCGGAATAAAGGGCCTCTCCCGGGGCGAGCTGCCAAGGCTGGGCGATACGCTCAAGGCCGGCTGGCGCTACCTGGTGGCCTTTTTCGCCCTGATTTTCATGCTGGTTTATCTGCGCCAGGAAGCCCTGGCCCCCTTCTACGCCACCCTGATCCTGCTGGCCCTGGCCATGCTGCGGCCTGAGACCCGGCTTACCCCCCCAAGGCTTAAGGCCGCTTTGGTAAGTGCCGGCCGTATCCTGGCCGAGCTGGTTGCCGTCCTTGCTGCCGTCGGACTCATCATCGGGGCCCTCTCCGTTACCGGCATTGCAGGCACCTTTTCGTCCGATGTGCTCAGGCTGGCCGGGGGCAATATCCTCACCCTGCTTATCCTTGGGGCGATTGTCTGCCTGATTCTAGGCACAGCCCTAACCATAACCCCGTCGTATGTCTTCCTGGCCGTGGTGTTTGCGCCCGCCCTGATTAAAGAGGGCCTTCATCCGATGGCCGTCCACCTTTTTATTCTCTATTGGGCTATGCTTTCGGATATCACCCCGCCCACGGCCCTGTCGGTAGTGGTTGCGTCGAACGTGGCCGGGGCTTCACCCTTCCGGGCGATGATGGAGGCCATGCGCTTCGGGGCCGTTAAATATTTCCTGCCGTTTTTCTTTGTTTATCACCCGGTCCTCGTGGGCGCGATCTCCGGTCTGGTGGACCTGCTGGTGGCTCTGGGGGGTGCGACCTTAGGGGTCGGCCTCATCGCCTACGCCATCCAGGGCTACCTGCCAATGGCCGGTACGCTTCGACCCGATTTAGTTGGCATGTTTGTCCGGGGGGCTCTGGTCACCTGCGGGCTTCTGCTGGCTTTCCCCGAGCCGATCACGGGTATCATCGGGTTGGGGGTGGGGGCGGTCACGTACGGCCTCGTGCTGGCCACGGCCCGGACGGGTCTATTTACGGCTGCCCCGGTTAAACCCGCCCCAGCGTCGACCTCTTCCCAGGGTCTGCACCCTCCCGAAAATCCGGGCGAGTAACCCGAAGCCGAGGGGGTACTCCAGCCGCCGATCACGATCCGTAGTCTGTGATAGTATTGGACAAGCTGAACAGGAAAGGGGTAGCGCGGCCTATGGTCCGTGCGAACCAGTTGATACTGCCCGTGGGGAGACTATCAGCAAGCGCCCGGGAGCTTAACAGCATTCTGGTTGGGTCTCTTAAGCTTCGATTTCTCGAAGATAAAGAATTAGCCAAACGGTTTGCGGCGGGCATAATTTTCCCGGATCTTCCGGGCCAAGGGTATCTTATGCAACTTGTTGCCGAACTGGCCTCCAACCTGGCGGTGGGAAATGCCGTGGCCATTGTCGGTGTGCCCCCGTATATTACCGTCGGGGAGGCGGCCGAACTGCTGGGGATCTCCCAGGAAGAAGCTCTCAAGCTTGTAAACCGGGGCCACTTAGAACTTAAAGAGCTCGAATCGGGTTCAGAATACGTCACTCTTTACTCGGTGCCTGGATACGCTTCCCAACGGTCTGAAGAGATGTCACGGTACCTTGTCGGGATGCTGAAAAAGTCTGAAGAGGCCCAGACGGTTGGCCAGTAGCCTGGCGGATGGTCGACGCTTTTATATTTATAGATGCTAATGTCCTCGTAAAAGATTTGGCTATTCTTTGAAATGCGGGCGAAGGAGGAGCGCGATGGCGCAGCTTTCGGCTTTCGATGTGGAGGCCGTTGTCAGGGCCCGGGCCGACTGGTTCCCCGTAACCCGGGAGTACACCTATCTTAACCACGC
>DAOTYJ010000137.1:0-20700 GCA_034434875.1 Dehalococcoidia bacterium | reverse complement strand
GCCCGCCATCCGTTCTGGGGCCGGCCGGAGTAAACTTCCGGCCGGCCCCCCTTTTATGACCAGGCAACACTGGGCGGGATACCGTCATCGGCCGGTTCGGTCAAGTTACGTCGCGGGGCTGTCGGCCTGCCTGGACCTTACCAAAGGTAAAGACCATCGGGGCCGCCGACGGAAACATCATGGCCACCATCATGGTAACCCAGGTGCCCAGGAAGACGGCCGGACCCGCAGATATGGGCCCCATGTTCGACCCCCATCCGGAAGGCCCCGGCATAGCCCTCCCGCCAGGAGCCCAGAATAAACGCAAGGGGCGTCCGGCACTTTGAAAGACAGGCGTGTTTCAGCGGCGAGAACTGGTAAAGTCCGGCCCCTATCAGCAGGACGCCGCCGACGACACCTCCCATGAGCATGATGCCGGCCGCTTCCAGGCCGATGTTAGCCCCGAGGGCCAGGGCCCCGAAACCGGTCCAGACCGCCAGATAGCCGCCGACGAAGACCCACGTCGGCACGAAAAACTGGCCCCGCTGCTGTCGGCCTGCCTGGACCTTAGCAAAGGTAAAGACCATCGGGGCCGCCGACGGAAACATCATGGCCACCATCATGGTAACCCAGGCGCCCAGGAAGACGGCCGGACCCGCAGATATGGCCCCCATGTCCGACCCCTGCCCGACCATGACGGCCCAGGCCGCCGCGGCCAGCAGGAGCAACAGGGCCAGTATTACGTTCCGAATGCGGCGGTGCCCGGCGCCCGGGTTCACGGTCCGGCCCACCGGAACGGGGCGTAGTCGGCGCACTTGCCGGTGTTGTCCCACTGCATGCCGTGGTCGGCGTAGCGGCTGACGACCCCGTACGCCTGGATGAGCTCGGGGAAGAGGGGGTGGGCGTTCTGTTTGACGACTTCCCGGTCCGGGTCGGCGCCTCCGGGCACGGCCTGGATTACCGCGTCCAGAATGCCCCCGATCCGGGCGGTCCGCTTCTTGCCTTCGTTGTGATACTCGATGGGAACAACCCTGGCCCCAAGGTTGGTGCCGACCAGCGGACCCAGGGCGGCCGGCGGTCCACCGGCTGCACCCGAGAAGATGGCGCCCAGGGCCGCCTGCTGTTCGGCCGAAGCCCGGGCATCCAGGTAGGCCGCAACCGACCAATTCCCCTCAGCCATCGGACCCGGGGCGTGAACAGCGAGTACCGCGTTCAGGCCGGCCAGGCCGACCCCGCCGTACCGGCCCTCGGTGATGTGAAATACCAGGTAAACGTTGCAGAAGCCCTGGTCCGGCCGGGCCTGAAGCGGTCCCTGGGGGCCGACTTCGCAGGGGCAGACGACATCACAGTTGCAGTTCTCGAAGTATTCGGCCGAAATTTCCCAACGCTGGC
Organism: Dehalococcoidia bacterium; assembly: GCA_034434875.1. Taxonomy (GTDB): domain Bacteria; phylum Chloroflexota; class Dehalococcoidia; order JAUQQI01; family JAUQQI01; genus JAUQQI01. The sequence continues at coordinate 19,329 of DAOTYJ010000137.1, read as the reverse complement.
CTACCTGGGTCATTAGTCGCCTCCTCCGGTTTATCTAAGACCCATCGTATCGGCGCGACCCAACGGGTTTGGTTTAAGAAAGGTTGAAAAATGGTTATTTTTTAGTTTTGCGGGCGACCGCCGAGGGAGACGGGGCCGTCCGGTAGTTACGGCTCCGGTCGGCCATTCCACGGGTGGGCGGTCACCCCCGGGGTCGGAAGGAGATGGGAAGTCGCTTTCGGGTATAATAGCTCAGGTAAGGTAGGAGCCTTAAAGCCGTATGGAAGCGCCCGCCGGTTCGGTCCGTGGGCTGCCGCCCGAGGCCGAGCAGGAAGCCGAGCCCGGCCGATTCGGCCCCAGCCTTAAACTCCTGGCCGTCGGGGCCGTCATCCTGCTGTCGGTTGCCTACCTGGTTTATATTAACCTGGGCTCCGCCGTGGCTTACTATCTTACGGTGCCGGAGCTTCTGGCCCGGGCTCAGGCCGCCGGCGGTGTCGACCGGGTCCGGGTGGCCGGTTGGGTGGTGGACGGCACCGTTGAGCGGTCGGCCGGGGGCGGCCTCAGGTTCGTTATCGAAGAAGAGGGCGCCCGGATACCGGTGGTCTACCGGGGGGTAGTCCCTGATATCTTTGCGCCCGGCATCCAGGTCGTGGTGGAGGGGGACTTCAGGGACGGGACCTTCCAGGCCAAAACCCTCCTGGCCAAATGCCCCTCGAGGTTTGAAGGCGGCCTTCCGGGTCAACCCCAGCAGAACTGAGCAATATGGCTGAATTTGGCCGTCTGGCCCTCCTCTTTGCCCTCGGCCTTGCCGGGTACAACCTGGTGGCGGCCGTCGCCGGCCGACGCTGGGACGGGGCCCTGACCAGCGCCCGGAACGGCCTGCTCGGGGTGGCCGTCCTCCTGACCGGGGCCGTCGCCGCCCTGCTCACCGCCCTCTTAACCCACGATTTTTCCATCCGCTACGTGGCCGAAAATTCCAGCCTGGAGATGCCCCGAATCTTCGTTTTCACCGCCCTCTGGGGCGGGCAGGCAGGGTCCTTGCTCTTCTGGGCCTGGATGCTCTCGGTCCTTGCGGCCCTGGCCGTCTGGCTCCACTTTTACGCCGAGGCCCGGCTGATCCCCTGGGTTATCGCCGTCCTGAGCGGTATTCAGATTTTCTTTCTGCTGGTCATTAACTTTTTGACCAATCCCTTTGAAAAACTGCCGGTAATTCTGCCCAACGGCCGGGGCCTCAACCCCCTCCTTCAGGACCCGGGCATGCTGGTCCACCCGCCCTTACTCCTTTCAGGGTACGTGAGCTGGTCGATTCCCTTCGCCTTTGCGGCCGCCGCCCTCATTACCGGGCGGCTCGACCGGGACTGGCTGCCGGTGACCCGGGCCTGGGCCATGCTCGCCTGGCTCATTCAGGGGGCGGGGCTGGTGGCCGGGGGGTGGTGGGCCTACCACGTCCTGGGCTGGGGCGGCTACTGGGGCTGGGACCCCGTCGAAAACGTCGCCTTGCTCCCCTGGTTGGTGGGAACGGCCTTTATCCATTCCCTGATGGTGCAGGAGCGCCGGGGCCTGCTCAGGCTCTGGAATTTCGGCCTGGTCATGGCCGCCTTCAACCTGAGCATCTTCGGCACCTTCGTCGTCCGGAGCGGCGTCCTCACCTCGGTCCACTCCTTCGCCCAGTCGTCCGTCGGCCCGGCCTTCTTTACCTTCCTGGGGATATCCCTGGCCGCCTCGGCGGCCCTCATCCTCTACCGGCTGCCGGTCCTGCGGACCCAGGGGGATTTTGAATCCTTACTCTCCCGGGAGGCCGCCTTTCTCCTTAATAACCTGCTCCTGGTAGGGATTGCCTTTGCAACCCTGTGGGGGACCGTCTTCCCCCTCCTTTCGGAGGCGGTCCGGGGGGAAAAGCTCACCGTCGGGCCGCCCTTTTACAACCAGGTGAACGGCCCCCTCCTGCTGGGCCTGCTCCTGCTGATGGGGGTTGGGCCCCTTCTGGGCTGGCGGCGGACCAGCCCGGCGGCCCTTCTGCGGGACCTGCTGGGACCGGCCCTGGCCGGCCTGGCGGTGGTCGGACTCCTCTTTGCGGTGGGCATCCGGCTTGCCGAGGCCCTCTTGGGCTTCTGGGCCGTGGTCTTCGTTGCCGGAACGGTCTTTTTGGAGTTCTACCGGGCGGTGCGGGTCCGGCGCCGGGCCGTGGGCGAGGGGGTTATCCCGGCCCTCTTCGGGGTTATCGGCCGGAACCGGCGCCGCTACGGGGGGTACGTCGTCCACCTAGGCATTCTGGTGATGGCCGTCGGGGTCATCGGGTCGAACTTTTTCAAGCTGGAGCGGGAGTTTACGGTCCGGCCGGGGGAAACCTTCAGCCTGGGCCGGTATACCCTGCGGTTTGAGCGGCTGGGCGAGTGGACGGACCCGGGGGTGAGAAACGTCGGGGCCCTTATCACCCTGGTAGAGCCCTTTGAACGGGAGCTTCTGCCTTACCGAAAGTTTTACCGGAACTGGGAGCAGACGCCGGCCAGCCACATCGAGATCGTCACCGTGGCCCCCTGGCTTGAGGACCTCTACGTCTTTCTGACGGGCTGGGCGGCCGACGGCTCGGCGACCATCCACGTGTTCGTTAACCCGCTGGTGCCCTTCGTCTGGGTCGGGGCGGGGGTGGCCCTCCTGGGCGGGGTGCTGGCGGCCTGGCCGGCCAGGCAGACGCGGGCGGTGCCGGCGGCCGTTCCGGCCCGGGGGGTGGTGGCCGGTGGGGGCTAGGCTCGGGGTCATTTTCGGCCTGATTCTGCTGGGGCTTGGCCTTTTTGTCCCCGCCCGGGCCCTGGCCGACGACCTGGACGACCGGGCCCGGGCCATCGCCAAGAAGCTTCAGTGCCCCGTCTGTCAGACGATATCGGTGGCCGATTCGCCCTCGGACTTGGCCGTCCAGATGCGGACCATCATCCGGCAGAAGCTGGCCGAGGGCTGGACCGAGGAGCAGATAATAAACTACTTCGTGGAGCGCTACGGCGAGGGGGTTCTGCTGGAGCCGCCCCGGCAGGGGTTCGGCCTGCTAGCCTGGGTCGGGCCGGCCGTGGGGATTATCCTGGGCCTGGGCATTATCTTCGGGGCGGTCCGGGCCTGGCGGCGCACCCGACCCGAGGCCGAGCCGGCCCTCGACCCCGCCGACGAGGGCCGCTACGCCCCCGAGCTGGAGCAGGCGGTAAGGGATGTCTGAACCGGGCGCCGTTGTGGCCGTTCTGCTCGGGGTTGGGGTTCTGCTTTTCGCCGCTTGGCCCTTAGTCCGGCCCCCGACCCGGCTGCCCCGACCGGAGAACCCGGCCGAGGCCGACCGGATTCGGGAGCTCCTCGAGCGGCGGGAGCTGGCCTTGGGCGCCCTGCGGGACCTGGAAGAGGATTACCGGCTGGGCAAAATCGACGAGAAAGAATACGAGGCTTTGCGGGCCCGCTACCGCCGGCGGGCCCTGGCCGCCCTGAAGGCCGTCGACCAGGCCCTGGGCACCGATGCCGAGTCCCTGGAAAAACTGCTCGAGCGGGAGGTGGCCCTCGCCCGCCGGCGGTGCCCCGACTGCGGCCGGCCCCTGGCGGAGGATTTTCGCTTCTGCCCCCACTGCGGCCAGGCCCTGAACCTTTCGCCCCTTACGGGATAATGCTTCGGCCGGTTATCCCCCTGCTGGTTTTGGCCCTGAGCCTCCTTCTGCCCACGTCGGTTCGGGCCCAGCCGCCCGATTACGGGGTGGTGGGCCAGCTTCGGAACGGAACCCCCGGGGCGTCGGTGCCGGCGGGCCTTGAGGTCCGGCTGACGGTCTTTCTTAACGACCAAGTCGTCGACACCCTCACCACCCAGGCCGACGCCGCGGGAAACTTCGCCTTCCGGGGCCTCAAGGCCGACCCGGGCTACTCCTACGTGCCGTGGGTCTGGTACCAGGGGGCCTCATATTTCGGCCGCCAGGTCAGCTTTGTTAACGTGGACCCGCTCCAGCGGGCAGATATTACGATTTACGAGGCTACCGATTCGGCCGAGAAGGTGGCCATCCCACAGCTGAGCTTTGCGGTGGCCGACGTCAACCCCGACGAAAATCAGGTTGTGGTCTTCAGCCTGGTAACCTTCTCGAACCGGGGCGACCGGACTTATGTTTCCCGGCCGATGGGGATGGACGTGGGCTTTATCCCCCTGCCCATCCCCGCCGACGCCCGGAATATCGTCATCCACAGCGGGCCCCGGACCGAGGACCTGGTCCGGACCCCCCGGGGCTACGGGGTGGCCACGGCCCTGCCCCCCGGGGACTTGGACCTGGCCTTTGCCTATTTGCTTCCCTACGCCGGGGGCCGGCTGTCCGTGGGCCTTACCCCCGCCTTCCCGGTGGAGCGGCTGCTGGTCCTGGTTCCGGCGGGCTCCCTGGGGGCGGAAGGGGGCGGGCTTGCACCCCACGGCCAGGTGGAAATCCCGACCCAGGCCCGGAAGCAGACCTTCAACCTTTACGTGGCCACCGGCCTGCCCGGGGGCGGGCCGCTCGGCTTTGACCTTACGGGCCTGCCCGAGGCCGGACTGCTTCCCCGGCTTGCGGCCAACCGAACCCTGCCGCTGCTGGTTGTGGGCGGGGTGGGGTTGGGGCTGGGCATCCTGGGCCTGGTCTGGTGGCGGCGCCGGGTCCGGGGTCGGCCGCCGGCCGGGTCGGCGGAGGGGCTGGCCAGGCGCCGGGCGGAGCTGATTGCGGCCATCGCCGACCTGGACGACCGGTACGAGCGGGGGGAGGTCGGGGCGGCGGAGTACGCCGAGCGCCGGTCGGCCCTTAAGGCCGAGCTTTTAACCCTGACCCGCAGGCTTACCGCCGGGGAGGGGCCGGGGTGAAGGCGGCCATCCGGGTCGAGGGCCTCGAAAAGCGCTACGGCCTCACCCCCGCCCTCCGGGAAGTAAGCTTCGAAATCGGCCCCGGCCAGGTCTGCGTCCTGCTGGGGCCCAACGGCTCGGGCAAGACGACCCTCCTTAAGGTCCTGGCGACCCTGGTCCGGCCGGACCGGGGGGTGGTGGAGGTGGGCGGCTACGACCTGCGGCGGCAGGGCCGGCGGGTGCGGGGAATTGTCGGGTTTCTGGGCCACCAAACTTACCTATACGAGGAGCTGACGGTCGTCGAGAACCTGCGGTTCTACGGCCGGATGTACCGGGTGGCCGACCCGGACCGCCGGGTCCGGGAGGTGGCCGAACTCCTGGGCCTTGAGGACCGGCTGGATACCCGGGTCCGGGCCCTCTCCCGGGGCTTCCAGCAGCGGGCGGCCCTGGCCCGGGCCCTCCTCCACGACCCGCCGGTCCTCCTTCTGGACGAGCCGACCACGGGGCTGGACGCCGACGGCCGGCGCCGGTTCGCCGGCCTGCTGGGGGAGCTGCGGGCCCGGGGCCGGACCGTCCTTTTCAGCAGCCACGCCTTCGAGCTGGAGCGGGGCTGGGCCGACCGGGCCCTGGTGCTTTCGGCCGGAAGGCTGGTGTTTAACGGGCCGGCGGCCGACCTCGCCGCCGACGCCCTTGTCCGGGGGGAAGCCCATGCTCGGGTTTGACCGGCTGCTCGCCCTGGTGGCCAAGGACCTCCTCATCGAGTTGCGGTCCCGGGATGTGGCTTACTCGACCCTGGTTTTCACCCTGCTGGTTCTGGTGGTTTTTAACTTTGCCTTCGAACTGCGGGCCGAAAACCTGCAGGTGCTGGCCCCCGGAGTCCTCTGGGTCACCTTTATTTTTGCGGCCGTCCTGACCCTGGGCCGGGTCTTTGGGGCCGAGCGGGACCGGGGGGTCCTGGAAGGGCTCCTTCTATGCCCGGTCGACCGGGGCGCCATTTACCTGGGAAAGCTTTTAAGCGCCCTCATTTTGATGCTGGTGGTGGAGGCGGCGGCGGTCCCGGCCTTTATCGCCCTTTTCGGCCTTAACCTGCCCCTTCTGCCCCTGGGGCTGGTGGCCCTGCTGGGTAGCCTCGGGTTCGCCTCGGTGGGGGCCCTCTTTTCGGCCCTGGCGGCCCACACCCGCGCCCGGGAAGGGCTTTTGCCCATCCTGCTTTTCCCCATCTCGGTGCCCGTCATCATCGCCACCGTAAAGGCCACCACGGCCGTCGTCGCCGGCGACCCCTGGGAGCTTACGTTGCCGTGGCTTCAACTGCTTATCGGGTTCGACGCCCTTTTCGTCGGCATCTCTTACCTGGTGTTTGAGCTGGTGGTGGAAGATTAGCTTTAAAGGGGGCCTCCGATGGTGCCAGCACGGCGAAAATTTGAGTGGCTTGACCTGCTGGGTATCCTTACGGGCCTGAGCCTCATGGCCGCCCTGTACGGGGCCCTGGTTTACGCCCCCACCGAGCGGATTCAGGGGCCGGTCCAGCGGATCTTTTATTTCCACGTCCCCTCGGCCTGGATGGCCTACCTGGCCTTCTTCGTCGTCTTTGTGGCCAGCATCGCCTATTTGTGGCGGCGTTCGGCCTTCTGGGACCGGCTGGGCCGGGCCTCGGCCGAGATCGGGGTGGTGTTCACGACCCTCACCATCGTCACCGGCTCCATCTGGGCCCGGCCCATCTGGGGGACCTGGTGGACCTGGGACGCCCGGCTGACGACGACCCTCATCCTCTGGTTTATTTACCTGGCCTACCTGGCGGTGAGGGCCTACGTCCCGGACCCCAACCGGGCGGCCCGCTACGCGGCCATCCTGGGGATTATCGGCTTCGTGGACGTGCCCATCATCCACATGTCGGTGGTCTGGTGGCGCACCCTCCACCCCGAGCCGGTGGTGGTCCGGGCCGAGGGTCCCGCCCTGGAGCCGCCGATGCTGGCGGCCCTCTTCCTGGGCCTGGGGGCCATGACCTTGCTCTACGTTTACCTGCTGGTCCACCGGGTGATGGTCGAAGAAGTGCGGGACGACCTTCAGCTTATCCGGCAGAGGCTGGGCGAATGACCGATAACACCGTTTACCTGTTTGCCGGCTACTCGGTCCTGTGGCTTTTGAGCTTCGGGTATCTGCTTTACCTGGGCCGGGCCGTCCGGGAGCTGCGGCGGGAGGTTAAGGCCCTGCGGTCCCTTACGGAGCAGGCCCGCCGTCCGACGGCCGAGCCCGAAGGCTAAGGGGCCCCGCTCCGGACGACGGGTAGAAAGAGGCGGGCCGCAACCTGGAGGAACTCATCGGCCCCCAGGTCGAAGCCCCCGCCCCAGGGCCGGGGGTCGCCGTCAATATCGACGTTGACCCCGACGTCGACGCCCTTGTTGACGGCCGCCGAATCCGCCTGGATGTGGTAATCGAGGCCGCCGGGGTTTATAAATTTGGGGTCGCCGGTAAAGTCGTTGGCGGTGGTGATGCCCGGGCCGGAGACGCGCCGGCCCGAGAAGCCGTTCCAGAGGGTGTAATTTAGGGCCGCCTGAACCCCAGCCCCCCCGGCCACAACCCCGTAGCTTCCCTCAAAACCGGGCCGCTCCGACCAGATATTGTCGACGAAATTTAAATTTCGGGCGTTGTCCGAAAGAAAAACCGCCCCCGGCACGGAGGTTCCGGCCGGGGGCGGGTGGTCGGCTAAGGTGTTAAAGTAAACGTTGCCCGAGGTGGGCACCGCCGAGGTTCCGGCCAGCCAGAGGGCGATGCCGTTTCCGCCGCCGGCGACGGTGTTCTGGGCGAAGATATTGTTTATGAGTTTAAAATCCGAAGTCCGGTCGATGACGCCCCCGCCCCCAATGGCCGTCATCCCCCCGGACCCGGTCGCCAGGTTGCTGAAGATGCGGTTGCGCAGGAGGCGGATGCCCCCGGCGGCCTGGAAGGCCTGGAGGCCCTGGCCCGCAAGGGACTGGGTGGTCAGCACGAAGCCGCCCCCCTGGGCGGCGAAGTTGGCCTGGAGCAGGTTGGCCTCAATCAGGGCCGGGCTGTCGACGGCGTAGATTCCCCCGCCCTGCCCGACCCCGGGGGAGGCGTTGTTGCCGGTGATGCTGTTCTGCCGGACCTCCGCCGGGCTATGAATGAGATAAACGCCCCCGCCGTACCCGGCGGAGCCGCCCTGGCTGGCGGCCAGGTTATTAACGACCAGGTTGCCGACGATTTTCGTGGAGCTCGCCTCGACCCAGAAGCCCCCGCCCAGGCCGACCTGGTCCGGGGCGGCCGAGGCGACGTTTCCGTCCACCCCGCTTCCCCCCACCTTGCTGGCCGAGACGAGGCCGTCGCTGCCGGCCGTGAAGGCCAGGCCGCCCCCGGCGCCGATGCCCCACACGCTGGCGGTGTTCTGGGCCACCGTGGCCTGGAGGATGGTGAGGCTTGAACCGGAGGCCCAGATGCCGCCCCCCTGGCCGGTGGCCTTCTGGGCGTCGGTGGCCGTGTTGGACCTCACCTCGATTCCGGTAAGCCGGGCGGCCGCGGCCTGGGCGGCGATTCCGCCGCCGTAGCCGGGACCGGCCCGGGCGGCGAAATTGGCCGTAAAGCTTCCCCCGCTCACGGCGGCCCCGACCCCGGTCAGAAAGAGGCCGCCGCCGTAGCCGGCCTCGCCCACCCGGCTGCCGATATTGCCGGTAAAGGCCGTTCCGGTCAGGGTCACCGAGCCGCCGTCGACGTAGGCGCCCCCGCCCCGGCCCTCGGCCGCGACGCTGGCCAGGTTTGCCGCAAACCTGGTTCCCGAGACGGAGCCGGATACCCGGCCGAGATACAGGCCGCCGCCCCGGCCCGGGCCCGAAGCGGCCACGTTGTCCTGGAAGACCGCCGGCCCGATGTTCACCTGACCCCCCGAGACGAAGGCCCCGCCCCCGTCGCCCCCGGCGGCCTGGCTGGCCGTGTTCCCGGCGAAAAGGGTCCCTGAGCCGAGGGTGAGGCCGGCGCCTTCGGCGTAGAGGCCCCCGCCCTGCCCGGTCGAGCCCTTGCTGGCGATGTTGGCCCGGACCTCGGTATCGCCCAGGGTGAGGGAGCCGCCGGCGGCGAAGACCCCCCCGCCCCGGCCCGACCCACTTCGGGCCGCCCGGTTGCCCTGAAAGATGGTCGGCCCCCGGGCCGAGGCCCCGATAGTGGCCGTCGAGTTGCTCAAGTAAAGGCCGCCCCCGTCCCCGGCCCCGTCGCCCCCCAGGTTGGCCACGAACTTGGCGCCCCGAAGGGCGACCGTGGAATTTACGATAAACGCCCCGCCGCCCTGGCCCTGGCCGGAGCTGTTTCCCCGGTTGGCGGCGAATTCGCAGTCCTCAATGGTGAGCTGGGCGCCGGTGGCGTAAAGGCCGCCCCCCTGCCCCCCGAACGGGGCGGCATCCCCCAGGGCGATTTTTAGATTCCGCAGGGTCACGGCGGCCCCGGCTATAAAAATCGCCCGGGCCGGGGTGGCGGGGGCGATGGTGGGAGGATTTGAGGGGTCGGCGCCCTCAAGGGTCAGGGGCTTATTAACATAAACTACCTGGGAGGTGCCCCCGAGGTTGTTGACCTGGCCGTAGGTTCCGGGCAGAATCCTGATAATGTCGCCCCCGACGGCGGCGTTAACCGCCTCCTGAATGGTCGTGTAACAGGGGGAAGGAACGCCGGCGCAATCGGTGGCCACCCAGCGGGTCGTCTGGGCCCGGGCCGCCGGCGGCCCGAATACCAGCAGCAAAATCAGGCCGGCGGTTAAAAATCCAACAAGGGCCGGCGGAAACACCTGGCCCGGCCTCGGACCGGGCCGGGGGGTGGTCGGCTCCGGAGGCAAGGGTTGCGTCAAGGCCTCCTCCCCCAGGATTCTAGCCGGCGGCATGGGGCCGTTCAGCCCACTTATCCACGTTTGTTGTAAACTTGGGTTGGGTCCTATGTCCCTTCCGGAGGCCACCGCCCAACGCAACCGGCTGCACCCGGGCCGGGTCCTGGTCGTCCTGGCCGGGGTGGGCCTCGGCCTCCTCCTCGCCGGGGCCACCGAGTCCATTTACGCCGTCCAGGGCAACCTGGCCGGGGTCGTCTCCCTCCTTGCCCTGGGTTACGCCTTCGGGGCCGGGATGGTGGGCGCCGTCAACCCCTGCGGGGTCGTCCTTTTGCCCGCCCTGGTGACTTACTACCTGGGGCAGGACGGGCCGTCGGCGGCCCGCCGGGTCGGCCGGGCCCTGCTGCTGAGCGGGCTGACCACCGCCGGGTTTATCTTCCTCTTCACCGGGGTGGGCCTCGTGCTCGGGGCCGGCGGCCGGGCGCTGGTGGGTCTTTTCCCGGTGGCCGGGCTGGCGATGGGCCTTATTTTTACGGCCCTGGGAAGCTGGCTTGCCCTGCGGGGGGAAGGATTCGGGATTGCGGCGGCCGGCCGGGCCGCCGGCTACGGGTCCCTTGGGGGCGGCCTGCTTTCGCCCTTCCTCTTCGGGGTCGGCTACGGGGTGGCCTCCCTGGCCTGCACCCTGCCCGTCTTTCTGGTGGTGGTGGGGTCGGCCCTTGCGGCCGGAAGCCTTTTCGAGGCGGCGGCCAGGTTTCTGGCCTACGCCCTGGGTATGGGCCTGGTGCTGAGCGCCGTCATCGTGGCCGCCTCCCTCTTTCAGGCCGTAGCAGCCCGGTTCGTCCGGGCGGTGGTGCCGTATGTGCATTCGGCGGCGGCCGCCCTCCTCATCGGGGCGGGAGTGTTTCTGGTCAAATACTGGCTGGTGGCCCTCGGCCTGCTCCGCTAAACGGCCCCGGTGGTAAAATATCGTGGAAGACCCTTGAACGAGGAGGTGCCGCCATGGCCGAGCTTCAGGGTAAGCGGGTTGCCCTTCTGGTCGAGAACCTTTACGAAGACCTGGAGTTCTGGTACCCCTATTACCGCCTGAAGGAGGCCGGGGCGGAGGTAGTCGTGGTGGGCTCGGGCGCCGAGACCTACCAGAGCAAGCACGGCTTCCCGGCCAGGGCCGACACCTCGGCCGATAAGGTGAGCGCCGCCCAGTTCGACGCCGTTATCATCCCCGGCGGGTATGCGCCGGACCACATGCGGCGCCACCCGGCCATGGTGAGGCTGGTGCGGGAGGCGGTGGAGGAGGGCAAGGTGGTGGCGGCCATCTGCCACGCCGGCTGGATGCTGGCTTCGGCCGGGGTGCTTCGGGGCCGGACGGTTACCGGCTTCTTCTCGATAAAGGACGACCTGATTAACGCCGGGGCCAACTACGTCGACAGGGAGGTCGTCCGGGACGGCAACATCATAACCTCCCGGTTCCCCGCCGACCTGCCGGCCTTCATGCGGGAGACCATCGCCGCCCTGGCCGGGGCGCGGGAGCCGGTCAAGGCCGACTAAAACCTTTCGGCTTCGCCGCGGGAGCTCGGGGCTAACCGGGCTGAGAGGGCGGTTTGGCCCCTGGGTTGGGGGTCGCCACCGCCGACCGCCGAACCTGAACCGGGTAATGCCGGCGTAGGAAGGGCGCAGGCATAATGGGGCGCCGAACGCCGAAGCCCGGTGTTCGGCGCCGAATTTTAGTGGGGAGGTATAGAGATGCGAACGCCGCCGCGGGTTCTGGTCATCGCCGGTTCCGATTCGGGGGCCGGGGCCGGCATTCAGGCTGATTTAAAGACCATTTCGGCCCTGGGGGCCTACGCTACCACCGCCATCACCGCCATCACGGCCCAGAATACCCTGCGGGTCACCGCCGTCTTCGAGCTTCCGCCGGAAATGGTGGCCGCCCAGATCGACGCCGTGCTGGCGGACATCGGCACCGACGCCGTCAAGACGGGGATGCTGGCCAACGCCGAGATCATCCGGGTGGTGGCCGACAAGGTCCGGGAGTATAACCTTCAAAATGTGGTGGTGGACCCGGTGATGGTGGCCAAAAGCGGCGACCCCCTCCTTCGGCCGGATGCGGTTGCGGCCCTGCGGGACCTGCTGTTTCCCCTGGCCACGGTGGTGACCCCGAATATTCCGGAGGCCGAGGCCCTGCTGGGGGAGAAGGTTGTGGGCCTGGAGGGGATGCGCCGGGCGGCCGAAAGGATCCGGGCCCTGGGGCCCCGCTACGTGGTGGTGAAGGGGGGCCACGGGGAGGGCCGGGCCATCGACGTCTTATACGACGGGCAGGAGTTTCGGGAGTTGCACGGCCCCCGAATAAACACCACCTCCACCCACGGCACCGGCTGCACCTTCGCTTCGGCCATCGCCGCCGGCCTGGCGGCCGGCTACCCCGTACCCGAGGCGGTGGCCCGGGCCAAGGAGTACCTCACCGAGGCCCTCCGCCACGCCTTCCCCCTGGGCCACGGGAAGGGCCCGGTGAACCACTTCTACCGGCTCTGGGCCGAGACCGGCAGAGCTCTCTAGTTATGCCCGACGTAGCCTGGTAATGAGGGCGCACGGCCGTGCGCCCCTGCCCGTCCCCCAACCCCTAATTGTCCCCGGTTCGTTGCGGCGGTTATAATAAGCCGATTTAATCGACCGGGGTCTCAATTTTCCGAGACGGAGGAGGGCGATGGCCGAAAAGGATTCCCTGGAGCTGGCCTATGAGGTGGCCGACCGCTGGCACTGGTTTTACAAAAAGGGCCTGATAAGCCGGCGGGATTTTCTAAAGGCGGTGCTGGTCTCGGGCGGGGCAGCGGCCGCCCCCATCGTCGGCGCCTGTTCGCCCCAGCCCGCCGCCCCAACCCAACCCCAGGCGCCCCAACGGCCCGCCAAGGATACCATCAGTGTGGCCTTCGGGAGCGACCTGCCCAACCTGGACCCCCACATGCACTTTCTCCGGTTCGGCATCATCTTTCACTACCACGTCTTTGACAACCTGGGCGTCCGGGATAACCGGACCCTGCGCATCGGCCCCCACCTGGCGACCTCGTGGAAGCCGATAAGCCCCACCACCTGGGAGCTGGAACTCCGGAAGGACGTGACCTTCCACAACGGCGACCCCTTCACGGCCGAGACGGTGAAGTTCAACTGGGAAAGGATAACCAACCCCGAGCAGAAAAGCCCCCAGCGGGGAAACCACGAGCAGATCGCCGGGGTCGAAATCGTCGACCCTTACAAGGTTCGGGTCCACACCAAGTCGCCGTATCCCATCTTTGTCGAGCGGCTGCAGAACTTCCAGATGGTCCCCGAGAAGGTGATAAAGGCCAGGGGGGATGCCTGGTTTGCCGAAAACCCCATCGGGACGGGGCCTTATAAATTCGTCGAGTGGAAGCGGGACCGTTATATCCTGGTGGAGCGCAACGACAACTACTGGGGGCCCAAGCCCGCCTTTAAGTACTTTAAGTACGTGGTCATCCCCGAAGTGACCACCCAGATCGCCGAGCTTCTAAACGGCAACATCGACGTGATGCGGGCCGTCCCCACCGACCAGGTGAACACCATCAACAACTCCGGCCGGGCCAGGGTGGTGAGCCAGCGGATTCTGCGCACGGGCTTTGTGGGCCTCGATTCTAAGGGGCGGACGGTGCCCAGCCCCTTTATGGACGTGCGGGTCCGGCACGCCGCCAACCACGCCGTCAACATCGAAAGCTATATCAAGAACCTTCAGCCCGGGGGGGACCGCACCCCGGCCCTGGTTAACCCCATGGCCTTCGGGTACGACCCGGCCATCAAGCCCCACGAGTACGACCCCGACAAGGCCAGATTCCTGCTCGCCCAGGCCGGCTACCCCCAGGGCTTTGAGGTGACCTTCAACCGAACCAATGCCTCCCTTCTGCCCAATGCCCGGCTGGTCTTCGAGGCGATGCAGCGGGACTTAGAAAAAGTGGGCATCCGGACCAAGTTCCAGGTCCACGAGTCCCGGGCCTTCACCGATATGGTTTCCCAGGGGAAGGGCGGCCCCATGTACGAGTGGTCCTGGGGCTATTATTCGGTCTTCGACGCCGACGGCATCCTCTGGGACATGCTCCATTCGTCGAGCCCCTTCAGCTACTACGAGAACCCGGAGCTGGACCGGCTGTTGCTTGAGGCCCGCTCGACCCTGGATGAGGAGACCCGCAAGCGGCTTTACTCCCGGGCCCAGCAGATCATCCGGGACGAGGCCCCCGTCATCTTTATGTGGGGTTTTCACCAGCTCTGGGCGGTGAGCACGGCCGTGAACTGGATGCCCGACCCCGACGAAATCGACAAATTCTACAACGCCAAGCCGGCCTAGCAACCGGCCGGGGCTGACCCGATGACCGCCTACCTTGCCCGGCAGGTTATCCAGCTGGCCGTGGCCGTCTGGGGCATATCGATTATCGTCTTCGTGGTCAACTTCGTCATCGGCGACCCGATAAACGCCCTGGTGCCCCCGGAGACCCCGGAGGAGACCCGCCAGCTCCTGCGCCGCCAGTATGGATTCGACCGGCCTATCTTAGTCCAGTACCTGGACTTCGCCCGGGGGGCGGTGGTGGGGAACTTCGGCGAGTCTTATCTCTTTAAAAAGCCGGCCCTTGACCTGGTCCTTGAGCGGCTGCCGGCTACCCTGCAGCTGACGGCGGCCGGGATGGGGGTGGCGATTTTAATCGCCATCCCGGTGGGGATCCTCTCGGCCTACTGGCGCTACTCGCTGATAGATAACATTGCCACCGTCGTCGCCGTGGCCGGCCAGGCCATGCCCATCTACTGGCTGGGGCTGATGCTCATCCTGCTCTTCTCGGTCCACCTGCGCTGGCTTCCGGCCTCGGGGTACGGCACCCCCCAGCACCTGATTCTGCCCGGCTTCTGCCTGGGGGTCTTTACCGCCCCGGTGGCCATGCGGCTGGTGAGGTCGGGGATGCTGGATGTCCTTTCCCAGGACTACATCCGGACGGCCCGGGCCAAGGGCCTGACCGAGTGGGCGGTGGTGATGGGCCATGCCCTGCGCAACACCATGATCCCGGTGGTCACCGTCCTCGGCCTGCAGTTCGGCCAGTTGATGGGTGGGGCCGTCATCACCGAGACGGTCTTCGCCTGGCCGGGGGTTGCGCTGTTGCTCATTAACGCCATTTACCGGTCGGATATCCCGGTAATGCAGGCCGCGGTTATTACCCTGGCCCTCATCATCGCCGGGGTGAACTTTCTGGTGGATTTGGTCGTGGCCGTCCTTGACCCGAGGATCAGGCTGAGATGACCCACCCCCCGTCCGACGGCGTATCGGCGGCCCGGGCCCCGGCCATCCCGGGGCGGCGGCCTGTGCCGGGCTGGCGGAAGGGGTTGCGGCGGCTCTGGCAGCTCCGGACCGCCACGCTGAGCGGGGTGTTTCTGGTTGGGTTGGTCTTTGTGGCCGTCTTTGCCGACTTTATCGCCCCTTACAGCCCTTACGAGGGGGAGCTGGTGAACCGGCTCAGGCCGCCGGTCTGGGAGCAGGGGGGGAGCTGGGAGCACCCCCTGGGGACCGACCAGGTGGGCCGGGACAACCTGAGCCGGCTCATCTTCGGGGCCCGGGTATCCCTGGCGGCGGGGTTCCTGGCCACGGTGGTGGCGGCGGCCATCGGGGTGGCCCTCGGTTTGACGGCCGGCTACGTCGGGCGCCTGGTGGATACGGTGGTCTCGACGGTCATAAACATTCAGCTTACGGTGCCCTTTATCCTGCTGGCCCTGCTCTTCATCGGGGTGATGGGCCCCGGGCTGGTTATCGCCAACTACATCGCCGTGAACGTCATCATCGTGCTGGGGATTGCTTCCTGGCCCATCTACGCCCGGGTGATTCGGGCCGAGGTCTTCAGGCTCCGGGAGCTGGACTTTGTCACGGCCGCCCGCTGTCTGGGCTTCTCCGACCCGCGCATCTTACTGCGGCACATCCTGCCCAACACCATCAACCCCATCATCGTGCTGAGCACGGTGCAGGTGGCCCGCTTTATCATCACCGAGGCCTTTTTGAGCTTCCTGGGCCTGGGCACGCCCCCGCCGACCCCCACCTGGGGGAGCATGCTTGCGGACGCCCGGCAGTTTATGTTTGACAAGTGGTGGCTTCCCACCTTCCCGGGGCTGGCGATTTTTATGACGACCCTGGCCATCAACCTCTTCGGGGACGGCCTGCGGGACTGGCTCGACCCATACTCGCGAAATCTTTAGACCTCAACGGGATTCGGGGCCGGCCGGGGCAAGCTTCCGGAAGACCCGGGTGTAAAGCTCGGCCAGAAATTCCTGGTAGTTTTTGCGGCCCGTTTCGATCAGCTCCATCGCCTGCTCCAGCTCCCGGGTAAATTCTTCGGATATAAGCTCCCTGTATTTCGAGACCAGGCAGCTGTAAACGGTCCGGCCGTGGCGGGTGGGAATGAGGTTGCCCCTGGCGTTGAGGGCGTAGCCCCGCTCGAACAGGGTCTAGATAATGACCGCATAAGTCGACGGTCGGCCGAGGCCCCGGGTCTTCATCGCGTCGACCAGGGTGGCAAAGTTAAAGGGTGGCTCCCGGGGAACGGCCTGGACTTCGAGGCGCTCAGGCTCCCAGGTGCCGTCGGGCAGGTCGAAAACGGTCAGGTTATTGAAAAACCGGGTGTAGCCGGGCGCCACCAGTTCGACCGGCTGACGGAAGGCCGCTTTAAGGCCGGTTCCCACCAGCTCGGCCGAGACGGCGGCCGCCTTAACCACGGCCGGCCTGGCCTGTGAGGCCAGGAACCTTCGGACAATTAAATCGTAAAGGCGGAGCTGGTCTTGGGCAGGCTCGGGCCGCTCCCGGAGAAGGGCCAGCTCGACCAGGTCGTCGGGGAGGAGGGGCCGGGTGGGCCGAATGCACTCGTGGGTGCCTACCGGCCCCCAGCTTCGGCCCTCAAAAAGGTCGGCGGCCCCCAGCCGCGAAAGGAGCTCCCGGGCCAGGTTCCGCCCGGTCTTGGATACCTTGGATACGTGGTAAGAATCGGTCCGGTGGTAGGTGATAAGGCCTTCCTCGAAAAGCTCCTGGGCCAGGCGCATCGCCGTGCTGTCCAGCCGCAGAAGGTCCCAGGCATCTTTGAGCAGGTCGCTGGTCTGGTAAGGCGGGGGCGGCCCGACCGGCTCTTCCCGGATATCCGAGCGGCTAACCGCAAGCTCTGGTGGTGGACCCGCCCGGCGCAGGGTCAGGGCCAGGCGGCGGTCCGGGGTGAAAAAGTCCACCGGCCGGCCGCCGACGAAGGCCCGAACCCGGAAAATTTTCTGCCGCCTGGCTTCTTCCCGGGCGATGAGCCAGCCCAGCACCGGGGTCTGGACCCGGCCGGCGGACAGGTTCCGGTTGCCGAAGGCCCGCTGAAGGTCTTCGCTCAGGGCAAAGCCCACCCAGCGGTCGGCAACCCGCCGGGCCAGCTGGGCCTGGATGAGCCCCCGGTCCAGCCCCCGGGGCTGATTAAAGCGGCGCAGAAATTCGCCCCGGGTTATCTCGTGCATCTCCATCCGGCGGCTGTTCCGGTTGTACGGGTATAAATAGCAAAAAAGGTCCCAGGCAATCTTTTCGCCCTCGGTGTCGGGGTCGGTGGCGATGTAAACTTCGTCGACCCCGGCCGCCAGCCGGCGCAAAGCCTCCACCAGGGGGCCCCGGTCCTGAAACTGGGTGCCCCCGCACCAAAGGCAGACCGCCGCTCCGGGGGGCACCAGCCGCTCACACTCCTGGCAGACCCTGATGGGCTGAAACACCGGGACGAACTCGCCGTCCGCCGCCTCGACCCCGTATGTTCCGACCCCGGTGGTCAGGTCGGTGAAGTGGCCCAGGATGGCAACCACGTTTATCAGGTAGTTTCCGATACTCACCTCGTAGACCCGGGCGGCGTCATAAACCTGCACCGAAGGCCGGCCAAAAAAGCCGGCAATGGTTCGGGCCTTGGTGGGCGATTCGACCACCACCAGGCAGGTCTTCACCGGGTCCCGAACTTCCAGGGGCTCCCCGGCCAGCGCCTGCCGGACCAGCTGGCGGTCCCGGTCGACCTCCCGGAGCGGGGCCGGTAAATCCAGCCGGTCCAGGGGCTCAAACCTGACCTCGTAACCGAAGGTGCGGAGGCGGCGCTGGAGCTGGTCGAAGACCCGGCCGTCTTCGACCAGGACCACCGAAAGCCCCCGGGTGAGGCCGAGGGGAAACAGCCTGGAGCACCGGCCCGATGCCTGAATATACGCCCGGGCGTCGGCAACCAGAAGGTAGGGGCCGGTTTCCTCCCGCCGCACGACGACGGCCGGGTGGTTTTCAAGCCTTTGCCAGAACTCCTGGTCGGCGAAGGCGGCCTCAAGCCGACCTTTTATAACTTCAACCCGGGCCTTAAGGCCGGGATCCCCCAGAATCCGCTCCTCGGCAACGGGCCCGAGGTCCCGCAAAAACCGCAGGTCCTGAACCAGGGCGGAAGGGGATGGCCAGTAAGGTTGCAAAACCTCCCGGAGACTGAGGAGGACCATAAAGAGCGGGGCCGGCGCGTAAGAAACCACCAGGGGAATTCGCAGGGCCGGTACGCCGACGAAGAGGGTGTAGCGGACGGCTTCGGGCAGGTCGATCCCCCGGACCAGCGGATTCCGGACGCTGCTGAACCCGACGGCCACTTCGATTTCCCCCCGGCTGAAGGCGGCCTGGGCCCTGGCCGAAAACTTCTGGTAGCCTACGGCGTTTATGCCCCGGTCCCGCAGGCCCGCCACGAAAGCTGCTAAGTCCTCCCGGCGCCACCTTTCGTTTAGAAAGACAAAACCGCCCGGCCCCAACCGACGAATCAGGTCGGCGCAAACCTCAAGGAGGTCCGCCCGGTCGACGGGTAAGAAGGCGTCAACGATGTTCCGTAAAAAGGTGGCCGTTGACCCTACCTCGAACCTGAGAAGTTCCCGAAAGAGCCTAACCCGCGGGCTCCGAAGGTCGAGGGTGGCCGAGGCCGCAATAACCTGCCCCTTGCCGGCGGCCCGGCTTTCCGGCTGGGAAGAACCCGGGGGCCGTCTCAGGGCGGCCGCCACTTCCTCCGGGGTAAACCCGGCCAGCCGCAGAACCTTATCGACGTTGCGCGGCCGGCGAACCAGCGAATCGGTGTCGTCGATGAAAATCAGGTCCAACCGGTGGGCCGCCACCAGGTCGAACCTGGCGTGGAGAAACTGGCCGGTGATGACGAGGATGTCAAAATCGCCGGCCTCCAGCCGGGCCCGGTCTCTGGGGGAGCGAACCGCCAGCACCCGCCGCGCCCCCGCCACCCGGTTTAACCGCTCGGCCACCTGGTTTAGCAAGAGGCGGGTGGGGACAATGTAGCAGACCTTGCCAGGGGTGAAGCCGGCCAAGGTGATGCCGAAGGTGGTTTTGCCGTAGCCCGTGGGGGCGGTGAGGGCGAAGCTCTGGCCGCCGAAAAACTTCCGGGCCCAGTAAAGGGTCAGCCGGAAAGGCTCAAGGTTAAGCCGCTGCCGGAAGAAGGCGGCATACCGGCTAACCAGCCCTTCCAGCCGGCACATCCCGGCGGCCAGGCCCAGGTCGGCGCAGCGGCCGGCGGCCAGCAGGTCCCAAAAGGTCTGCCCGAGCCGTTCAAAGTCGGGCCGGCACTCCCCAAAGGAGGTTATTTCCGCGGCCTCAGCCTCGCCGGCGTCGACCGGGCAGATGTTTAAATACCGGACGCGGATATCGTTTTTAAACGATTTCGAC
>DAOTYJ010000136.1:0-12424 GCA_034434875.1 Dehalococcoidia bacterium | reverse complement strand
CTAAACCCCGGGCCCTGGCCTCCCCAAGGACCTCCTCGGCCCGCCTGATCAGCCCCTCATGCATCGAGGAATGGCCCACATATCCCCCTACATCAGCCTTTATCACGCTTAAAGTGACCATCACCGGTCAAACCCTCCTCCGGAAGTTTTCTTAAGCGCCGGCCGGCTCCAGGGCCCGGCTTTCGGCCAGGGCCTCCTCGGCCAGCTCCACCAGCCTTTCCACCGTGAAGCCGAACTTCTCGGCCAGGACCTGATAGGGGGCGGAGGCCCCGAAGCCTCCCATCCCGAGGCCCCGCCCCGTCGGCCCGATGTACCGTTCCCAACCCTGAAGGCCGGCGGCCTCGGCCACCACCCGGGCCTTCACTTCCGGGGGCAGGACCCGGCGGCGGTACTCCTCCGGCTGGGCCTCGAAGAGCTCCCAGCTGGGCATGCTCACCACCCGGGCCGCCACCCCCCGGCCCTCCAGAACCTCGGCCGCCTTCAGGGCCAGGGAAACCTCCGAGCCGCTGGCGATGAGGATGACGTCCGGGGGCAGGCGGGAAGCCTCCTTCAGAATATATGCCCCGTGGCGGAGGCCGGCAGCCGCCTCCCCGGTGCAGGCCGGCACCTTCTGACGGGTGAGGATGAGGGCCACCGGGCCCTCCCGCCGGCTCAGGACAAACCGCCAGCCCTCGATAACCTCGGCCTCGTCCGCCGGCCGCACCACCGCCAGGTTCGGGATCGCCCGCAGGGAGGCCAGGTGCTCCACCGGCTGGTGGGTGGGGCCGTCCTCGCCCAGGAAGATGCTGTCGTGGGAGAAGACGTAGACCACGGGCAGACGCATCAGGGCCGCCAGCCGGATGGCCGGCCGCATGTAGTCGGAAAAGACCAGGAAGGTCCCCCCGTAGGGGATTATTCCCCCGTGGAGGGCCAGCCCGTTCAAAATGGCCCCCATGGCGTGCTCCCGGACGCCGTAGTGGATGTTGCGCCCCCCCCAGGCCCCCCGCCGGACCGGCCCGAAACCCTCCAGGTAAGTCCGGGTCGATTCGCTCAGGTCGGCGGAGCCCCCGACCAGCCAGGGGATGTGGGGTGCCAGGGCGTTGAGCACCCGGCCCGAGGCCTCCCGGGTGGCCATGGGAACGCCCTTGGGCCGGGGCAGCAGCTCCTCCCAGCCCTCGGGAAGCCGACCGGACATGGCCAGGTCCCACCGGGCGGCCAGGTCCGGGTATTCGGAGCGCCAGCGGGCAAACTGCTGCCACCATTCCGCCTCCCGGGCCGCCCAGCGGCGGCCGAGCTCGGCAAAATACTCATAGACTTCCGGGGGCACGTAGAAGGGCGGCTCTACGGGCCAGCCTAGGACCTCTTTGGTCCGGCGGACCTCCTCGGCTCCCAGGGGCGCCCCGTGGGCGGCGGCCGAATCCTGCTTGCCCGGGCTGCCGTAGGCGATGTGGGTGTGGCAGACGACCAGGCTCGGCCGCTCCGGCTCGGCCCGGGCCTCGGCCAGGGCCTGGTCCACCGCCGCCCGGTCGTGGCCGTCCACCTCCAGCACCTGCCAGCCGAGGGCCTCGAAGCGGCGGCGGACGTCCTCGCTGAAGGCCAGGTCGGTGCTGCCGTCGATGGAGATGTCGTTGTCGTCGTAAAGATAGATGAGCCGGCCGAGGCCCAGGTGGCCGGCCAGGGAGGCGGCCTCGTAGCTGATCCCCTCCATCAGGTCGCCGTCGCTGACGATGGCATAGGTGTAGTGGTCGACGACGGTGTGGCCCGGCCGGTTGAAATGCTCCGCCAGCCACCGCTCGGCCAGGGCCATCCCCACCCCGGCGGCCAACCCCTGGCCGAGGGGGCCGGTGGTGATTTCTACCCCGGGGGTGTGGCCGTACTCCGGGTGGCCGGGAGTCCGGCTGGCCCACTGCCGGAAGGCCTTGAGGTCCTCCAGGGTGAGGACCCCGCTCAGGTGAAGGAGGGCGTATAAGAGCATGGAGCCGTGGCCGGCCGAGAGGATGAACCGGTCCCGGTCGGGCCAGGCCGGGTTCTTCGGGTTGTGCTTAAGGTGCCGGGTCCAGAGGACGAAGGCGGCGTCGGCCATTCCCATGGGCATGCCCGGATGCCCCGAGTTGGCCTGCTGGACGGCGTCCATGGCCAGGACCCGGATGGCATTTACGCAGATGTCTTCTATCGCTCCCATCCCTTACCTCCCCACCGGGATGTTTTCCACCAGCCCCACCTGGTAGGCCGCATACAGCATGTGGTAGGCGATGAGCAGCTGGGTAAGGGCCAGGGGGTGGCTGTGGCGGGTCTCGTGGCCGAAGGCGTAGAAGCCGATCCGCTCCGGCCGGGGCGCCAGGCCGTCGGTCGGAAGGTGGGACCAGATATAGGTCTCCAGCTCCTCGGCCTCGGCGGCGTCCACGTGGCCGTCCACCTCCAGGATATCCACCGGCCGGCCCTCATCCCGGGCCAGCTTGAGGCGGATGGGCCGGCCGGGGCCGTTGCCCCGGGGCTCCAGCAGGAGGCTCAGGTCGGGGTGGGGGATGGTGGGCGGGAGGACCAGGCGGACGTTAAGACAGCCGTCGGCCAGCTCCGGCGGGACCCCGTCGGGCGGGTAAAATCGGATGACGATGTCGGCGTAGGCCCGCTGGGGTCGGATGAAGCGGGCGGCGTCCGGCTCCCGCCGCTCGATTTCGGCCATCACCTGCTCGGGGGTGTACCCCCGCTTGGCCACATCCCGCCGAACCTTCCAAACCCAGCGCAGGGGCTCGGGCGGGTCCAGGTAGACCTTCACGTCGTAAAGCTGGCGCATCCGCCGGGTGTAGAAGGCCAGCAGGCCGTCGACGATGACGAAATCCTTGGGCCGGACATACTCCGGACGGGTGAAGGTGCCCGTGGAGTGGTCGTAGACCGGCTTGAGGATGGGCTGGCCGTTGCGCAACCGCTCCAGGTCCAGCTCCAGGACGTCCAGGTAGTTGCAGTCCGGGTGGAGGGGGGTTATGCCCAGCGCGGCCCGCTCCTTCCGGTCATACTTGTGGTAGTCGTCGGCGCAGATGATGGTCACCCGCTCCGGGCCGAGGATTTCGGCGATCCCACGGCTCAAGGTCGATTTGCCCGAAGCGCTGTCGCCGACCATTCCCAGCAGGATGGGACGTTTTACCCGCATCATCTTGACCACCTCCCGGTTATGGTTGCCCGCCGGCAAAGCTCGGCCAGAAGTTCCGCCGTCACCAGGCCGTTGACGGCCAGCCCGTGGGGGTTGAAGAGCACCCGGGCCGGCCGGCCCGGCTCCCCGAAGCCGTCGGTCACCAGGTCGGCCCGGCCGAAGTCGTGGCCCTCGGTGCTGTAAAACCCAACCACCACCAGGCAGGGCAGGCCCGCGGCTTTCGCCGCCTCCAGGCCGTTCTGGGAGTCCTCCACCGCCACGGCCTCGGCGGCCGTCACCCCCAGCCGCCCCAGGGCCAGCAGGTAGGCCTCGGGGTCCGGCTTCTTGCGGCGGACGTCCTCCCCCGTAACCACAACCCCCAGCCGGCCGGCAAGCTCCCGCCCGAGCAGGGTGGCCAAAAGGGGCTCCACCCATTCCCGGCTGCCGGTGGTGGCCACCCCCACGGCGACCCCCCGGTCGGTAAGCTCCCGGACCAGCCGCCGGACCCCCGGCCGGGGCCGGACCCGGCCCTGGGCCACCAGGCGGCGAAACTCCTGGTTTTTTAGGTCGTGGAGCCGACGGATAAGGTTGTCGTCGGCCCGGAGCTCCGGGCGGAAGGTGTCGAAGTAGAACCGGAGCCGCTCCCGGCCCCCGGCCACCCACAGCAGCCGACCGTAAAGCGCCTCGTCCCACCGGTCGGGCAGTCCGAGCCGCCGGAAGGCCCGGTTGAAGGCGACCCGGTGGCCGTCCCGCTCGGTTTCGGCCAGGGTGCCGTCTACGTCGAACACCACCGCCCGGAGCCCCACGACCGACCCCCCTCAGGCAGCCCCTTCCGTCGGCCGGTAAGCCACAAAGCTTATGGCCGGCAGCTGCCGCTTCGGGTCGTAACCGATAAGCTTTATGTAACAATCAGGGTTGGCCTCCCGGCAGGCCCGGAGCTCGGCCATCACCTCGGCCGGGCTCTTGGCCGTGAAGAGGGGCAGCTTCCAGAGCCGCCAGTAATGGTTGTCCGGGCCCGGCCGGTCGGTGTACTCGATTATGGGCATCCAGCCGTTCCGGAGGATGTATTCGATCTGCTTTTCGACTTCTTCTTCCGTAAAGGGCGGCAGGTAAGAAAAGGTTTCGGTTCGGGTAATGGTCTTCACGGTTCTCCTCCTCAGTCGCCCGACCTTGCCAGGTCGAGGGTATCGACGGCCTCGAATTCGAAGCGGACTTCCTTCCAGGTCTCCATCGCCACCCGCAGTTCCGGCGACCAGCGGGCCGCCCGTTCCAGGATCTGCCGGCCCTCGGCGATGATGTTGCGGCCCTCATTTCGGGCCTGGATGATGGCCTCGAGGGCGACCCGGTTGGCCGTGGCCCCCGCCCGGTTGCCCCAGGGATGGCCGAGGGTGCCGCCGCCGAACTGGAGGACGGCGTCGTCGCCGAAGATGGTGACCAGGTCGGGCATGTGCCAGACGTGGATGCCCCCCGAGGCCACCGGGAACATGCCGGGGAGGGAGGCCCAGTCCTGGTCGAAGAAGATGCCCCGGGTCGGGTCGGCCGGGATGAAGTTCTCCCGAAGGAGGTCGTTCACCCCGATGGTGGCCTGCCGGTCGGCCTCCAGCTTGCCCACCACGGTGCCGTTGTGGACGTGGTCGCCCCCCACCAGCCGGGCCCACTTGGCCAGAACCCGCCAGTGGATGCCGTGGTTCTTCTGCCGGTCGAGGACGGCGTGCATCGCCCGGTGGAGGTGGAGCAGGATGCCGTTTTTCCGGCACCACTTCGAGAGGGAGGCGTGGGCGGCAAACCCCACCGTGAGGAAGTCCACCATGATGATGCGGGACCCCAGCTCCTTGGCGAACTCGGCCCGCTCGTAGATCTCCTCCATGGTCGGGGCCGTTACGTTAAGGTAGTGGCCCTTGGCCTCCCCCGTCTCGGCCTCGGCCTTCTTTACGGCCTCCATGACGAAGAGATACCGGTCCCGCCAGCGCATGAAGGGCTGGGAGTTAATGTTCTCGTCGTCCTTGGTGAAGTCGAGGCCGCCGGCCAAAGCCTCGTACACCATCCGGCCGTAGTTTTTGGCCGAGAGGCCCAGCTTCGGCTTGATGGTGCACCCCAGCAGGGGCCGGCCGTACTTGTTGAGCTTGTCCCGCTCCACCTGGATCCCGTGGGGCGGCCCCTGGAAGGTCTTGACGTAGACGGGCGGGATCCGCATATCCTCCAGGCGGAGGGCCCGGACGGCCTTAAAGCCGAAGACGTTGCCGACGATGGACGAGGTGAGGTTGGGCAGGGAGCCCTCCTCGAAGAGGTCGAGGGGATAGGCGACGAAGGCGAAGTACTGGTTCTCCTGCCCGGGGACCTCCTCAAGGTGGTAACAGCGGGCCCGGTACTTCTCCAAGTCGGTGAGCAGGTCCGACCAGACCACCGTCCAGGTGCCGGTGGAGGACTCGGCCGCCACCGCCGCCGCGGCCTCGTGGGGCGGCACCCCCGGCTGGGGGGTGACCCGGAAGCAGCAGAGGACGTCGGTATCCGCCGGTCGGTAGTCCGGGTCGTAATAACCCAGCTCCGAGTAGAGCTTTACGCCAGGTTCGTAGGCTTTATTCGTCACGGTTTTTCTCCTCCTTGGGTCGAAAGGTTTTGCTAATCCGTCGGCTTAAGCTTAAAAAGTTAGTCATTTCCCTACTAACCACCCCCTTTCATCACGAAACCGGCCCGGCCAGGGGCTGGCGCTCGGCCACCGCCCCGATGAGGGCCTCGAAGGACCGTCGGAAGGCCGCCACCCCCTCGGCCTCCAGCTCGGCCATCACCTGGCCCAGGTCGATGCCCAGCTCGGCCAGGGCCACCGGCACCCTTTCGGCCTCGGCCAGGGCCTCGGGCCCCACCGGCTCGGCCCGGCCGTGGTCCAAGAAGGCCCGAAGGGTGGGCCGGGGCAAGGTCGTGACCGTTTCGGGCAGCACCAGCTCCTCCACGTACTTAACGTCGGAGTAATTGGGGTTCTTGGTGCTGGTGGAGGCCCAGAGCAGCCGCTGGCGGCGGGCGCCCCGGCCCTCCAGCCGGCGGAAGCGGGGGCTCTCGATGAGCTCCAGGTAGCGGCGGTAGGCCAGCCGGGCGTTGGCCACCGCCGCCCGACCCAAAAGCCCCCCGGCCCGGGCCGCCGCCTCGCCCCCGGCCCCCATGAGGGCCTGAAGCCGCCGGTCCACCTTGGTGTCCACCCTGGAGACGAAGAAGGAGGCCACCGAGGCCACCCGGTCCACCGGCTCCCCGGCGGCCAGCCGGCGCTCCAGCCCCCGGAGGTAGGCGTCGGCCGCCTCCAGGTAGCGGTCCACGGCGAAGAGCAAAGTGACGTTTACGTTGATGCCCGCCGCCACCGCCTCGGTGATGGCCGCCATTCCCGGCCGGGTCCCCGGAATCTTAATCATCAGGTTCGGCCGGTCCACCCGCCGCCAGAGCCTGAGGGCCTGGGCGATGGTGCCGGCCGGGTCGTAGGCCAGGCCCGGGTCCACCTCCAGGCTCACGTAGCCGTCGGCCCCGCCCGTGGCCTCGTAGACCGGCCGCAGAAGGTCGGCCGCCGCCCGGATGTCCTCGATGACCAGGGCCTCGTAGATCTCCCCGGGGCCGAGGCCGGAGCGGCTGAGGCGGATGATGTCGGGGAGATAATCGTCGGACCTGGCCACGGCCTGCTCGAAGATGGTGGGGTTGGAGGTTACGCCCGTGACCTCCCCCCGCCGGACCATCCTGGCCAGCTCCCCCGAGGTGATCAGCCCCCGGCTCAGGTCGTCCAGCCACACCGACTGACCCAGGCGCCGAAGCTTTGTAATAGGATTGGTCATTTCGCCTCCTCCGAACATCGCTACCCCAAGCTTACCGGAGGATTGTGACAAAAATCACATACTGGGGGGTAAAGTTTGGGGCCCGTTCGGGTAAAATTTCGCTACCCGATCGGGTAAGGGGCGGTTAGCGGGGGTCGTCGCCGGTGAAGGTCCGGTGGTGGCGCAGGTACCAGCTTACGGCCTCCGTCCGGTTGGCCACGCCCAGCTTGCGAAAGAGATTTTTAAGGTAATACTTGACGGTGTTGGGGGAGACGTTGAGGGCCTCGGCCAGCTCCTGGTTGCTGCGGCCCTCGGCCAGCAGGTTAAGGAGCCGGCGGTCCAGGTCGGTAAGTTCCACCCCCGGCTGGAGCCAGCGGCGGGCGCTTCGGGGGAAGACCAGCTGGCCGCCCAGCACCTGCCGGACGGCGTTTACCACCTGGGCGGGCGGGTCGGTCTTTAAGACAAAACCCTCGGCCCCGGCCTGGACCACGGCCCGGACGGTTTCGGCGTCCCCGAAGGCGCTCAGGACGACCACCTGGGGGGCCGGGTCGAGGGCCTTGATCCGGCGCAAGCACTCCAGCCCGTTTATTCCCGGAAGCTGAAGGTCTAAAACCACCAGGTCGGGCCTGAGCTGGCGCACCTGGTCCAGGAGCTGGCGGCCGTCGGTGGCCGTGGCGATGACCTTGAAGCCCGGCTGGCCGTCGAGGAGGGTTCGGAGGGCCTCCAGGACCAGGGGGTGGTCGTCAGCCAGGATGATTCGGGCCGGGGCCTCAGGCACGGGTCGGCACCTCCACCCGGATGCGGGTTCCCCGGCCCGGGGCGCTCTCCACGGCGAAGGAGCCCCCCACCAGGAGGGCCCGCTCCCGCATCCCCCGCAGGCCGATGTGGGCCCCGTCTTCGGTGGCCTGGGGCCCCTCCAGGGGCGGGGGTACGAAGCCCGGGCCTTCGTCGGCCACCTCCAGGTAGATGGACCGCTTCGTGGCCCGGACGGTGACCCGCACCTCCGGGACCCGGGCGTGGCGGTAGGCGTTGCTCAGGGCCTCCTGGAGGATGCGGTAAAGGGCGATGCGGGCCGGCAGGGAGACCGGCGGCAGGGAGGGCGGGCAGGTAAAGACCACCGTCTGGCCGGTCACGTCCTCGTGCTGGGCCACCAGGTCCTCCAGAACCCGGGCCAGGTCCCGCTGGCTGAAGAGGGGCGACCGAAAAACGCCCAGCAGGTTGCGGATATTGGCCAGGGCCAGCTCCGTCTGCCGGACGGCCCTCTCCAGCTCGGCGGCCAGCTCCGGCCGGTCGGCGAGGCGGTCCTGGAGGGCCGTCAGCCGGCCCAGGACGGCAAAGAGGGTCTGGACCGGCCCGTCGTGGATATCCAGGACAATGCGCTGGAGCTCCTCCTCGGTGACGGCCAGGAGCCGCCGGGCCGCCTGCTGGCGGCCGGAGCGAGGGCGCTTTTTAGGTTTTGCCGGTTCCGAGGTCAACTATCCCCCTTGCCGAATTTGGGCAGATTGGGCCTAAACCGACCGCCTTTGGGGAGCCGCGTCTTTGCCGGGGGCGGAAACCTACCCCGCCGACCACGCCGCGTTTTCTAACATAATATACCCCACTCGCCGAAAGCTCCAACCCGGCCCCGTGGTAGACTTAGCCGACAGGCCGAGGCGAAGGGGGACGAAACCTTTGAACTCCGCGGACAAGGGGCGCCCGCCGGGGCTCAGGCTGGGCCTTGGGCCTAACGGGCGCCAGTTCGGCCTGTTGGTGCTTATTAACGCCTTCGTCGGGGGGCTCGTCGGCCTGGAGCGGGCGGTCCTGCCCGTCCTGGCCGAGGCGGAGTTCGGCCTCGCCTCCCGCACCGCCATCCTCGCCTTCATCCTCACCTTTGGCCTGGCCAAGGCCGTCGCCAACCTGGCCGCCGGGGCCCTTTCCGACCGGGTGGGGCGGAAGGGGGTGCTGGTCGCCGGCTGGGCCGTGGGACTGCCGGTACCCTTCCTGGTGATGGCGGCCCCCGCCTGGGAATGGGTGGTGCTGGCCAATATCCTGCTGGGGGTAAACCAGGGACTCTGCTGGTCCCTCACCGTTATCATGAAAATCGACCTGGTGGGGCCGGACCGGCGGGGGCTGGCCATGGGCCTCAACGAGGCCGCCGGCTACGGGGCGGTGGCCGCGGCGGCCTTTGCCGCGGCCGAAGTGGCCGAGGCCCTGGGCCTGAGGCCTTACCCCTTTCTGCTCGGGGCGGGCTTTGCCGTGGCCGGCCTGGGCCTTTCCGCCCTGCTGGTCCGGGAGACCCGACCCTTCGCCCAATACGAAGCCGGCCTCGGCGCCGGGTCCGGGGAGCCGACCCGAAAGCCGGGCTTCGCCTGGGTCTTTTTGCAGACCAGCTTTAAGGACCGGGCCCTCTCCGCCGCCAGTCAGGCCGGTCTCGTAAACAACCTCAACGATGGGATGGCCTGGGGACTGCTGCCCCTGGTCTTTGCGGCGGCCGGCCTCGGCCTGGGAACGGTGGGGCTGCTGGCGGCCCTTTACCCCTGGGTTTGGGGATTCGGCCAGCTCCTAACCGGGGCCCTTTCCGACCGGGTGGGCCGCAAGGGGCCCATTGTGACCGGGATGTGGCTTCAGGCCGGGGCGATCGGGCTCATATCCCTCGGCCGGGACTTGCTCGTCTGGGGGGCGGGCATGGTCCTGCTCGGCCTGGGCACGGCCCTGGTCTACCCGACCCTGCTGGCGGCCGTCTCCGACGTGGCCCACCCGGACTGGCGGGCCTCGGCCGTTGGGGTCTACCGGCTCTGGCGGGACGCCGGCTACGCCCTGGGGGCGCTGCTGGCTGGTCTTGTGGCCGACCTCTTCGGGGCGTCAACGGCCGTCGTCGCCGTCGGGGCCCTCACCTTCGCCTCGGGCCTGGTGGTCCTGCTCCGGATGTACGAAACCCTCCCGGCAAAGCGGGCCGGCCACCGGTAGAGGAGCCGGGGCAGTAAGAGGCTTATCTCCGGCACATACGTTACGACGAGCAGGGTGAAGACGACCACCAGAAGCCAGGGGGCGGCCGCCTTCATCCCGTCGTAAAGGGGCATCCTGGTGATGCCGCTGGCCACGTACAGGTTGAGGCCCACCGGCGGGGTGGTCATCCCCACCCATGTTCATCTTTTCGGAGGGCTTCCCGGCTCACCCGACCCTGGGAGACCCACCCCCGCTGAACCTGCTCCCCGGCCACCCGCCAGAGGGCCGCCTCCTCCGGTGTCTGAATGCGAATTTCCAGCCGGCCGCTGGCCTTGATCTTCTCAAAGGCGACCCGCTTTTCCTCGGCCGCCAGCTCGTTGCCATACTTGGTGGCCTCCTTCAGGGCGTCAAAGAGGACGTGACGGGTCCGGGAATCGAGGCCGTCCCACCACTGGGCGTTGGTGGCCACCCCGTACAGGAGAACCACGGCCCCGTCGGAGCTGGTGGCGTAGCCCTGGACCTCGTGGAACTTCTGGGTGTGCATGTTGTTCCAGGTGTTGAACGGGCCGTCGACGACCCCCTGCTGGAGGGCGCTGAAGACCTCGGAGAACGCCATCACCACCGCCGAGGGCCTTGACGAAGGCCTCATCCGGCTGGCCCGAGGTCCGGAACTTCTGCCCCTTGAAATCGTCGGGGACGATGAGGGGCCGCTGGCTACTGCTAAAATGTTTCCAGCCGTTCTCCCAGATGGCCAGGCCCAGGAGGCCCTTGGGCCGCAGCTTCTCGAAGAGCTCCCGGCCACCGGGTTCTCGGGGTCCTCAAACTGTTTAAAACCTTCAACGCTAAGGTAAGGGAGGGCGGTGGCCTCCCACTCGGTCACGAGGACGCCGAACTTGTCGGTGCCGGGGGCTCAGGACGCGCGGCCGTGCCCCGACAAGAGGCCGGGCCCCCGCCTCAATAAAACCAAACCCCCCCCGACTTCCCGTCCGCTTTCTGGCCTTGTAAGACAAGGCCAAGATGAGGCGTCGAGTCGGGTGCCTAGGCCAACCGGCCTGGGAAAAGGCCAATAAAATCAGGGTGAGCAGTATCCGCAGGTCATAGCAGATAGCTTCAAGCAGCACCCGCTTGAGGGCAACCTTCGGCTTAAGTTCCCGCACTGGACCGTTGAGCCGGGTCTTAATCCCGCCGAAGACGCCCTCACCTACACCCCGGAACCGGGTTGTTGACATAAGCCCTGCTTATGTCAACAACGCTCAAACAACCTCTGCCCAAGCTTTCTTAGCTCTGCCTCCCTTTAGTCGAATCTGCGGATAGTAACCCCGCTTAAAAGCCTCGTTCCAGATTTCCAGAGAATCAAACCCTGCATCCGCAAGCAGCGGCCCAGACTTTGTCCCCTGCTTCAGGGCTTCTCTGCCCAGGACCATATCCGAGGCATAAGCAGGCCCGGCGGTAACCCCGTCGATAACTAGCAGCTTAAGCTCACGATAATACCTGATTAAAAGGCCAAGCCGGTTGTGACCCCGAGCTACCCGGATCTCGGCCCCGCGCTTGTACTTAAGCTTCTGAGTCAGGCCCCGGTGGGCTATCCCCGTCGTATCCATTGTTGACATAAGTGCTCAAGCGCTTATGTCAACAATGGGACCGCATCTCCCGGAAGCAGCGGCTCAAGCCTTGCAGTTGACATAAGCGAAGCTTATGTCAACTGCGGCCAGCAGACCCTCCAGGTCTTCGGGCTTTAGATTAGTGCTCATGTATCTTTGCAGCGACTGAAACGAAGGACACGGTTTATCCGGATAAAGGGCTCTTGACATAAGCAATGCTTATGTCAAGAGCTGCCACCGTATCCCGGTAAGTGAGCCCAAAGTAGGCCCATTCTTGACATAAGCTTATGTCAAGAATAGCTACATACAGCGAGTGCTCATAGACCCAGGGGTGACCCCGCCGCCGTGGGGCCCGGTCCCGCTCCGCGAGCTCCAACGAAAGCTCAAAGACCTGTTTTGGCCGCATGGCATCACCGTCCTGCCTGGCTCCTTAGAGTTTTACAGGACAAGGCCACCGGTTACGGCTCGGATCTCCTGGGCTGAAGCCCTTGGCCTCGTGGTGCGTCTGGAGGCGGTGCCTTACGGCTACACCCTGGGGGTCTGGTCGGTGGGTGCCATCTGTATCGGCCACTACGGCTGGCCCCGAATCGGCGACGTGCTCCTCTTCGTGGCCGGGGCGGTCTCAGGCTACCTGATACTGGTCCTCCTGGCGGCCGTCCTGGGGGCAGCAGCGCCCCCGGGGGTCCGGCCACCACCCTGTTACCGACCTTAAACCTGGCCCCCGCCCTTCCCCCGGTGGTGGTCGCCGTCGCCGTCCGGTGCATCGGGGAGCAGACCGTGGGCTACTTCGCCGTGGGATTCCTGGCGATCCTGACTTACACCTGCTGTCTGGTCCTTCTCGTAAGCCTCCTGGGGGTCTGTCCCAGAGATGGTGGGGCGAGCATGTAGAAAAGGGGCAGACGCCCCCCTTATGCTTGTTTTAGCCAAAAAACAACCCACCGGGGAGGCGCCTGCCGCTCTTGACATAAGCATCTAAACGCTTATGTCAAGAGCTTTGACCATCA
>DAOTYJ010000135.1:0-34229 GCA_034434875.1 Dehalococcoidia bacterium | reverse complement strand
CCCACACGGTCACCTTCCTGGCCCCGGGCCAGCAGCCGCCCGAACCGCTGGGGGCGCCCCCGGCCAGGCCGTCGGCCAATTACGAGCCGGGCCGGTTCTACAACTCGGGGATCTTCGCCTTCGGGCCCGATGCCCCGACCGAGTTTGAGCTGACCTTCCCCAACCCGGGGACCTTCCCGTATTTGTGTCTGCTCCACTGGCCCTTAGGTCATATGGGGACGGTGGTGGTCGAGCCGAGGTGAGGGCCGCCGGCCCCCCGGGGTCATCACCGCAGGGGCCGAGAGGCCGGCGGTCTGGGGTAAACCGGGACCCGGTCGCCCACACGGGGGGTTCAACTCGGGGTGGGTTGGGCCCGGCGGAAGCTCCAGCCTCGAGTTCGACCGGCCGGGCCGCTACCCGACCCAGGGTTTCGCGGCAGGTCTTGCCGGAGGCGCCGCCCGGTCCGGTTGGGAGGCGGCCAGCGGGCTGGTCGGCGGCCCCGGGCTTAAGCGCCCAACCGGGCCGTCCACACCCGTCCGGGAAATCCCGGGCGCGGGTTTGAGGGCCCGGCCCCGGCCGTTCCCCCAAGCCGGTCCTGGGGGGCCTGCGGCTCTGGGACCTGAGGCCGGGCCACCTGCAGGCCCTCTACGGCGACATGCTGAAGCGGGGGCTCAAGCCGGCCACGGTCCGGCTCTGCCACGTCACCATCCGGGCGGCCCTTAACGACGCCCTGCGCTGGGGTCTGGCGGCCCGGAAGGTGGCCCAGGCGGTACGCCCTCCCCGGCCGGAGCGCCGGGAGATGAAGACCTGGGCCCCCGAGGAGGCCAGAAGGTTTCTTGAGGCCGTGGCCGGGAGCCGGTTCGAGGCGGCCTACCGGCTGGCCCTGTGCTGCGGCCTGCGGCTGGGGGAGCTGGCCGGCCTTAAGTGGGAGGACATCGACCTGGAGGCCGGCAGGCTTCGGGTGTGCCGGACCCTGCTGACGGGCTGGTGCGGGGGCGGGGCTTTCTATGGGGAGCCGAAGACGGCCCGGGGCCGGCGGCGGGTGGAGCTTCCGGCCCAGGTGGTGGAGGCTTTAAAGCGGCGAGGGACTGCCCAGAAGGCGGAGCGTCTGCTGGCCGGCCCCAGGTGGCAGGAGAGCGGCCACGTCTTCACCACCCTCCAGGGCAAACCCCTGGACCCCTCAACTCCTTGAGCGGGACTTTGCCAAATGGGTCCAGAAGGCCGGGCTCCCCCGGATAAGGTTCCACGACCTGCGCCACCCTTTTGCTTTCGCAGGGGGTGCATCCGAAGAAGGTATTGTGTTGAGATTGGGTTTGCGATTGGGGATCGCCTAACGGAAATTAAGGCCCAGGAGCCCTTCCAGGTAAAAACGGAGGGCGGCAAGGCCCATAAGCTCGGCCAGGGCCAGCCCCAGAGCCAGGCTGAGGCCCGGCAGGACCTCAACCCAGCCGTCAAAGCGGCGGGCTTTTCCGAAAAGATAAAGCCCCACCACCAGGTTAAAAAGGCCCATTAAAACCCAGACGCCCCCGACGCCCACCGCCGAGACCGGGTAAAGCATCAGGGTCGAGCCCGAAAGGGCGGCCCCGAAGAGGCCGGCCTGAAGGAGGCCCACCGGCACCAGGTCGGCCCAGCCCACCGCCGGGCCGGGTACCGGCTTGCGCCAGAGGGCGCCCCCCACCACCGGGGCGAAAACCACCCCGATGCTCACCCCGGCCAGGATTCCGGTTCCGAGGCGCAGGGCGTTGGTGGGGGTATAAAGGTGGGGCAGACCCAGGTCGGCCAGAAAGGCGTTGAGGCCGTCGAGGCCCATCGCCCCGAAAAAGAGGAGCGAAAGGCCGACCAGGCCCAGGGGCGGCAGGCCGGCCGGCCGAAGGCCCCGGCGAACCCAGACCCAGGCCAGGGTCAGGAGGGCCCCGCCGTAGATCCCCACCATCCGGGCTTCCAGGGGCGGCTGGACGGAGCCCAGGAAGAGGGAGTGGCCGGGCCGCTGGGGACAGACACCGGCGGCGAGAAAGTGGAGCTTATCTAAAAAACCGCCTGGGGTCAGGCCGAAACCGGCGGCCAGCAGGAGGGTCAGGACGGCCGGCGGGATGAGCCCCTTTTTCAACGCCTGGTCAGAATTCGCCGGATAATCCGGCCCCGGAGCCGGGCCCAGGCCGCCGAAACCTGCGCCTGCTCGGCGGGGTCAAGCTGACGCCGGCCGAAGCGGACCCTTACAAAGGCCCCGAAGACCGTCTCGATGTCGGCGGCCGCGTCGGCCACCTCCGTCCGGAGGCGGTCGGCAAATTCCAGGGGGGTCTGCCAGGGGTAGGGTTTGAGGCCCGCCAGCTGGGCCAGGACCACGACCTTTTCGTAGGTCTGGCTCACCAGGTCCAGGGGGGCGAACCGGCGCCGCCACCAGACCAGGCCGGCGACCCCCAACCCCAGCAGGGCTCCCACCGGGACCACCGCCAGCCCGAGTAGACCCCGGCCGAAGTCCGAGGCCGATTCGTCGGTCCCGAATTCGCCCCCGTAAAACCCCTCGTCGGGGAGCATCTCCCCGGGCCCGAGGCCCCAGGGCCCCTCCCGGAGGACGTCGGCCCCGGCCACCTCTCCCCCGGTCTCTTCCAGGCTTTCCACCCGGGGCACCCCGGCCCCCGCCCGGGGCGACGGCTCGAAGTCGACCCAGCCGTACTCCGGGAAGTAAACCTGCGGCCAGGAGTGGGCGTCGGATTCCCGGACCTCATAGGCGCCGATGTCGGGGTTGTACTTTCCACTGATATAGCCGACGGCTACCCGGGCCGGTATGCCGATGGAGCGGAGCATCACTGCCATGGCCGACGCAAAGTAGTCGCAGTAGCCCCGCTTGAGGTCGAAGAGGAACCACTCAACCCCGTCCCGGCCGGCGGGGGGCTGGGGGATGTTTGTATCGTAAGGGAACTGCTGGAGGTAAGCCTCGATGGCCTTGGCCTTATCGTAGTTGTTATTAAGGCCCCGGGTGAGCTCCTGGGCGAGCTGGCGGACCCGGGGCGGGAAGTTGGGGGGCAGCTGCAGGTAGCGGTCGACGATGTGCTGGGGGTAGGTGGTGCCGGCCCGGCGCAGCTCCTGGCCGGTGGCCGTGGAAATGGAGGCCCTGACCGAGTACTGCTGGCCGAACCGGATGCCCCCCACCGGCCGAACGGCCGCCACGTCCATATGGTTCGGCCGGCGCAGGCTCACCAGGAAGCTCGCCACCCGCCCGCCGATGATGGTGGGGCCGTAGGCCGAATACTCGGCCGGCAGGAGCCGCTGAATGACGCCCATCTGCTCCCGCTCGCCCAGGTCGGCCTGTTCTGAAAGGGCCTGCCGGATGCTGCCGACGGCGGCCCGCAGGTCTTCGGGAAGCTGGGAATCCCGGGTCCGGTCCCGCAGGTCAACCAGCAGGGGGGCCGGGGGGTCGTACTCGACAACCACCGGGATGTTAAACTGCATCCCCTGGCCCCCTAAAAAGACCAGGCCGCTGGAGACCGCATTGAGCCGGACGACCTCGACAACCTCTTCCCGGCCCTTGTACGAAGTCGTTGTCGTCAGGGCCGTGCCGGGGGCAAGCTGAACCGTCCGGCGCTCCCCCGAAAGCCACCCCTGGCCGGTGTAGGTATCGTAGGTGAGGCCCAGCCAGTAGTAGCGGCGGGGACTGAAAACGTAGAGCACCACCCGGTTCCCCAGGGTGATGCCCCCCTTAAGGGCGAGGGTCCGGCCGAAATAGGCGGTATCCGTGCCCTCCTTGGCCGTAAGGGAGGCAAAAAGGCGGTTGAATTCCGACTGGGCATCCTGGACCGGGGTGTTTATCCGGTTCCAGAGGTCGGCGATAAAGGTGTGCTCGGTGGAGGCCGGCATGATGGCGGCCGCGGCCAGAATCCCAACCGCCACGAGGGCGACGTTGGGCAGGACGGTGAGGCCCATCTCCCGGGGGTAGCGGATGCCGAAGAGGTCCCAGCGCCGCTGGAACCGGTAAAAGTTAAGCCGCATCGCCAGGAGCAGGGCGGCGAACAGGTACATGAAGAAATAAATGCTCAGGTGGGCGGGGGCGTAGCGCAGGTTAAAAAGCAGGGCGACCCCGACGGGGAGCATCGCCCCCACCGCCGACCGCCGCCGGAAGACGAACCAGGCCCCACTGTAGGCCAGAAACCAGGCCAGGCCGGTGACCATAAACACGAAGGGCAGGGTGTCGTTATTGATGCCGCCGGTTCGGGCGGCGTAGCCCCAATAGTTCAGCCGGAGGATGAGGTCGACCAGACGCTCCGGCCAGGTGGGGAGGCGGATCACGCTCTGGACGGCCCAGACGGTGACAACCAGGCCGTAGAGGGCGGCCACCGGGTGGGTGAGGTAGCCGGGAAGCCTGGTCTTGGCCAGGAGGGTGCCGAAAAGGAGTCCCCCGAGGGCGATCTCCGTGAGAGGCGGCAGGTCCTCGACCCAGCGGGCCCCCTGGACGGCCCAGACGGCGCTCAGAAGGCCGAAGGCCAGTATTACGAGGGTAATAAGCCCCTCTTTGGGGTAAAGCCGCCCCGGGTTTAGGTCGCGGCCGAGGCGCCTGAGCAGGCCTGTCGGGCCGGGGGCCTCCGTCGGTTTGGGTTCGGGGGGCCGGAGGATAACGTCTAAATCTGCCACCGCTACTCCTCCCTCCAATGTTAGGCATCGCCACCTGAAGTGTCAAACAGGGCTACCTGAAAGTCACCCTTCTCGGGTTGCCGGGTGGGCAACCGCGGGGTATAAAAATCCCGAAAACGTCCGACGGAGGGGGAGCATGGGCCTCACGCGGCGAAGGTTCCTTCAGCTTCTGGCCCTGGGCGCGGCGGGCACTTTTTCGGCCTGTGCCCCCGCCGGGGCGCCGGCCTCGCCCGGAACTGTCCGGCCAGCCCGGGAGTTTTCGGGAAAACTGGTTATCTATTCATCCATTTTCGCCGACGGGGCTGAAGCCCTCAAAAAAGGCTTTGAACAGACCCACCCTAAAGCAACCGTTGAGTTTATCAACCCCGGCGGCACCGAAGTGATTTTAAAGCGCCTTGATGCCGAGCGGGCCAAACCCCAGGCCGACCTGATGCACTCCGGCTTTTCCCTCGAGTACCGGGAAGCCAAAAAGCTGGGCCTGATCGAACCGGCGGACCCCCGGGAGGTGATGGGGGACCTGCCGGAAGCCCTCGACCTCGGCGGCACCAAAATTCCCCTTAAGGATAAAGATAACTATTTCTTCGTCTGGGGCATCCAGTTCGGGGGAATTGAGGTCAACACCGAACGGCTAAAGACCCTCAACCTGCCCCGCCCCGAAAGCCTGCAGGACCTTACTAAGCCGATTTATAAGGGGCACATTATCTTCATGAAGCCCCAGAACTCCAGCACGGCGTTCACCAATGTGCTTTACACCTACCACGCCCTGGGCAACGACGACGCCAAGTTCAAGGAGTTCTGGGATAAGCTCAATGCCAACATCGCCTTTTACACCGAAAAGTCGGCGACCCTTTACACTTTAATGGCCAAAGGGGAGGCAGCCATCGGCATCGCCGGCTCCCGGGCCGTCTACCGGGACCAGCAGGAAGGCTACCCCGTAGATCTTATCTACCCGGCCGATGGGTCGGTGGTGCTGGACAACAGTATGGCCCTGGTGAAGGGCGCCCCGAACCGGGAGCTCGCCGTCGAGTTCATGCGCTGGCACCTGGCCCGGGAGGGGCAAGAGGCCATCGCCCCGATCCTTTACACCCCGGTGAGGCCCGGCATAAAGATGCCCCGACCCGAGGTGACCTTAGAGTTTGCCCTGAAAAACATCCCGAAAGTGATCGTCCCCGACCCGGAGGTAGCCGACCGGAAGCGGGACGAGATCCTGCGAATGTTCGATGCCTACACTCAGGGCCGCTCCCGCTGAAGCCGGCTTCAAGGCGGGCCTAAAGCCCCGGATTAGGCTTGACCCTTTTATCTTTATCTATGCCGCGGCCGGGGCCTACGTGGCGGCTTTTCTCGTCCTGCCCGTCGGCCGAATTCTGGCCGAGACGACCCTCGCCTTGGCCGAGGCCGAAACCCCCTTAGAACCCGGATTCGGGGAGTACATTGCCCGAATCACCTGGAATTCGGTCTTTGTGGCGGGGTCTACGGCCCTCCTTTCGGTGGGCCTTGGTATTCCCCTGGCCTTTTTCACCGTCAAGGTGGCAACCCCGGGCCGGGGCCTTTTCCGGGTTCTGCTTGCCCTGCCCCTGATAACTCCGCCCTTCATCTCGGCTTTCGCCACCATCCTGCTTCTGGGGCGCACCGGCGTGATAACCCAGCTTCTGGGCCGGGTCGGGCTGCCGGAAGTTTATATTTACGGGCCTGCCGGCCTGATTCTCACCCACGTCCTCCACTTCACGCCCCTGGCCTATCTGACGGTGGCGGCCGGACTTCAGGTGGTGCCGGCCGCGGTGGAGGAGGCCGCGGCCTCCCTGGGCTCCGGAACGGCCCGAACCCTGACGCGGGTGGTCCTGCCCTATATCCGGCCCCGCGTCCTGATGGCGGCGGTCCTTGTGTTCCTAGCCTCCTTTGGGGACGTGGGAGCCCCCCTCCTCCTGGCCGGCAATTTCCGGGTGCTTCCCCTGGAAACTTACACCGCTTTTAACAGCTTTCAGGTCGACCGTCGGGTTTCCCTGGTCCTGGCCTCCTGGAGCATTATCCTGGCGTTTTTGGTGCTCCTTATCGTCAAGAGGCTTATGGCCCGGACGCAGGTGAGCCATACCTTTACGACCCGAACCTTCGTCCACCGGGACCGTCCCCTGCGCTGGCTTGGATTAGGCTTTTGCCTTACGGTTACCGGGGTGCTTTTCTTACCCTACGTGGTGACCGTCATATCTTCCTTTGGAACTGTGTGGACCACCGGCCTGTTGCCGGCGGCCTTTACCCTGCGCAACTATCAGTTTATTCTGACCAATTTTCATGGCATTAAAAATTCTTTAATTCTCAGCGCCGTTGCCACTCCCCTTTGCGTCGGTCTTGCCTTCGGCCTGGGAAAGCTCTTCCGGGAATATGGGGCCCGGGCCGGCTGGCTAGATTATCTGGTCCTTTTGCCCTTCGTAATCCCCGGGGTGGTTATCGGCATCGGTCTGGTTAAAAGCTACCCGGGGTTCCAGCCGCTGGGGTTTCCCTTGCTTTTGCCCATCGCGTATTCCGTCCGCAGACTGCCCTACGCCGTTCGGGTGGTAACCGCCGGCTACAGTCGGGTTGACCGGACCCTTGAGGAGGCGTCCCTGGGTCTCGGGGCCTCGCCCTGGCGGACATTCTGGCGGGTGACCTGGCCGCAGCTTATGCCGACCCTGGCGGCGACTTCGGTGATGGCGTTCATCCGGATTATCACGGAACTCGGCAGTACGTTGATCATCCTGCCGCCGGGCTGGCGTACGGCCACGGTAGCCATCTTTTACTACGCCGCCGAAGGATTTATCGGCCGGGCCTCGGCGATTTCGGTGGTTCTAATCGGGCTCGTCGCCCTGGGTTCGGCCCTTGCCAATCTGGATTACGGCCGGCTGCTGGGCCGGCCCAGAGCCAGGCCATGACCGCCGTCGTTTTAGAAGGCCTGACCAAACGATTCGGCAACACCCTGGCCGTGGACAACCTTACCCTAAACATTGCCGACGGCGAATTTTTCACCCTCCTTGGGCCGTCGGGATGCGGGAAAACCACCACTTTGCGGCTGGTCGCCGGATTCGAGACCCCAACCGCCGGGGTTATCCGCTTCGGCCGGCGGGTGGTAAACGACCTGCCGCCCCAGCGCCGCAACGTCGGGATGGTCTTTCAGAATTACGCGGTCTTCCCGACCATGACCGTCTTCGAAAATGTGGCCTACGGCCTGGAGATTCGGGGGGTCCGGGGGAAGGAGCTCCGCCGGCGGGTGCTCAGTGCCCTGGAGCTGGTGGGTCTGGCCGGCCTGGAAGACCGGCGGCCAGACCAGCTTTCCGGCGGCCAGCTCCAGCGGGTCGCCCTGGCCCGGGCCCTGGTTATCGAGCCGGAGATCCTGCTCCTGGACGAACCCCTTTCAAACCTGGACGTTCAGCTGCGGGTTTCTATTCGCAAAGAAATCCGGCGGATTCAGCAGGCCCTCAAAATCACCACCGTCTACGTGACCCACGACCAGGAGGAGGCCCTGGCCCTTTCAGACCGGGTCGCCGTCCTGAATGCCGGCCGCCTGGAACAGGTTGCCCCACCCTTCGGGCTTTACCGGTTCCCGGCAACCCGGTTCGTGGCCCGCTTCATCGGCCGGACCACGGTGCTCACCGGCGAGGTCGTTTCGGCCCGGCCGGGCGAATGGGTATCCATCAGGCTTAACGGCGGTCTGCTCCTGCGGGCGGCCTGGCACCGGCCGACCGAACCGGGTCAGCGGGTCTGGGTCTCGGTCCGGCCCGAGGCCTTAAGCCCGGCCGACCTGCCCCGGGCCGAAAATGTGGTTTCGGGGGAGGTCTCTTACCTGGAGTTTCTCGGCCCCGTCGTGCGGGGCGAGCTTAAGGCCGACGGCCTTACCGAGCCTCTGCTCTTTGAGCTCGGGCGGCCGGCCCGGGACTGGCCCGATTGGGCGGGCAGACGCCTCTGCCTTCGGGTCGACCCCGAGCTTATCGCCTACGGCCCGGAGTAGCTACTGCCTGGCCGGCCGCCGCCGAATGCTATACTAGGGCGGAGGTGGACGCTTTGACCGAAGAGACTACCCGCAAACTAAAAATCCTATTCTGCAGCGCCGAAGTCGCCCCCTTTGCCAAGACTGGGGGGCTGGCCGATGTGGCCGGCTCCCTGCCCAAGGCCATCGCCCGTCTCGGCCACGACATCCGGGTTATAACCCCCCGCTACGGCCGGGTCGACCCGGCCCGCTTCGGCCTCCGGCCGGTGCTGGAGGGGCTTCAGGTCCCCATGGACGAGACTTTCGAGCCGGTAACCATTTACGAGGGGCGCCTGGGGAACCTGGTCCCCGTTTACTTCGTCGATTCCCAGAAGTACTTCCTGCGGGAGGGCATTTACGGCTACCCCGACGACGGGGAGCGGTTTATCCTGTTCAGCCGGGCCGCCCTCGAATTCGTAAAGCAGGTCGGCTGGGCGCCCGATATCATCCACTGCAACGACTGGCATACGGCCATCATCCCCAACTGGCTTAAAACCATCTACGCCGAAGACCCCTTTTTTCAGAATACGGCCACCGTTTACACCATCCACAACCTGGCCTACCAGGGTATCTTCGGCTGGCGCATCCTGGAGATTGCCGGCATCGACGAGTACGGCTTTCTCTACCCGGAGATCCCCGAGCTGGCCAACGTGGTGGACCTGATGGCCCGGGGGATCCTCTTTGCCGACGTGATAACCACCGTAAGCGAGCGCTACGCCCAGGAGATCCTGACCCCCGAGTACGGCGAAAAGCTCGACCCGATTCTGCGGGACCGCAAGGACCGCCTCTTCGGCATCTTAAACGGCATCGATACCGAGGAACTAAACCCGGCTACCGACCCTTACCTGGCCGCAAACTTCGACGTTAACTCCCTCGACCGCCGGGTTGAAAACAAGCTGGACCTTCAGCGCCAGGCGAACATGCCCCCCAACCCGGAGGTCCCCCTCCTGGGCATGATCTCCCGCCTCACCGACCAGAAGGGTTTCGACCTGGTGGGCCAGGTTATCGACCCGTTGCTTCGGCTCTTCGACGTCCAGTTCGTCCTTCTGGGCACCGGCGACCCCCACTACCACGCCATGTTCCGGCGGGTTGCCGAGCAGTATCCGGACAAGACGGGCATCTTTCTAACCTTCAACGCCGAGCTGGCCCAGAAGATCTACGGCGGCTCGGACATGTTCTTGATGCCCTCCCGGTTCGAGCCGTGCGGCCTCGGCCAGATGATCGCCATGCGCTATGGGAGCGTGCCGGTGGTCCGGGAGACGGGCGGCCTGGCCGATACGGTCAAGGATTTCGACCCCCGAACCGGGGAGGGCAACGGCTTTACGTTTAAACAATACGACCCCTGGGCCTTCTTTGGGGCCATCATCCGGGCCGTTGAGACCTGGAAACACCGGGATGTGTGGCGTAAACTGCAGATTCGAGGAATGACCCAGGACTTTTCCTGGGACCGGTCGGCCCGAAAGTATATTGAGGTCTATCTTAAGGCCCTGGAGTTCCGGCGTGGCTAGCATCGTCGACCTGCCCGAGCTTGTCGGCGCCCTGCCGGCGGCCGAGCGCCGCCTCTTCGACCGCCTCTTCCGGGTAACGGTTGCGGTGGGGCGGCTTAAGCCGCCGGCCGAGATGGAACCCTGGATAGTTGAAACCTTCGGGGCCCTGGAGCCGGTCCTCGCCCAGAAGGTTGTCAAAGTAACAAACCTTGTAACCCTGGAGACTACTCTTTACAACGAGCTTCGGGCCCGCCGGCCGATGGAGGCCCGGGCGTCGGCCGACGTCCTGGCCGAAATCGACAAGACCGTCGGCGACCCCCTCTGCACCCCCCTGACCGGGACCCCCGAGGATATCTTCGGCCGGGTCGAGGGCAGGTTCGGCATTTCGGCCAGCAATGTGGCCAAGTATGACGAATTCAGCGGCCTGGTCGTCTTCAAAGAGCACAACCCCCTGGCCGTCGAAGCCGAAAAGGTCGTCGACTACTTGAACGTGGCCTGGGGCTGGCTGGAGGCCGCCCACCGTTTGGAGCCCCCGGCCCGTTTCCCCTTTATCCTCTGGAACTGCCTCTGGAAGTCGGGGGCCTCCCTCATTCACGGCCACCTGCAGATGGTGCTCACCCGGGAACTGCCCTACGGCAAGGTGGAGGCCCTGCGGCGGGCCCTGGCGGATTACCGGACCCGGTTTGAGTCCGACCTTCTGGCCGACCTCTATGCCGTCCACGAGGCCCTGGGGCTGAGCCTGCCCCCCCGGAACGGCGTCCGGGGCTTTGTCTACCTTACGCCCCTCAAGGAGCGGGAGGTTTTCCTCTGGGCCGACCGGCCCGGGGGTGAGCTCTGGCTCGGCCTGGGCCGGCTCCTCGAGGCCTACGTGCGGGAGCTGGGGGTTCAGGCCTTTAACGTCGGCCTTTACCTGCCCCCCTTCGGCGACCGGAACGGCTGGGAGGGCTTCCCGGCCCTGGCCCGGGTGGTGGACCGGGGGGACCCGGCCAACCGCACGGCCGACTTTGCCGGGATGGAGCTCTACGCCGCCAGCGTGGTCGCCTCCGACCCGTTCCTGGTAAGCCGGAGGTTGCGGGAAGTGTGGTGAGGCGGCGAAGATGGTCCCTGCCGAGCGGTCGGTAACGGTCGATATCGTGGTCCCCGTTTACAACGAGGAGAGGGTCCTGCGCCCCAACATTGAAACTTTGAGGTCCTTTCTCCTGGAAACGGGTTTCCCCTACCGGTGGCAGGTGGTTATCGCCGACAACGCCTCCCGGGACCGGACCCTGGAGGTGGCCCGGGAGCTGGCCGACAAATAC
Organism: Dehalococcoidia bacterium; assembly: GCA_034434875.1. Lineage (GTDB taxonomy): Bacteria > Chloroflexota > Dehalococcoidia > JAUQQI01 > JAUQQI01 > JAUQQI01. The sequence continues at coordinate 22,845 of DAOTYJ010000135.1, read as the reverse complement.
CCGGACGTTCGGGTCCTGCACCTGGACCGGAAGGGCCGGGGGCGGGCCCTCCGGGCCGCCTGGCTCGGGAGTGAGGCCGACGTTGTCTGCTACATGGACGTAGACCTTTCCACCAATCTGCGGGCCCTCGAGCCCCTTATCCGGGCGGTGGCCGAGGAGGGCTACGACCTGGCCGTGGGCTCCCGGCTGATGCCGGCCTCCCGGACAACCCGCTCCCTGAAGCGGGAGGTGATCTCCCGGGCCTATAACCTGCTTATCAAGCTGATGTTCTTTAACCGCTTCAGCGACGCCCAGTGCGGGTTTAAGGCCCTCTCCCGCCGGGCGGTTCGGGCCCTGGTGCCCCTGGTCCGGGATGAGTCGTGGTTTTTCGACTCGGAGCTGCTTTTGCTGGCGGAGCATTTCGGGTATAAGATTAAAGAGATCCCGGTGGAGTGGGTTGAGGACTTGGACTCACGGGTGAACATCGTCCGGACGGCCTGGGACGACGTCCTCGGCCTGCTCCGGGTCCGCTGGAGCTTAAGCCCCTTCGGCCGCCTTAAAATCGGCCCGGCGTCGGAACACCGGCCCACCCGGTAATTTAGCTTTTCGGCCATGGCCGTTCTCAACCGCCTCAACGCCCGCTACGGCCCTGCCCTGGAGGCCGAGCTCCGGTCGGCCGTGCCGGACGACGGGACCCTCCTTTCCCGAATGGTGGCTTACCACCTGGGCTGGGTGAACGCCGAGGGCCGGCCGGCGGCCGCCGACCCCGGAAAGCGCCTCCGGCCCCTTTTGATGCTTCTGGCCTGCGAGGGGGTCGGGGGCGACTGGCAGAAAGCCCTGCCGGGGGCGGCCGCCCTGGAGCTTGTGCACAACTTTACCCTCATCCACGACGACATTCAGGACCGCTCCCCCGAACGCCGCCACCGGCCCGCCGTCTGGGTCCTCTGGGGGGCAAACCAGGCCACCAACGCCGGGGACGGCCTTTTTGCCCTGGCCTTTCGGAAGCTGGCGGACCTTGCCGGCCGCGGGGTCGCCCCGGAAGTCGCCCTTGAAGGCGCCCGGATGCTGGCCGAGGCCTGCTGGGTGGTCTGCCAAGGGCAGGTGGCCGACCTGGAGCTGGCGGCCCGCCCGACGGCAACCCTCGACGAATATTTCGAGATGGTTCGGCGCAAGACCGGGGCCCTCATCGGGGCGGCGGTGGGGATGGGGGTGCTGGTGGGGGGCAGTCCGGGGGTGACCGCCGCCCGGGAGTTCGGGGAGGCCCTGGGGGTGGCCTTCCAGGTCTGGGACGACTACCTGGGGATCTGGGGGCGGCCGGAGGCCACCGGCAAGCCGGCCGGGGAAGACCTGCGGGAGCGCAAGAAGACCCTCCCGGTCGTCTGGGCCCTGACGGCGGGGCCGCCCGACCTTCGGGACCGCCTGGCCGAAGCCTACGCCGGGGCCGAACTCGGGCCGGATGACGCGGCCGAGCTGGCCGCCCGGCTGGCCCAGGCCGGGGCCGAGGCCTTCACCCGTCGGACGGCCGCCGAATGGGCGGAGCGGGCCAGCCGGCTCCTGGCGGGTCTGCCCTTTCGGCCGGAGGTTCGGGCCGATTTTGCCGAACTTATCGAATTTATTTTCAGCCGGCAGTTTTAGCCGCCATGCCCATCCACGTCCTGGTAACCAACGACGACGGCATCTACGCTCCCGGCCTCTGGGCCCTGGCCCACGAGCTGACCAAGGAGTTCCAGGTTTGTGTCGTCGCCCCCGACCGGGAACAGAGCGCCATCGGGGCGGCCATAAGCCTTAACCACCCCATTCGGGTAAACCGCCTGCCGACCATTATGAGCGGCGACCTGGAAGCTTATTCGGTGGAGGGAACCCCGGGCGACTGCGTCATAATGGCCGTAAACAGCCTCTTTAAAGAGGTCGACTGCGTGGTCTCGGGCCTGAACGAGGGCTCCAACCTGGGCAACGACGTCCTCATCTCGGGCACGGTGGGGGCCGCTCTGCACGGGTACTTCCTCGGCCGGCCGGCCTTTGCCCTCTCGATAAACAGCCTCCGGCCCGAAAACGTGGAGCCCGGCGCCCGGCTGGCCCGCCTCCTCGTCCGGCTGGTGGCCCAGGGCCGGCTCCCCGAAAAGATCCTGCTGAACGTAAACCTTCCCGACCTGCCCCTGGGGGCGATCCGGGGGATCGAGGTCACCTACCTGGCCCGGCGCAGCTACACCGATATCATCGAGGAGCACGTGGACCGCAAGGGCCGAAGCCTCTACTGGATAACCCGGGGCAAGCCGGTCTGGGAAGAGGAGGAGGGCAGCGACATCTGGGCCATCCGCCAATCAAAGATCTCGATCACGCCCCTCGAGGCCGACGTGGCCAGCCGGGAACACATCGACCTGCTACGCCGGCTGGTCCCCGACCTCTTTTCGGGCCTGCTTAACCTGGGCTGAGGCCGGTCAGTCCAGGTCGCCGAAGTGGGCCAGGACGATGGTGAGGGCGACGATGGCCGCCGTCTCGGCCCGGAGGATCCGGGGGCCGAGGCCGACCGGGGTAATATTGTGGCGGCGGGCAAGCTCCACCTCCTCGGGGGCAAAGCCGCCCTCGGGGCCGATAAAGAGGGCCACCGAGTAGGGCCGTCGCAGGCCGGCCGCCGGGCCGGTGGCCTCCGCCAGGGCGGCCCGCAGGGGCCGGACGTCCCGCCCCTCGTAGGGGATAAAGGCCAGCTCGTGGATGGACCGGCAGGCTTCCTCGAAGGCTACGGGCTCGTGGATTTTCGGCACCTTCCCCCGGCGGGATTGTTCGGCCGCCTCAACGACGATCCGCCGCCAGCGCTCGAACTTTCCCCGGGCCGTCGGGTCCGGGGGCTCGGCCACACAGCGGGCCGTCACCATCGGCACGAAGCCTACGGCTCCTATCTCGGTGCCCTTCTGGAGCAGCCAGTCGAACCGGTTGCCCTTGAGGAGGGCCTGAAAGACGGTGACCTTGACCCTGGGCTCGGTGTCGACCAGCCGGCGGCGCTCCACCCGCCCGGTCGCCCCCTGCCGGTCCAGCCGCTCCAGGACGACCTCGAACTCCCAGCCGGAATTGTCGAAGACCACCACCGAATCCCCGGCCGAAAGGCGCAGCACGTCCCGGAGCTGGTGGGCCTGGGCCGGGTCGAACTCGACCAGGCGGCCCCTGATGCGCTCGGGCGGAACGAAGAACCGGTGGGTCACCGCCGATTCACGAATCCCCGGGCCGGGTCAGGACCAGGGCCACCCAGTCGCCGGCCGTCCGCCGGCAGGAGGGGCTCAGGCCCAGGCCGGCGTAAAGGCCGGCCAGCTCGTCGGCCCGCCCGACCAGCAGGCCGGACATCACCAGCCGGCCGCCCGGGGCCACCGAGGCGGCCAGGGCCGGGGCCAGCTCCTTCAGGACCGGGGCGCTCAGGTTGGCCAGGATGAGGTCAAACGGCCCGGTCGGGCCCTTAAGGGTGCCCCGGACCACCCTTACCCGGCCTGCGAGCCGGTTAAGCCGAACGTTCGCCCGGGCCGCCTTTACGGCCAGGGGGTCGATATCCAGGGCCAGGACGGAGCCGGCCCCGAGGCGGGCGGCGGCGATGGCCAGAATCCCCGAGCCGGTGCCCAGGTCCAGGACCGCCTCGCCCGGCCGAAGGAGCTCGGCCGCCAGGCCCAGGCAGAGCTGGGTGGTGGGGTGCAGGCCGGTGCCGAAGGCCAGACCCGGGTCGATGAGCAGGAGGAGGCCGTCGGCCGGGGGCTCGGCCCAGGGGGGCGCAATAATGAAAGGGCCGACCCGGTGGGGCTTAAAGTGCTCCTTCCAGGCGTGGGCCCAGTCCGCCTCGGCCAGGGTCCGCACTTCGGGCTCGGGAAGATCGGCCGCCTGCCGCAGGTGCCAGAGGGCCCGAAGCAGCCGGCCCAGCCGGCGGCGGCCCAGGGCGTTTTCGGGCAAATACGCCCGGACTATAACGGGGGCGGCGGGGTCGACCGCGTAGCCCTCGCCCTCGGGGTCGGGCCTTACGGGCTCCTCGATGGCCACCCCACCGTGGCCGTAGCGGCCCATGACCTCGGCGACGGCGTCGGCGGCCTCACGGCCGGCCACAACGGAGACTTCCAGCCAGCTGGCGGTCATCTCAAACGGGTTCCCACCCACTATTTTCGGGGGTCGCGGCCGGCCGGCACAAGCCCCCGTCGGCCCGAGAAGTCTATCTTTCCAGGTAACAAATCGACAATGCAGATTATCCTATACGAAAATACGTTCGGGGCTGAATTCGGTTTCTCGCCAGGCGGCGGATTGGAAATTATCTAAGCATTGTTGGTGCACATGTTTGTAATTTTCGAGCAAATGCCAGCTACGTGGACGGGCCATCCATCATGAGGACTTGATACTCTTCGGAGAGAAGAAAGCTTATCCATTCTTCGATTTCCGGAGACCACGGTCGTTTGCCGAGCTCAACCTCCTTTATCAACTCAACTAATGATAGGCCGAATTGGCTTTCAATCTCTGCGTTTCTTCGGTTGCGCTTTGAATTTGGGCGGCGACCGTTCGCCGAATGGGTTCAACTCGCCCCCGTCGGGAAAGTTCTTACCACGCGGAAAATCCCCTTTCGGACCAATAGGTCCGAGTATAACGGTTGGCCGGTGTCTAACGCAACAGCCGGCTTTTAATTACCCGCAGCCCCGGCGGCGCACCACCTCGGCGCAGGGCGAGGCCGGCCAGACCTCCACTGTCCCCGCCCTGGTGAACGGCTGCATAAAGGCCTCGACTTTCGACCGGTCCTCCGACTCCAGAATCAGATAAAGGGTGTGCTGGCCGTCGAGGACGGCCTCCCCGTGAATCTTTATCCCGTGCCGCTGCGCATTGGCCTCGCTCAGGTGGTCCAGGAGCATGTTCCCCACCTGCGGGTCCTGGGCCGGACAGCGCTCGGCCGGATGCTGATGGCGAACGACGAAGAGTCCCACGGCAAACCCTCCTTTAGACTAACAGGTTTCCATCCGGACGGCCCGCCGTTAGGGGAACCGGGCCCAGGGCCCCAAGGACCTCCCGGCGCAGCCGGCCCAGGGCCGGGTCCTCCCGAAGGCGGGGGCGGGGCAGCCCCACCGAAAACTCGGCCGCAACCGTGGCCGGCCGCCCCATTAAAACATATACCCGGTCGGCCAGGTAGACGGCCTCGTCCACGTCGTGGGTGACCAGCACCGCCGTAAAACCCCCCGCCGCCCAGAGGCCCAGCACGTGCTCCTGCAGGCGCATCCGGGTCAGGGCGTCCACCGCGCTGAAGGGTTCGTCCAGAAGCAGGACGTGGGGCTCGGTAACCAGGGCCCGGGCCAGGGCCGCCCGCTGGGCCATGCCCCCCGAGAGCTGCCGGGGCCAGGCCCGCTCCCAGTCCCCCAACCCCACCGCCGCCAGGGCCCGCCGGGCCCGTTCTTTCCGGTCGGAGCCGGCCGGGGCCACAATGGCCACATTGTCCAGCACCCGCAGCCACGGCAGGAGCCGCGGCTCCTGGAACACAAAGGCCACCCGGGCCTGCGGGCCGCCGTTGGCCGGCCGGACCACCACCTCCCCGGCTTCCGGCTCCACCAGCCGGGCGATGACCCGCAGGAGGGTGCTCTTGCCCACCCCGCTCGGCCCCACCACCGCCACGAACTCGCCCGGCCCGGCCTCAAAATACAGGTCCCGCAGAACCGGGTGGCCGCCCAGGCTGACACACGTCCGACTCAGCCGGATGGTGGCGCCCGTCACGGCCGCTCCTCCTGGGTCGTGGCCAGGGTATCCCGCCAGACCAGCAGCCGCCGCTCCAGGGCGGCCAGCAGGGTATCCGAACCCCGGCCGAGGACGGCGAACGTAAGGAGGCTTACCAGAACCCGGTCGGGGCGCATGGTCGACTGGCCCTCCACCAGCATAAACCCGAGGCCGTTGCTGGCCGCAATCAGCTCGGCCGCAACCACAAACATCCAGGCCAGGCTCAGGCCGGCCCGCAGGCCCGTAAACACCCCGGGCATTGCCCCGGGCAGGACCACCCGGAAAAGAACCTTAAGCCGCCCAAAGCCGTAGGCCCGGGCGACCTCGATAAGCTTTCGGTCCACCGAACCCACCGCCGCCATGGTGTTGAGGTACACCGGCAGAAAGGCCCCCAGGCCGATGAGATAGACCCGGGCCTGCTCCCCGATGCCGAACCAGAGCAAAAAGAGGGGCACCCAGGCCAGGGAGGGCACCGCCCGCAGGCCCTGCACCGTCGGGTCTAAAAACCGCCGAAACCCCACGGAGCTTCCGGCCAGCAGGCCCAGAAGCACCCCCGGGCCCGCCCCGAGCAGATAGCCGGCCAGAAGCCGGTTCAGGGTCGCCCCGAGGTGGCGGGCAAGCTCCCCCCGGCTGAGGAGGTCGACGAAGGTCGATACCACGGTGGGCGGGGCGGGGAGCTGGTAGGGCTGGAGCCAGCCCCGGTCAAGGCTGAGCGCCCAGAGTCCCAGAAGCCCCGCCGGCAGAAGCCAGGGCAGGGCCGCCCCCAACCCCAGCCGGACAAGCCTCAGGGGCCGGGTCGGCCTCGCCTTTAGAAGGCCCCCGGCCTTCAGGTCGCTCAGGTCCCCGACCGTCATCGCCCTGCCTGCTACTTGGAAGCCGACCTGGAAAGAACCTGCCGGGCCGGCCCCGACTCCACCAGGGCCTCGATGGCGGCCTTAAGGTCGACCCCGACCGGAACGAGCTGCTCTTTCTGGATGAGGGGCACAATCTCCCGCAGGACCGTCTTCAGCTGGTCGCCCGGGACCGGCTCCGGGAAGGCCGTCCGCTCGGTCAGGACTTTGCGGGCAACCTCCGGGCTCACCTTGGACTCTTCGGCCAGGATGGCGATAAGCTCCTCGGGATTCTGGCGGGCCCAGGCCCGGCCCCGCTCGTAAACCGTAAGCACCCGCTCCACAATGTCCGGGTACTGGTTAAGAAAGGATTCCTGGACGTTCAAGGTGCCGTAGGTGTTCCACTCCGGCTGCCGGAAAAAGAGCCGGGCCCCGGCCGCCAGCTCGGCGTGGGCCATATAGGGGTCGAGGCCGGCCCAGGCGTCCACCTGTCCCTGAAGGAGGGCCTGCTCGCCGTCGGGATGCTGAAGCTGGACGATCTCCACGTCCCGCTGGCCGAGGCCGGCCGAGTCCAGGGCCCGCAGGAGGAAGAACCAGGGGTCGGTCCCCCGGGTTGCGGCCACCCGCCTGCCCCGGAGGTCGGCCACCTGCCGGATGGGCGAATCCTTCAAAGTTACCAGGGCCGTCCATTCGGGCTGGGAATAAAGCCAGACGGTCTTGAGGGGCACCCCGTTGGCCCGGGCCAGCAGGGCGGCGCTTCCGGCCGTCGAACCGAAGTGGACGGTGCCGCTGGCCGTAAACTCGTTGGCCTTGTTACTGCCCAGGCTCAGGACCCACTCCACCTTGATGCCGTCCCGGGCGAACTCTTCCTCAAGCCAGCCCTTGCGCCGCATCACCAGGCTGACCGGGTTGTAGTAGGCGTAGTCGAGCCTGAGGACGTCCAGGCGCCTCGGCCCGGCCCCCGGGGCCCCGGCCGGGGCGCAGGCCGCCCCGAGCCCGGCCCCAACCAGGCCCGCCGCCAGCTTAAGAAACTCCCGTCGGCCGAAAGGGCCCATCGCTTCAACCTCCGTCCGCCGAAGTCTCGGCCGGCACCGCCCCGGCCACGAACCGCAGGTAGAGGTGCTGGGTCCGGATGCACCGGTCCTGGACCACCGCCAGCCCCCGGGAGCGGGCCAGCTCCGCCGCCTCCGGGTGGACGATATTTTTCTGGGTCCAGATGCCCTTAAGGTTGGGCAGGTGCTGGAGGGCTTCCCGGACAATGGCGGGGACCTCCTCGGCCGGCCGGAAGACCACCACCAGGTCGACGGCGGCGGCCAACTCGGCCGGGAGGGCGGCCAGGGAGGGGTAAGCCTTCCGGCCCAGAATCTCCTGAGCGGTGGGGTTTATCGGGACGATGGTGTACCCGTAGCGGTGGAGGTGGTGGGCCACGATGTAGCTGTCCTTGCGGGGATTGCTCGAGAGGCCCACCACGGCCACGGTCCGGCTGTTGGTCAGCAGGTAGCGGATGGTCTCCCGCTCGTCCAAGGCGCATCCTCCCGTTGGGGGGTTACATCAGGCCGCCGGCGCTGCGGATGTGAAGCTCGGCGATGTGGCCGGCCAGCTTCGGGCTGAAGCCGGCCTCCAGGAGCCGCCGGAGCCGGTTGCGGTTCAGCTCATCGATAAACTCCCTCACCCGCCGGCGGCCCCGGTCCAGGGCCGGACCCTCCCGGCCGCCGCCGGCCAGGACGGCCAGGGCATCCTGCACGTGGAGGGGGATCCCCGAGACCTCATACGTAAAGGCGAGGCGGGCCTCCAGGGCCTCGACGAAGGTTTCGCCGACCCGGTCGGCGTCCCCGGCCGCCGAAAGCTGGCGCCGGAGGCGGCCAACCCCGTAGGCCACGTGGCGGGCCTCATCCTCCAGGGAGCGGACCATGATCTCCCGGGTGGCCTCGTCGGGGGCGATTTCGATAAGCAGGTGGAAAAGGTCCTTAAAAGTCCCCTCCCCCAGGACGTGGAGAAGAAAGCTGGCCCGGGCAAAGTCCTCCTGGAAGACCAGGCCCTTAACCGAGCTTTCGGTCGTGGACGAGACCGTCCGCAGGCCCACCCCGTTGAGGTAAAGCCGCTTTAAAAAGACCTCCACGTGGCGGGCCTCATCCATGACCTGGGTTGACAGAAAGAGGCCGACTTCGGTGTAGGCGGGGTGGATGCGGGGGATGAATTTGGCCGGGACGTACCAGGCGGCGTATTCCAGCTGGAGCATCCAGGTGAGAACGTCGGCCAGGGCTTCCTCCAGGACCGGGGGCACGTTTCGGCCGGCGGCCCAGGGGATGTCCACGGCCGCATTCCACTGGCGGCGCTTGGCCTTCTCCACCAGGTCGGCGATATTGTCGGCCCAGACCAGGTCGGCCCGGGCGGCCACGTAGGGCATCTCCGGGGCGGGGCCGTCCCGCTCGGCGCCCCGGAACATGATCCCCGCCGGCTCGGCCTCGTCGGGGACCGGCGGCAGGGGCAGGGCGCTCAGGAGCAGTTCGCCGTTAAACTCGGGCTTTGGGGCCATCGGCTTCACCTTAGCGGATAACTTTGTAGGTGTATTCAACCTGAACGGGGTTTCGGACGGTATTGACCACCGGGGAGAGGTTGACGGCCCGGTGGACGATCTCCTCCAGGAGGGCGGGCTCGGCGTCGCAGTTAACGTAGATGGTGACTTTGACCTGGTTGTAGCCCGGGTTGCCCTCCCCGAGCCCCAGGAAGGAGGGGACGTCAATGGTGCCTTCGACCTCGACCTCCAGCTCGTGGACCCGGACCTCCCGAAGGGCGGCGTTGGCGGCAAAGCCCACGGCGATGCAGCCGCCGATGGCCCCAAGGAGGGCCTCGCTGGCGGCCATGGCCCGGTTGCGGCCGCCGAGCCACTCGGGCTCGTCGTAGGCGTGGGGGGGCACATCCCGGGTGTAGGCCTGGCTGTGGAAGCCGTCGACCCAGCGAACCCGGACCTTGCGGCCGTAACGGGCCAGGTCGGCCGCAATCTCCGGGTTGGTGTCGATGGCGGCGGCCAGGGAGACCACCGTCTGCAGGTCGACCCCGTTAAGGCGCAGGGTCCGTTGCTCGGCCATGACGCAAACCTCCCGACTTTCGTCACCCCGATTATATAAAACTTGATTAGTAAAATCAACTTTGCCCGGCCCAGGGTTCTCCGGTTTTCGGGGCCGAAGCCTGCCGCGGCCAACCGCCCGGTAGGGGCGGACGGCCGTGCGCCCCACAACAAGGCCATGGACTGCATGCCAGGGATAGCCGGAGATCCGTGGGCCCTACGGGCCCAGCTGGGCGGCCCTGGGTTAAAATGGGAGCGGTGTGCGGCGACTGGGGCTTTTGCTTTTAGGCCTCTGGCTCGGGCTGGCGGCCGGCTGTCTTCAGCCGGCGTCCCCGGCTTTCCGCCACCCCGAGACTCCCCAGCCGGCCCCGGCGGTCAGCCCAACCGTCCCGGCCGTCGCAACCCCCGGGCCTTTAAGCCCCCGGGTGGAGGTGGTCGCCACCGGCCTTCAGGCCCCCTGGGCCCTGGCCTTTGCCCCGGACGGCCGAATCTTCGTCACCGAGCGGCCGGGCCGGGTCCGGGTCATCGCCGGGGGCGCCCTCCTCCCCGAGCCCTGGGCGACGGTGCCCGCCGCCGAGCGTCCCGGCTCCGAGTCGGGCCTTATGGGCATCGCCCTCGACCCGGACTTCGGGGCCAACGGCCTTGTGTATCTTTACTACACCTACGAGGAGCAGGGCCGCCTCTGGAACCGGCTGGTGCGGTTTGTGGACCGCAACGGCCGGGGGGAGGTCGACCGGGTGCTTATCGACCGGATTCCCGGGGCCGCCATCCACGACGGCGGCCGGCTTCGGTTCGGCCCCGACGGCAAGCTTTACCTGACGGTTGGGGACGCCGCCGTCGGCGAAAACGCCCAGAACCTGAACTCTTTGAACGGCAAAATCCTCCGCCTTAACCCCGACGGGACGGTGCCCCCCGACAACCCCTTCCCCGGCTCGCCCGTCTACGCCCTGGGCCTGCGCAATCCCCAGGGCCTGGCCTGGCACCCGGTTAGCCGCCAGCTCTTTGCCTCCGACCACGGCCCCAGCGGCGGCCCGCCCAACTGCTGCCACGACGAGATTAACCTGATCGAGGCCGGGGGCAATTACGGCTGGCCGGCCGTTTTCGGGGTGGGCGGGGCCCCCAGGTTCGTCGACCCCATCCTGGAGAGCGGCGCCGAAACCTGGGCCCCTTCGGGGTTGGATTTCGGCACCCAGGGCCCGGTCCGGGGGGTGCTCTTTGTGGCCGCCCTGCGGGGCCAACACCTGCGCCTCATCTGGCTGGCTCCCCCGGACTTCCGTCGGGTCGCGGGGCAGGAGGCCCTCTTTCGGAACGAGTACGGGCGGCTGCGGGACGTGGCCGCCGGGCCGGATGGGTCCCTTTACGTCCTGACGAGCAACCGGGACGGGCGGGGCTCCCCCCGGCCCGGGGACGACAAGGTTTTGCGGCTCGCCTTCGGGCCCTAAGCCTTCGCCCGCCAGTAGACGGTGCCGTCCGACGACTCCGACCGGACCTGGCCGACGGATTCCAGGTAGCGCAGGTGGGCCAGGGTCTCCATCAGGGCCATGCGCCGGGCCCAGGGGGAGAAGGTTTCCCAGGGGCCGATATTCCAGGGGATAAGGCCGGCCACCTCGTAGGCCGTCCGGGCCCGGTCCTGAAGGGCCCCGAGGATCTGGCGGTTTCGCTCCTCGTGGTGCTCGATGACCTCCCGGACCCGGCGGCGGAGGTCCCTGAAGGCGTACTCGTGGGCCGGCAGCACCAGGCCGACGTCCAGCTCGGCCACCGCCCCCAGGGACTGGAGGTATTCGGCCAGGGGATTTTCGGCCCCGTCGGGGTGCAGGCTCACGTTGGGAGTGATGGTGGGCAGGACGTGGTCGCCGGCGATGAGGAGCCCCTCGGCCTCGGCGTAGAGGCAGACGTGGCCGGGGGAATGGCCGGGGGTGAAAATCACCCGGAAGCGGCGCTCCCCGGCCCCGACCTCCTCCCCGCCCCGCAGGGTTACGTCGGGGATGGCCGGCTGGGCAAAGGCCCGGCCCCCCATAGTCGAGTCCTCAAGCCGCCCAAGCTCGGCCTCGGGCACCCCGTGCTGCCGGAGCCAGGCCTGAAGCTGGGCGGCGAACCCCTCCGGGGCCTGGTAGCGGGACCGGACCAGTCTGGCCTCCCGCTCGTGCAGGTAAAGCCTGGCCCCCGAAAGGGCCTTTACCCGGCCGGCCAGGCCGTAATGGTCCGGGTGGAAGTGGGTTATCAAAATCTCTTTGATATCCCCAAAGTCGGCCCCCAGCCGGCCCAGCTGGTCGGCCAGGGCCTCGAAGGCTTCGGGCGCATTCCAGCCGCAGTCGACCAGCAGGTAGCCGTCGGGCCGTCGGATTAAGTAGGCGAGCAGATAGCCCAGGGGATTGTCGGGGATGGGCACCTTAAGCTGGTAGATTCCCGGAACGACTTCTTCCATGGCCTTAAGCTTGCTCCTTAAGCGATCTCGGCGAAGACCTTGAGGGCGTAGTCAATGTCTTCGCAGGTTATGCCGTAGTGGGTCACCATCCGGACCGGATTCTGGGTCGCGGCCAGCTTAATGCCCCGCCTGGCGGCCTCGGCCACAAACTCGGGCACCGGCCGCCGCAAGACCTCAACGAAGACGATGTTGGTGTCGACCTTGGGCTGGGCCAGGCGCAGGCCCGGGAGCTGCTTTATGCCTTCGGCCAGCCGGCGGGCATTTTCGTGGTCCTCTTCGAGCCGGTCAATCATCGTCGCCAGGGCAATGATGCCGGCCGCGGCGATGATCCCGGCCTGGCGCATCCCCCCGCCCAGCATCTTGCGGAACTTCCGGGCCCGGGCGATGAACTCCCGGCTCCCAGCCAGGATGGAGCCTACGGGGCAGGCCAGCCCTTTGGAGAGGGAGAAGCAGACGGAATCGGCGTCGCAGACTAAGGTTTTAACGTCGACCTTGAGGGCGACGGCGGCGTTGAAGATGCGGGCGCCGTCGATGTGGACCTTAAGGCCGTGGCGCCGGGCCACCTCGATGAGGGTGCGGGTCTGCTCCGGGGTAAGGGCGGCCCCGCCGCACCGGTTGTGGGTATTCTCCAGGCAGAGCAGGCGGCTGGTGGGGTAGTGGATATTTTCGGCCCGGACGGCGGCCTCCACCTCGGCCGGGTCCATGGTGCCGTCCGGGAGGTTGCGGACGGTCCGGACGTGGACCCCACCCAGGGCCGAGGCGCCCCCGACTTCGTTGAGAAAGATGTGGCTTTCGGAGCCGACGATTATCTCGTCGCCCCGCTGGGTATGGGTTAAAACCGCCAGCAGGTTGCTCATCGTCCCCGAGGCGGTAAGGAGGGCCGCCTCCTTCCCGAGGATTTCGGCCGCCATCGCCTCCAGCCGGTTGACCGTCGGGTCCTCCCCGAAGACGTCGTCGCCCAGCTCGGCCTTGGCGATGGCCTCCCGCATGGCCGGGGTGGGCAGGGTGACGGTATCGCTCCGAAGGTCAATGATTTTCATAAAGGCCTCCTTCGGCCTCGGCAAGTTTAAGCCAGTGGGGAAAGCGGGCGGCCAGGGCCAGCTGGCCGGCATTGAAGACAAAGTGGCAGACCCAGGGTGTCAGCAGGTGGCTTCGCCAGAGGAAGATAAAGCCCAGGTAGACGCTGGCCAGGCCGGCCAGCACGACCCCGAGCTTGCCCTGGGGCAGGTGGGCCAGGCCGAAAAAGACCCCGACGGCCAGGTTGAGGCCCACGGGCGGGAAAAACCGGTCGAATACGCCCAAAAGTAGGCCCCGGAAGAAAAGCTCCTCCTGAAAGGAGGCCAGAAGCAGGGCCCCCAGGACGGGGGGCCACTCGGCCCGGCGGCGGGGGAGGACCGCCCGGATTACCCCGGCCCGGTAGATGCCGGGCCCGAAGACGGCCAGGCCGCCGGCGGCGGCCAGGTTAATGGCCACCAGGGCCCCTACCCCCAGCCCCACCCCGAGGAGGACCTCGGTCGGGTCGAAACCTTTAAGGCCCAGCTCGGCCGGGGAGGCGCCCATAATGAAGGCGATAAGTAGCGTGAGGCCGATGAGGATAACCCGGAAAAGGTTCTCCGCCGGCGAAAGCAGGGGGTTTAGCCGGGGCCGGAAGTGGCGAAGCAGAACCGATGTCCGGTAGGCCGCGGCCAAGACAACCCCGAGGACCAGAAGGGCCAGGCCCAGGCCGAGCAGGTCAGGCCAGGTCATTTTTCGGGCTGAAGCTGCCGGACGGCGGCATAAATCTGGCCGACGTGGCCCCTTAGGTGCTCCACCAGCAGGTGCTCGACCACCTGGGCCCCGGTAAGCTCCCCCCGGTCGGGGTGGATGGCGGTGCGGTCGAGGACCGCGGCCGGGAGGCGGCTTAACCGGTTCCGGGTCTCCTCGGCGGTCCGGCGCAGCCGCTCCCGGGCCTCTTCGGGGGTCTTCGGGCGGCCGTCGGTAAAGCCGTAGGTCCGGCGCTGACGCTCGGCTTCGGTGCGGCGGCCGATGGCCGGCCGGTCCTCCTGGGCCAGCCTTTCGAGCTGGCCGACCCAGAAGTCCTGGGATTCGAGGGCGTGGCCGATGACCTGGGCCACCGACCACTCGTCGGGGGCGGGCGGTCGGTCGAAGAGGTCCGGGGGCACCGCCTCAAGGGCCTCAAGGAGCCGGCGGTTAACCTCATCAACGGCCCGGACAAGTTCGGCAAGGCGGTTTTCGGCCATAGTTGGGGCCTCCAGCGACGGATTTCACCTAAAGACTTTACCCCCGGCCCCGGGCCCGGGTCAAACGGGCGGGCTTACTCGGCCTCGGTTAGCTCGATCCGGTGCTCGATGCGGGCTACGCCCCGGATGGTGGCGGCCACCGAGCAGTACTTCTCCTCCGAAAGCCTTACGGCGTCCGCAACCGCCTTGGGGTCAAGGCCCCGGCCCTGCACCCGGTAGGTGACGACGATTCTCCGAAAGGCCCAGGGCGGTTCGGGGTCCTGCTCGCCGGAGACGAAAATCTCTAAACCGAGAAGCTTCTGGCGCTTTTTGGTCAGGATGTTGACCACATCATAGCCGGTGCAGGCCCCCAGGGCCAGCAGGAGAAGTTCGGCCGGCTTGAGGCCGATGCTCCGGTCCGGGGGCAGGCCCGAGATGACGGCGCTGTGGCGGTTGCTGTCGACGCCGACGAAGTTAAACTCGCCGACCCAGCGAAGGCTGACTTTTGCCATGCGTATAAGCCTTTGTTAGAATGCTAAATCTTGTGGGTGTTCCGCCAAGCATGATACAATATCTGACCGGATATGCCCCTTGACCGGATCGTTGTCCGCGGCGCCCGGGAACACAACCTCAAAAACATTGACGTCGAGATCCCCCGTGACAAGCTGGTGGTTATCACGGGGGTTTCCGGCTCCGGAAAATCCTCCCTGGCCTTCGACACCATCTACGCCGAGGGCCAACGCCGGTATATCGAGTCCCTTTCGGCCTACGCCCGCCAGTTCCTCGGCCGCTTAGAAAAGCCCGACGTCGACTATATCGACGGCCTCTCCCCGGCCATCTCCATCGACCAGAAGGGCGTAAGCCACAACCCCAGGTCCACGGTGGGCACCGTCACCGAAATCTACGACTACCTGCGGCTGCTCTTCGCCCGCATCGGCAAGCCCCACTGCCCCCGGTGCGGCCGGCCGGTAACCAAGCAGACCGTCCAGCAGATCGTCGATGCCATCCTGGCCCTGCCCGAGGGCAGCCGGCTGATGATTCTGGCCCCGGTCGTTCGGGACCGGAAAGGGGAGCACGAGCGGGTCTTCGAGGACGCCGCCCGGGCCGGGTTCGTCCGGGCCAGGGTGGACGGGGAAATCGTTGAGCTGGACGGGTCCATCCGGCTGGACAAGAATAAAAAGCACACCATCGAAATCGTCGTCGACCGGCTGGTCCTGCGCCGAAACGACGGCCTCGACCCGGCCCGGGTTGCCGACTCGGTGGAGACGGCCCTCCGCCTGGCCGGGGGCATCGTCGGGGTGAGCGTGGTGGGGGGCGAAGAACTGCTCTTTTCCGAGAACCTCGCCTGCCCCCACTGCGGGGTGAGCCTGCCCGAAATTCAGCCCCGGACCTTTTCGTTCAACAGCCCCCACGGGGCCTGCCCGGCCTGCACCGGCCTGGGCAACCGGCTTGAGGTCGACCCGGACCTGGTCATCCCCGACAAGAACCTCTCCCTGGCCCAGGGGGCGATAAAGCCCTGGGCCAAGGCGGCCGAGCACGTGACCTGGTGGTTCCGGGTGCTTCAGGCCGTTGCCGACCACTACGGGTTCTCCGTCCACACCCCGGTAAAGGACCTTAAGCCCGAGCACCTCGACATTATCCTTTACGGCTCCAGGGGCGAGCGGGTTCGGGTGCGCCAGACCGACGGCCAGGGCCGCTCCCGGGAGCTTTACTTAACTTACGAGGGCATCATTCCCCACCTGAAGCGGCGCTACCGGGAGACGGATTCGGACTACGTTCGGATGGAGATTGAGCGCTACATGTCGGCCCGGCCCTGCCCGGCCTGCAACGGCAAGCGGCTCCGGCCGGAATCCCTGGCCGTCACCATCGGCGGCAAGAACATCATGGACGTGGCGGCCATGTCCATCGCCGAGGCCATCCGCTGGGTCGACGACCTGGCGGGCAAGCTCGGCGAGCGGGAGCGGGCCATTGCCGAGCAGGTGCTCAAGGAGATCCGGTCCCGGCTCGGCTTTCTGGTGGACGTGGGCCTCGATTACATCACCCTGGACCGGTCGGCCTCGACCCTTTCGGGCGGGGAGGCCCAGCGCATCCGGCTGGCCACCCAGGTGGGCAGCGCCCTGACGGGGGTGCTTTACGTCTGCGACGAGCCCTCCATCGGCCTCCACCCGGTGGACAACGGCCGGCTCATCGCCACCCTAAAGCGGCTCCGGGACCTGGGCAACACCCTCATCGTCGTCGAGCACGACGAGGCGATGATCCGGGCCGCCGACTGGGTCATCGACCTGGGGCCGGGGGCCGGGGAGCACGGCGGGCGGGTGGTGGCCGTCGGCACCCCGGAGGATATCGCCCGCAACCCCAACTCCTTGACCGGGGCCTACCTTTCGGGCCGAAAGCAGATCCCCATCCCCGAGCGCCGCCGGCCGGGGAACGGCAAGTTCTTGGTCATCCACGGCGCCCGGGCCAACAACTTAAAAAACATCACCGTGGCCATCCCCCTGGGGATGCTCGTCTGCGTGACCGGGGTCTCGGGCAGCGGCAAGAGTACCTTGGTGGACGAGGTCCTTTACAAGCGGCTGGCCCAGCTCTTTTACAACGCCAAGGACCGGCCCGGGGAATGCGACTACATCTCGGGCATCGAACACATCGACAAGGTCATCGAAATCGACCAGTCGCCCATCGGCCGGACGCCGCGGAGCAACCCGGCTACCTACACCGGGGCCTTCACCCCCATCCGGGAGCTTTTTGCCAGCCTGCCCGAGGCGAAGCTGCGGGGCTATGCCCCCGGCCGGTTCTCCTTCAACGTGAAGGGGGGCCGGTGCGAAGCCTGCGAGGGGGCGGGCTTCGTCCAGATCGAGATGCACTTTCTGCCGGACGTTACGGTCCCCTGCGAGGTTTGCAAGGGCCGCCGCTACAACCGGGAGGCCCTGGAGGTGAAGTACCGGGGCAAGAGCATCGCCGACGTCCTGGATATGACCGTTGCCGAGGCCCTGGAGTTCTTCGACCCCTTCCCGGCCATCCGGACGAAGCTTCAGACCCTGGCCGATGTCGGCCTCGGGTACATAAAGCTGGGCCAGCCGGCAACCACCCTCTCCGGGGGCGAGGCCCAGCGGGTGAAGCTGGCCACCGAGCTTTCCCGCAAGTCCACCGGCCGCACCCTCTACATCCTGGATGAGCCGACCACCGGCCTCTCCTTTGAGGATTGCGCCGCCCTGCTCCGGGTGCTTCAGCGGCTGGTGGATGCCGGGAACACGGTGGTGCTCATCGAGCACAACTTAGAGCTTATCAAGTGTGCCGACTGGATCATCGACCTGGGCCCCGAGGGGGGCGACCGGGGCGGCTACGTGGTGGCCGCCGGAACCCCGGAGGAGGTGGCCCGGGCCGAGTCGTCCTATACCGGCCGGTTCCTTCGGGAGGTTCTCGCCCGGGCCGGACGGCTGGCCCCGGCCGGGGTTGAAGGGGGCGGTGGATAACCGGGTTGGCGGGGACCGGCCCGGGCGTGGGATAGTTTAGGGGCGATGCGGCGCTGTCCGAAGGTCAAAATTTTTCGGGACGAGGAGGGCCGCCCGGCCTATTTCTGCACCCACAAGGGCTGGGGCGGCCGCCGGGCCCGGTACCTGCCCGCCTGCGTCTACGCCAAGGCCGACGGCATAAGCCCCGAAACCGCCCCCTTTACCGGGGGTCAGCGGCTCGGCTTCTGCACCTACTACCGGGAATACTTGCGCCGCCTCCGGGAAGGCTTAGAGACGGCCGATATCCCCGAACGGTAGCCGGCCTAGCGGGGCGGCATTCGCAGGCCCCCGTCCAGCCGGACCACCTCCCCGTTCAGCATCGGGTTCTCGATGATATGCTGGACCAGCAGGGCGTATTCTTCCGGCCGGCCGAGGCGCTGGGGGAAGGGTATCTGCTGGGCCAGGGCGGCCCGAATCTCGGCCGGGAGCTGGGCCAGCATCGGCGTATCGAAGACCCCCGGGGCGATGGTGACGACCCGAATGCCGTTGCGGGCCAGGTCCCGGGCGGCCGGGAGGGTCAGGCTGACGACACCCCCCTTGGAGGCGGCGTAGGCCACCTGTCCGATCTGCCCCTCGAAGGCCGCAATGGAGGCGGTGTTGACGATGACGCCCCGTTCCCCCTCGGCGTTAGGCTCGTTCTGAGCCATGGCCCAGGCCGCCAGCCGGAGGGCATTGAAGGTGCCGATCAGGTTGACCTGAACGACCCGGGCAAACCGCTCCAGGGAGTGGGGGCCGTCCCGGGTTATGGTGCGCTCGGCCAGGCCGATACCGGCGCAGTTGACCAGGATGTGCAGGGCCCCGAAGCGGCCCACGGCCAGCTCCACCGCGGCCCGGGTCGAGGCCTCGTCGGTGACGTCGGTGGGGGCGAAGGCGGCGGCCTCGCCCAGTTCCCGGGCCAGGGCCTCGCCGGCCTCCCGGTTCAGGTCGGCGATGACCACCCGGGCGCCGAGGCCGGCCAGGCGCCGGACGGCGGCGGCCCCCAGCCCCGAGGCTCCGCCGGTGACAAGGGCGACGGCATCGGCAACTTTCAAGGCGACCTCCTCGTTTCGGGTCTAAGCGCCGCGGGCACCGGTCAGGTGCCGCAACATGATAAGCCGCTGGATTTCGCTGGTCCCCTCATAGATCTGGAGCACCTTGGCGTCCCGCATAAGTTTGGCCACGGGGAACTCCTCGCTGTAGCCGTAGCCCCCGAAGACCTGGACCGCCTCGGTGGCCGCCCACATGGCCGAGTCGGCGGCGAAGGCCTTGGCGTAGGCAGCCTCCAGGCTGTTTCGGCGGCCGGCCGAGACCTTCCAGGCGGCATCGTAGGTGAGCAGGCGGGCGGCGTGGGCCCGCATTCCCATCTCGGCGATTTTAAAGCCCACGCCCTGGAAGTCGGCGATGGGCCGGCCGAAGGCCTGGCGCTGGGTGGCGTAACGGACGCACTCGTCCAGGCACCGCTGGATGATGCCGACGCCGAAGGCCCCGATCATCGGCCGGGAGCGGTCGAAGACCTGCATCGCCAGCTTAAAGCCCTCCCCTTCGGGGCCGAGGAGGTTCTCCGGGGGCACCGGGACCTCGTCGAAGACGACCTCGCAGGCGTCGGAGGCCCGCTGGCCCAGCTTCGGGAGCCTTCGGGTGACCTTTACGCCCCAGTCCCGCTCGACGATGAAGGCGCTGATGCCCCGGTGGCCGGCCTGGGGGTCGGTCTTGGCAAAGACGACGAAAAATTCGGCCTCCCAGGCGTTGGAGATCCAGATTTTGGTCCCGGTTATCCTCCAGCCCCGGCCGTCCCGGACGGCCCGGGTCTTGATGGCGGCCACGTCGGAGCCTGCCTCGGGTTCGGTGACGGCGTAGGCGGCAAAGCCGCCCTCAGCCAGCCGGCCCAGGTATTTCTTTTTCTGGGCTTCGGTCCCGGCCAGGACGATGGGGTCCGAGGCCAGGTTGTTGATGCCGAGGGCGGTGGCGATGCCCGTGCAGGCCCAGGCGATCTCCTCCATAATCAGGTTCGAGTCGAAGACCGAAAGGCCAGCCCCGCCGTACTCCCGGGGAACCGTCAGGTTTATCAGGCCGAGCTCCCGGGCCTTCTTTACGACGGGGTGGGGGAACTCGGCCGTCTGGTCGTAGTAGGCGGCGACCGGGGCGACCTCCTGGCGGGCAAACTCCCGGGCCAGGCCCTGGATCATAAGCTGCTCTTCGGTCAGGTCGAAGTTCATACCGCAGCCTCCCTGAAGCAAACCTCAAGGGTATTTTAATCCGCCGGCGGCCGATGCCGTTCAGGCCAGAACCGGGGCGGCCGGGGGCCGATTTGCCGCCCGGTAAAAGAGGCCGTAAAGGTAAGCGGTGACGGTCAGGGCGTAGAACCCGGTGGCCAGGATGCCCACCCCGCACAGAACCAGGCCCAGGGGCGCAATCAGGTTGGAGACGGCCCAGGCGATGAGGGCCACCACGATGTAGTTGCCCGGGTTGGCCTTTACCGTCGCCCACATCTCGTCGAACTGAAAGGCCGCCCCAAAACGGCCGGTGGTGGCGTACTGGATGGTGACGATGGGCAGGAGGGCGCTGTAAATAAGGCCGAGGGGCAGGCCCAGGCAGGAGAAGACGGCGCTCAGCGCCCCAAAGACGGCATTCCCGTCGGTCTGGCCCGCCCCGGCCAGGATGCCGGCCGCCGCGGCACAACAGCCCAGCATCAGGAGGGGGAGGGCGTAGACGAAGAGGACGGCGACGTAAGTAAGTCCTCGGCCGAAGAGGCGACCCAGATTCGACCACTCCGGCAAGTAAGGCCGCTCATCAAAGGCCACCCGCCGGATAACCTCAAGGAAATAGCCGGCGACAAAGGGTATGCCGATTAAAAACAGGCTGAGAAGCAGAAAGAGGGCGCCGAAGACGAACTTAGAAACCCAGTCCCGGTCGGAGAAAACGTAGGTGAAAGCCTCGCCCAGGTTGGCCATTCGGACCCCTTACGGTCAGCTTAACGATTATACCTGACCGGCCGACGGCCGCGCCCCAGGCCGAATCCGGGCCTGAGAAAGCCCTGCTACCGGCCCCGGAGCCTGGGGTCGAGGACGTCCCGGAGGGCATCCCCGAGCATGTTAAACCCGAAGACCGTAAGGCTTATGGCCAGGCCCGGCCAGAGCACCAGCCAGGGCGCCTGGTGCATGTAGGCCCGGCCGATGCCCCCGAGCATCGCACCCCAGGCCGGGTGGGGCGGCGGGACCCCGTAGCCCAGAAAGCTTATGGTCGACTCGGCCAGAATGGCACCCCCAAGCTGCACCGTGGCCAGGACGATAACCACCGGAAAGACGTTGGGCAGAACATAAAAGAGGAGGATTCGGCCGTCGGTGCAGCCGATGCACCTGGCCGCCTCGATATAAAGGTTGTTGCGGACGCTCAAGGCGGCGCCGCGCACGACCCGGGAGGCTCCCGCCGCCAGCAGGACCCCCAGGGTTATCACCACGTTCCAGAGGCCCGGACCCAGGACCGAAAGCAGGCTTATCAAAAGCACCAGGGCCGGAAAGGCCATCCAGATATCCACCAGCCGCTGGACCAGGGTGTCCAGCCTGCCCCCAAAATAGCCCGAGACCGTCCCGATGAGGGTCGCCAGGCTCATCGCAATAAAGACCGACCCGAAGCCGACGGTGACCGAGACCCGGGCGCCCCAGATGACCCGGCTGAGCATATCCCGGCCGTTGGCGTCCGTCCCCAGGGGGTGCTCCAGGCTCGGGGGCTTGAGCCGCCTGGCCGCATCCCCCTGCTCATACGAATAGGGGGCCAGCACCGGCGCAAAGGCCGCCGTAAACAGCAGCAGAAGGACGATTCCGGCCCCGAAGGCCCCCAAAGGCTTCCGGCGGATAAACCACCAGACCCGCCGCCCAAGGCCGGGCCTCACCGGCAGACGTGCCGCTTCCTCGTAGGTCCGGGCGCCGCTAATCATACTGAATCCTCGGGTCCAGATAAGCGTAGACGATGTCCACGGCCAGGTTGCTTAGGAGGATAACCAGCGCAAAGACCAGGTTAAGGGCCTGAACCACCGGGTAATCCCGGTACTGGATGGCCTCGAGCAGGTAGCGGCCCATGCCCGGGATGACGAAGATCTGCTCCATCACCACCGAGCCGCCCACCAGCACCGAAACCTGCAGGCCCAGGACGGTAACCACCGGTATGAGGGCGTTCTTAAGGGCGTGGCGGAAGATTACCACCCGCCAGGCCAGGCCCTTGGCCCAGGCCGTGCGGATGTAATCCTGGCGCAGAACTTCCAGCATGGTGGCCCGAGTAAGGCGCATGAGGGTTCCCGAGAGGCCGATTCCCAGGATGGCGGCCGGGATGATGACGTGGGTTAAGTTTTTAACCGGGTCCACGTGCAGGGGCGTGTACTGAAGGGGCGGGGTCCAGCGGAACCAGATGGAGGGAAAGGTGATGACCAGGGTGCCGAGCCAGAAGCCGGGGACCGCCAGGGCCGCAACGGCAACCCCCCGGGCCACGTAGTCGGCGAGGGTATCCTGCTTTACGGCCGAAAGCACCCCGACCGGGACGGAGATGGCAAGGCCGATAAGCATCGCCAGGATGCCCAGCTCGGCCGTGATGGGAAGCCGGCGGACGAGCTCGTCGACGATGGGCTGACGGCTCCAGAGGGACTGGCCCAGGTCGCCCCGCAGCACCTTGCCGAGCCACTCCCAGTACTGGACATAGACTGGCCTATCCAGGCCGAGTTTCGCCCGGAGAGCATCGAGGTTTTCGGCGTAGGCGTAATCTTGCAGGAGCATCGTCACCGCATCCCCAGGCAGCAGCCGGATGAGCCCGAAGACGAAAACCGAAACCCCGAAGAGGGTGACGACCAGAAGGAGAAGCCGCCTGATAACGTACCGGGACATGCCTACTTGTTAAGCCAAATCCTGGAAACCATCACCCCGGCGTAACCAAATTCGGTGGTCGAGTACGGGTAGTAGCCGCCGACATACGGGTGGACCGCCCAGTAGACGTAGGGGACCGACCCAGGCACGTAGTACATCTTGTCGGCGGCGTAGCGCTGGATGTCGAAGATGAGCTTGCGCCGCTCCTCCATGTTCAGGGTTTCGGCCTGCTTTTCGACCATCTGGTCCAGGACCGGGTCGTTGATGTGGGC
>DAOTYJ010000134.1:0-2845 GCA_034434875.1 Dehalococcoidia bacterium | reverse complement strand
TGGCCGGGCAGTAAAAGCATGTTCGTCTCGACCACGCCGGGGTTCGCCTGATGCCAGAACATGTCAACGACGCCCCCGATTATCACCACACCCAGCCCCAGACAGCCCAGGCCGAATCCCCGGTTCCCGGCCCGGGCCGCAAGCCACGCCGCCCCCAGCGCCAGCCCCAGCCAGACCGCCCGGCCGGCCAGGGGGTGCACGAAGATGAGGCCGAACCCGGCCCCAAAAGCCAAATAGGCCGGGAGCCGTCCGGTCAGCCGGCCCAGGGCGACCACCACCCCGGCCAGGGCCACAAAGAGCCCCAGGGTCATGAGCAGATGCGCCCAGGCAGCCCCGAACTGAAGGACCCGCTGATGCTCCAGGTCGTCCCAGACCCAGCCGATAAATCCGAGGGCAAAGCCGGCCGTCAGGCCGAGGCCTATCACCTCACTTGCCTGAAACTTTGGACGGGCAGTCTGCATTTGAATCACTCCAGGGGTTTGATAACGAGCCGCTGGCCGGGCTTGATGCCCGCCAGCTCGACGGCCCCGGCCGGAAGCTCCAGGACCATCCGGGCGCCCCGGCCCCGGAACGAAAACCTGAAGGGCCGCAGGTTCGGGTGGACGGCTGTGACGGTTCCGTCCTTTGCCAGGTAGACCACGTCGATGGGGAAGCGCATAAACCAGGTGTGGACCGAACGACACGGCACGATGAGCATCCCGTGGCCGGGGGGCAAGCCCTTCCGGCCGATGAGGCCCCAGAAGCGCGTCCAGGGGTTATCCGCAACCTCGGCCACCCACAGCCGCCGTCCGTTCAGGTGAACGGCCACCTTCTTCACGGCGACTCACCCCCAAAGGTAAAGGGGATAGTAGGCCAGGGCAAAGATGGTCGCCCCGACCAGGAAGGGCGTAAAGGCGACCACATCCTTCGGCCGGCGTACCCTCAGGACGAGCAGGACGGCGGCCAGGGCCCCGCCGGCCACGAAGGTCGCCGCCAGCATCGGCACCACCCCGCCCAGCCCCACCACCGCCCCGCAGACGGCCCCAACCTTCACGTCCCCGAAGCCCATAGCCCCCCGCCCCGCCACCGCCACCCCCAGGAGGATAACCCCGGCCAGAAGCCACCCGCCCACGGCCTGCAAGGCCGCCGTCGGGCCCAGCAGGGCCGCCGTTCCCAGGGTGAACACCATGGCCGGGAAGACCAGCCGGTTCGGGACCCGCAGGGTCCGCAGGTCGTAGACGGCCATCAGGACCAGCAGGCCCAGGTAGGCCAGGCCCAGGCCGGCCCGGACCGGGTCCGGCGCCTTATAGGCCGCAACCCCGGCCGCGGCCGCAAGCCCCAGTCCCCCGGCCGCCAGCGGACCATGCCGGCGCCAAGCAGCGTAACTCAGGGCGCCCATCGGCTAATCGTTCAGCCCCGAGCGGGTTCCCGAAGCCAGCCCGCCGGACCGGACCATCCCCCGGCAGGTGAAGACGTAGGGCCCAACCTTGAACTCGTCCCCCTCGCCCACCGAGGCCCAGACGACCGGCTCACCGTTCACCAGGGTCGTCGTGCCGGGGGCCAGGTGGTGCAGGATAAGCCGGGCCTCCTGGAGCCAGACCCGGGCGTGCTCGGGCGCAAAGCCCGGGGCTTCCGGCAGCCGGATTTGGCAGTCCTCCGCCCAGCCGATGGTCTGGGGCTCAGGCCCGATGGCAAACCGGGCCTCCAGAAGCTGGGGCGGCCCCCCGCTGAGCACCACCTCGATGACATCGGGCACCTCGGGCGGGGTGTAAACGGGCGGGGGGAGGTCGATGGGGTCGTCGGGCAGGGGCATAAGCTCAGGCTCCGGCTCCCGCCTGAGCCGCCGGACAACCAGCACCGCCCCGGCGGCCACCAGGCCCAGCACCCCCACCCCCAGGAGGGCCTGCTCCAGCGGCGTCAGGAGCGGCTGGGGCTCCGCCACCCTCGGTTCGGGGGCCGGCACCGGGGCAGGGGGCGGGGCCGGAGGGGCCACCACAACCGGGCGGCTGTTAGTGTACGCCCGTTCGGCCGTCCCCGTCGCCCCGTCCCTGGTCAGGGTAATTTTAACGTTGCGGTCCGTCCGGTCGAGCTGATTGCCCACCCGGTAGGTAACCTCCAGGTGACTGCGGAGCAGTTCGGCCATCGCCCCGAAGGCCCCGGCCAGGTCCGCCGGGCCCGGCGCCTCCACGTACCGGCCCTGGGTTCGGGCCGCCAGCTCGGCCAGGTACTGCCGGTCGATCTCCTGGCCCAGGCCGATGACCAGAAACTGGGGGGCCGAGGCCGCCGCCAGGTTGAGGGATTCGTCCCGGCCCACCTGGGAGCGGCCCCCGAAGTCCTCGCCGTCCGTGAGGAGGACCACCGCCCGCCGGGGGATGCCGGCCTCCCCCGCCAGCCGGGCCGCCTCGGCCACCGCCTGGTAGAGGGCGGTGTTGCCGTAAGCCTGCAGGCCCCTTATGGCGTTCACGACCGCGGCCCGGTCCTGGGTGAAGGGCACCTGGACCACCACATCGTTGGCGAAGCTGATAAGGGCCACCCGGTCGCCGGCCCGCAGGCCGTTGACCAGGGCGACGGCCGCCTCCTGGGCCTGCCGCAGGCTGTCGCCGTACTGGGGGCCCATGCTTCCGCTGGTGTCCAGCACCAGCACCAGGGCCAGGGGGGTTTCGGTGCCGGCCCGCCGGACCGAGAGGACCTGCGCCGGGACGCCCAGGTCCTCAACCCGAACGTCTTCGGGCCGGAGGTCGGCGATGGGCCGGCCCCGCAGGTCGGCCATGACGATGGCCGTCACGTCGGGGAATTTCGAGTCGTCCACCCCGAGGATGGAGAGGGTTATGCCCCCGTCGGCGGCGACGAACCCGCCCGACGGCAG
>DAOTYJ010000133.1:0-1884 GCA_034434875.1 Dehalococcoidia bacterium | reverse complement strand
GGTTTATAATGCGGCCGACTTTAAGCCGGCCTCACAAGGCTGGGCTGCCGTCGGGGTCCGGTCCCGGGCTAAAAGCTGGCTAAGATAAGCTTCGACCTTGCCAGCCCCCTTCGGCGAGGCCCTGGAAACCCCGCTCAATCCGGCGCCCGAAATGGAGCAGGACCGTGGAATCTCCGCTGCCCGCAAACCCGGCAACCCCGGGCGGACAACCGGATTTCAAGGGCCCTGGGCCGGGCCTTCGGGTGAACCGTGGGGCTCTTTCCCAGTTCCGGCAGTCTGGCGTCCGGTTCCGGGTCGCCTTTCTCCCCGGCGGGGATGCGCCCCGGGCAGGCCGGGGAAGATGGCCTCACCGGCCCCAACCCCGGCCTTTTCTGCCCTCCGCCCCTCGCCAGCCCCAGGGCCGGCGAGGGGCGCGGCCGGGGTCCCGGACCCGAGTCGGGCTCCCCAGGCCTCCGGGCGGGGACCCCTGGCAGGACGCCCAAGGCGGCCTGGCCGGAGGGCGCCCCAGCTACCGGTATTGACAGCCGGCATATGGGGAATAGGGGTCTTCGGGTGATTGATGTCTCGAACCCGGCCTCCCCCCGGGAGGTGGGCTTTTATGACACGCCGGGGTATGCCATGGGCGTGGCGGTTTCGGGCCCGTATGTCTACGTGGCGGATGGGGATGGGGGCCTGGTGATTTTGCGGTTTCTGGGGGCGGGGGCTACCCGACTCTACCTGCCGTTGGTGGTGCGGAACTGATAGGGGCCCAACTTGCGGCGTTCGGTGGGAGCCTTAGGCCCATTATGGGAATTAGACAAGCTGGGGCAGGCGCAGGGGGCCGCAGTCCGGATACCCAGTCCCGAACCCGACATAAACCGGCTCGGGCCGTGTCGAGCAAGGCCCGGCCGTCGGCGAAATCGGGCGGGGACAGGCTGCGCCTTTCCTTCCGACCAAACTTGGCATAAGCTGTTTTCAGCTTATGCCAAGTTTCCACTGCTATCCCGGCTTCGGCCAGCCGACCTCGAAAGCCCCGGTCCGGCAGCAGCGCCAGAGGCGCTGCCCTTGCCCCACGGCGGCAGGGACAGACGCCGCCCGGCCAACCCCTCGCCATGGGCGGCGTCCCGGTTCCCCGGCCCTTGCGGGCGCTGCGCGCCGGCCTCGCACCCGGCAGGAGCCCTCCGGGCTGGCGCGGTTGGGCTACGAGGTGCCGGCGCAGCTGAGCCAGCGGACCCGGAGCGGCCTTCGGCCGCCCGCTCTGGTTCGGCGGACTTCCTTCAGGAAAGCGGCTTTGCCGGGCCGAGCCAGGATGTGCCGGACCGGCGCCGGTGCCGGCAGGCTCTGGTCCCGGCCGGCGTCGGCCAGGACATGGGCAAACAGGTCGGGCCTCTGCGGTCGTTTTGGGTTGAGCACAACCTTATTTCTGACCGCAGAGGCCCCCTGCTGTCAAGAATTCACATAATGCGCCTGAGGCCTCCTGTGGGCCCGGGCCGGCGTCCCCCTCCTGCCGCAGTCTCAGGCCCTTATGCCCAGAGCTGCAGGGGTATAACCCGTTGTCCACCAGCAGAACTAAAAACTCCTCGCCGGAGACGGCCTCGATTCCATTGCGCTCAGATCACGCCCGGTAGTTCCCATAGCGGGCCGTAAAGGGGGTTCCGGCCTTTTCTTCGGCCACCGTCTCCTCCTCAAGCCAGCGGCCGCAGGTGGCCAGGCTTTGCGGACCTGGGTTTTCCGGCGAGCTGGTAGGCGGGGGCACAGGCGCGGCGGACATTCCTGTCCCAGTCTCCTGTGAGGAGACCGGGCCCTCGACCGGGCTAATGTCCGCATGGGTCCCGGCATCGGTGAGGAGGCAAGAAGAGGCTCTCGCGGCCTGAAGGACGGCCGCCTGAAGCGGGTCGGCCCTGG
>DAOTYJ010000132.1:0-90640 GCA_034434875.1 Dehalococcoidia bacterium | reverse complement strand
ACCGCAACATCGAGCCTTACCCGTCCCTCGGGGTCTTTCTCATCGACCAGTGGCGGCAAATCGGCATCCAGGTGGAGCACCAGCTTCTGGAGACCGGCCCCTGGACCCAGGACCTGCGGTCGGGCAACTTCGACGTGACCCTTTACTCTTACCCGGGGGATGATGACCCGGATGTGCTCCTCTTGCTCTTTCTATCCCCGGAGAAAAGTCCCTCCAATTACGCCCGCTACCGGGACCCGGTCCTGGACGACCTTTACCAGCGGCAGAGCCGGGAGCTGGACCCGGAAAAGCGCAAGCAGATTGTCTGGGAGTTTGAGCGGCGGGTGCTGGGGGAGATGGCCTATCAGCTTTCCACCCTCTGGTGGCACCGAATTGTTGTCCATTGGGCCAAACTTAAAGGCTGGCCGATCACCCCGACCCACTTTGTCAACCAGGACCTGGTCGACGTCTGGCTGGCCGAGTGACCCGGCCCGCCCTGGAGCTGGGCCGCGGACGCCCGGCAGAAATTGACAGCCCCGGGCGGCCGTGGTATTATCGGGCGACAGCCGAATAGGCCGCGGGAGCTTGGGTTAGCCAGGCTGAGAGGGTGACCGCACACGTCACCGACCGCCAGAACCTGACCCGGGTAATGCCGGCGTAGGGAGAATCTGGTAGTCAAAGCGCCGGGTCACAGGCCCCTCCGGCCTGTGGCCCTAACTTTTTCGGGGAGGAAAATGATGGCCAAAAAGTTTACCGCCGAACTCTGGGAAAGCATCACCCCCATCTTCCGGGCAATCCTCGAGCACCCTTTCATTCAAGGACTGACCGACGGCTCGCTGCCCGAAGCCGCCTTTAAGTTTTATGTAATTCAGGACGCCCTTTATTTAAAAGACTTTGCCCGCTCGCTGGCCGTCGCCTCGGCCAAGTCCCCCCGGGACCCCTGGTGCGAGATGTTCGCCGACCATGCCAAAACCGCCCTGGTCGTCGAACGGGCCCTGCACGAAAGCTTCTTTAAGGACTGGGGCCTCGCCCCCGAGCAGGTGGAGCAGACCCCGATGGCCCCCACCAACCTGGCTTATACGTCCTACCTTTTGCGGGTTGCCTACGCCGCCCCCTTCGAGGAACTGCTCGGGGCCCTCCTGCCCTGCTACTGGATTTACTGGGAGGTGGGAAAGGCCCTGGAGGCCAAAGGGTCCCCCAATCCCCTTTACCGGCGCTGGATTGATACTTACGCTTCGGAGCAGTATGCCGGCGTGGTCCGCCAGGTCCTTGAGGCGGCCGATGCGGCCACGGCCGACCTGCCCGAAAGCCGCCGGGACCCCATCCGCCGCCACTTTATAACCACCAGCCGCTACGAGTGGATGTTCTGGGACGCGGCCTACCGGCTTGAAGGCTGGCCGGTGGGCTGATTCCCCGGGAGGTGCGCCCATGACCCAGGATGCCGCCCAGCTTATTCGGGAGATTAAAGGGCAAATCCGGGCCCTCGACGACCGGATTCTAAACCACCCTTACCTGGCCCGGCTGGAGGAGGGCCGGATTCCCCGGGAGAAGCTGGCCGCCTTTGCCGGCCAGCAGTATCACATCATCACCAGCGACCTGGCAAGTTTCGGGCGGGTGCTGGCCCGGCACGCCGCCCTGCCGAGCCGGGACTTTTTTATAAACCTCATCCGGGGCGAAGCGGCCGCCTTAGGGGCCCTCTTTAAGTTCGCCGGGGCCCTGGGATTGGGTCCGGCCGAGCTGGAGGCTTTCGACCCCATCCCCGGCGGCCACGCCTACACCGCCTTTGTCGCCTGGCTCTCCTTCCACGGCAGCGACGCCGAGGTGGCGGCCGCCTTTCTGGTTAACCTGCCGGCCTGGGGGGCCAACTGCGGCCGGATGAGCCGGGCCCTCCGGGAGAACTACGGTTTCAGCCCCGAACAGGTGGCCTTCTTCGACCTTTTTGCCCGGCCCGACCCCGCCTTCGAGGCGGAGGCCCTGGGGGTGGTCCAGGCCGGCCTGGAGCGGGGCGTAAGCCCCGCCCGCATCGCCCGGGCCGCCCGGTTGCTTCAGGCTTATGAATTAATGTATTGGGACGCCATGTACCAGGCGGCCGGCCTGGGCTAGGTAGATTTTTTGCGGCGCCCCCTTCCGGCGGGGTAAAATGGGCCGAAAGCGCTTCGGCGGAGGGCGGAAAATGGGGGTGACCTTCATCCGGGATGGGCTTTCCGGCCTGGTCGGGGCCCTGGTCATGGTGGGGCTCTGGCATGTGCCCCGGCTCTGGAATGAGGAGGGCCTCGACCTGAGCCGGGTAATCGTAACGAAATTTCTGGGCTTTCACGCCAACTCTTATTCCCGGCTGGGACTGGCCTCCCACCTGCTTGTGGGCTTCGTGCTGGGGGTGATTTACGGCAGCCTCTTCCACCCGTTTCCCAGGTCCCTGGAAGTCCTCAACGGCCTCCTTTACGGCCTTACCCTCTGGCTCCTTTTGATGCTGGTGGTCCTGCCGGCCGTCGGGGAAGGCTATTTTGGGGTTAAGCTCCGCCGCACCGCCCGCATCTCCAGCCTCCTATCCCACCTGGTGTACGGCCTCATCCTCGCCGGGGTCTACGTCCTCTGGTGACCGCCGCCTTCAGCCCAGACAGACCCGCCGGGGGTGGACCCGCAGGTGCTCGGCGGTAACGATGGCCTCGAACTGGGCGGCCGCCTCTTCCAGCCGGCCCGGGTAGTTGATAATTAAATAGTCAAACAAAGGCAGGGATTCCAGCTCTTCCCGAACCTTGGCCAGCCGCCGCTCCAGCTCGGCCGGGGACTCCGTCCGGCGGGCCGAAAGCCGCCGGATAAGCTCCTCCTCGGAAGGTGGGGCTAAAAACACCAGGACGGCCTCGGGGCAGAGCCGGCGGACGGTCCGGGCGCCCTGGACGTCGACCCGGAGCAGGACGTCTTTTCCCCGGGCCAGGGCCTGTCGGATGGGTTCCTTGGGGGTGCCGTACCAGTGGCCGTAAACCTCGGCGTATTCTAAAAGCTCCCCCGCCGCCCGCATTCTTTCGAACTCTGCGGGGGGGACGAAGATATAATCCCGGCCGGGCACCTCCCCGGGCCGGGGGGGACGGGTGGTGACGGTGACGACCCGGACGACGTCCAGCCCCCGGCGCTCCAGGCACCCGATGAGGCTGTCTTTGCCCGACCCGGACGGCCCGGAAAGGACCAGCAGAAGGGGCGTCGTCTGCCGCCGGAGGAGGGAGCCGTCCGCTGTCCGCCCACCCATCAGGCCGGGAGGAGCCGGGCGACGGGCCCGGCAAGCTGCTCCAGGGTCTGCCAGAAGGTGGGGTAAGAGACCCCCACCGCCTCGGCCCCCAGGATTCGGGTCTCACCTGGGGCGACGAGGCCGGCCACCGCCCAGGCCATGGCCAGCCGGTGGTCGCCCAGGGCGTCCAGCTCGGCCCCGGCGGGCCGAACCGGCCCCGTAATTATAAGCCCATCGGGCCGTTCGCCGATGGCGGCCCCCAGCCGGCCCAGCCCCAGGGCGACCCCGGCCAGCCGGTCGCTCTCCTTAACCCGCAGTTCGGCCGCGTCCCGGATTATGGTCGTGCCCTCGGCAAAGCAGGCCACCAGGGCCACCAGGGGCACCTCGTCGATGAGCCGGGGAAGCAGGCTTCCCCCCACCTCGACCGCCTTCAACCTGGAAGACCGGGCGGTCACGGTGCCGACAGGCTCCCCGGCGGCCTCCCCGGTCACCCTAACCTCGACATCGGCCCCCATCCGCCCGAGGACGTCGAGGAAGCCGGTGCGGGTCGGGTTTAACCCCACCCCCTCCACGGTTACCTCGGCCTCGGGGTGGATGACGGCGGCGGCCAGCCAGAACGCGGCCGAGCTGAAGTCGCCCGGCACCCGGACCCTCATGGCCGGAAGGCGTTTGGGGGGGGTTATCCGGACGGCGAAGCCGCCCTCCGGCTCGGCCCAGGTCTCAACGTTTACCCCGAGCCCCCTAAGCAGGCGTTCGGTGTGGTCCCGGGAGGGGGCGGGCTCGATTACCGTCGTGGGCCCGGCGGCGTAGAGCCCGGCCAGCAGCACCGCCGACTTTACCTGGGCGCTGGCCACCGGCGACCGGTAGGTGACGGGCCGCAGGTCCCCGCCCCGAATGGCCAGGGGGGCTAGTCGGTCGTCGGCCCGGCCCATAACCTGGGCCCCCATCTCCCGGAGGGGCCGGATGATACGGTCCATAGGCCGCCGGCGCAAAGATTCGTCCCCGGTCAGGACGCTCAAAAACGGCTGACCGGCCAGGATGCCGGCCAGCAGCCGGATGGTGGTCCCGCTGTTGCCGGCGTCCAGGACGTCGGCGGGCTCGATGAGGCCCCGCAGCCCCCGGCCCCGAATCCGGAGGCATCCCCCGGCCAGCTCGGCCGAGACCCCGAGGCGGTTAAGGCAGGCCAGGGTCGAAAGGCAGTCGGCGGCCTCCAAAAAGCCCTCGATTTCGGAGTCCCCTTCGGCCAGGGCCGCCAGCATACCCAGCCGGTGGGAAAGGGACTTGTCGCCGGGGACCTGAACCCGGCCGGAGAGCCTCGGGGCCGGCCCCCGAATCACCGCCACCTGACGGGAAGGCATCAGGCTAGCCGGACTTGGATTTCTTGCCGTTCTCGTCGGGTTTGGGGGGCCGCAGGGCCTCCTGGGAGGCCCGGGCCAGGCGCTCGCCGAACAGGAAAGACATCATGCTCTCGCCCATGCCGGGCACCCGCGGCCCGGGCTCGACCCCCACCGTCCGGGGCGACCGCAGCCACCGCTCCCGGGCGGCGTGGGTCCGCTCGAACTCTTCTCCCAGGGCCGGACCGCCCTCGGCAATGAGGGCCCGGTAGCGCTTAAGCTCTTCGATAAAGAGGTCAATCCAGCGGATTATGCTTTCCCGGTTGGTGAGCATGATGTCCCGGTTCATCACCGGGTCGCCCGAGGCCAGCCGGGTGAGGTCCCGGTAGGCGGAGGCGGCCACCTTGGCCATCTCCCGCCAGGCCGGGCTCCGGGTGGTGCTGGCCACCAGGGCCGAGGAGATGACGATGGGAAGGTGGCTTACGGCCGCAACGAAGCTGTCGTGCTCGGCGGCATCCACAAAGTAGGGTTCGGCCCCAAGGAGGTTTACCAGGTTGACCACCGTATCCACCGCCCGCTCCGAGGCCCTTACCGAGGGCACCACGCAGTAGACCGCATCTTTAAAAAGGTCAGGGTCGGCGGCGTCGGGCCCCGAAAGCTCCTTGCCGGCCATGGGGTGGCCCCCCACGAAGTGGACGGTTTCGGGCAGAAGCTCGTCGGCCCAGCGCAGGACCTCGGCTTTGGTGGAGGCGGTGTCGGTGAGGATGGCCCCCTCGGGCAGGTGGGGGGCCGTTACCTCCAGGATTTCCCTGATGGCCCTGACCGGGACGGCCAGGATGATAAGCCCGGCCCGCTCCACCGTCCGGATCAGGTTCCACTCGGTCCGGTCGACGGCCCCAAGCCTTTTGGCCTTGGCCGCATGCTCCGGCTCCCGGTCGTGGCCGACGATTTCGACGTCTTGGAGCTTGGCCCGCTTCAAGGCCAGGCCGATGGACGTTCCGATAAGGCCCGTTCCGATTATGGCGACCCGGTTCATACGTACCACCCTCCGCGCTAGGTTAATCGACGTCCCACAACCACCTCGGTGGCTACCTGAAGGGCAGGCCCCACCAGGCGGCTGATTATCCCAGCATGCAAAAAGACATCCAGGGCCAGAATCGTGATGAGCAGGGCCGGACCCCAGGTGAATTCGAGCCTGGCCACGGCCGCGGCCAGGCCCCGGGGCAGAATGCCCACCAGGATCCGGTAGCCGTCCAGGGGCGGCAGGGGAAGAAGGTTAAAAACCGCCAGGGCCAGGTTGATGACGATGGTGTAGCCGACCACCTCGGCCAGGACGAAACGGGGGTCCCAGACGTCAAAAAGGTCCCAAAGCCGCCAGAACGTCAGCACATACCCGGGCGGATGCCAGGGGAGCAGCCGCTCCCGGATGACCAGCCCCAGCAGGCCGGCCAGCAGAACGTTGCTCACCGGGCCGGCCAGGGCCACCAGGGCCATACCGGCCCGGGGGGATACGGCCCGGAAGTTGAGGGGATTAACCGGCACCGGCCTGCCCCACCCGAAGCCGACGAAGAGCAGCATAAGGGTCCCGAGGGGGTCCAGGTGGGCCAGGGGATTTAAAGAAAGCCGCTTTAAAAACCGCGGGGTGGGGTCGCCCAGCCGGTCGGCAAGGAAGGCGTGGCTGAACTCGTGGATGGTGATCCCCGCCACCAGGGAGACGACCAGGCTTAAGGCCAGGACCGGAAAGATGACCGCGAAGGCAACGGGGTCCCGAAAGAACAGCCCGATAAACTGAAAAATCATCCAGTCAGATGGCAGTTAAAAGGCTAAAAAGGACACCGGGCAACACTTTTCCGCCTAGAGCCATTATACCAGAACGGCCCGTCGGCGGCCGTGGGACGCCCCGGGCCGGCTATAATTTAGTGTCCGGGTCGATGGCTTTCCTTCGGACGTGGGAGCGGCGTCTTACGGCCGTGGCTGGGCTTTTGCCCGTGGCGGTGGCCGTTAACATCGGGGTGGGCGAGGTGGTCGCCCGCCTCCAGCTTCCCCTTTACCTGGACTCGGTGGGGACGGTGCTGGTGGCGGCCCTGGCCGGGCCCTGGGCCGGGCTGGTGACGGGAGTCCTTTCGAACCTGGTCTGGGGCCTGCTCCTCCGGCCGACGGCCGCCCCCTTCGCCGTCACGGCCGCGGTTATCGGCCTTGTAAGCGGCCTTCTGGCCGGATGGGGGATCTTCGGGGCCTGGTGGAAGGCCCTGCCGGGTGGCCTCTTTACGGGCCTGGTGGCGGCGGTGGTTTCGGCCCCCATCGCCGCCTACGTCTTCGGGGGGGTGACCGGGGGCGGCTACGACCTGATCGTCGCCCTCCTCCTGGCCGGGGGCCAGGGCCTCCTCGAGGCCGTCCTTACCCAGTCGATTCTCACCGACCTGGTCGATAAAGCCCTCACCTTTCTGATAGTCTGGGCCGTCCTCCACAACCTGCCCCCCAGGTATTTTGAGCGCTTTCGTCGATCTTAAGCCGGCCACCTGGACCGGCATCGCCGCCGGCTTTTTTCTTGCGGCCTTCGCCTCGGACGAACCGGCCCTCGGCGGCGGCCTGCTGGCCGCCGAGCTCGCCCTGGCGGCCGCTTCCCGGCGGCTGAGGGCCTTTCTGGCCGTCCTTCTGGCCGTGCTGGGGCCGGTGGCGGTTTCACTCTTCGTCATCCACGGCCTCCTCCATCCGGGCGCGGCCGGGGTGGCCGTGGGGCCCCTCTGGGTCCGGCCGGCCGGGCTGGCCTTCGCCGCCCGAACCCTCGGCCGGCTGGCCGCCCTGAGCGGGGCCGTCCTGCTGGCAACCCTGGCCATTCCCCCGGGCCGGATTTTGCGGGACCTGGCCGACCGGGGCGTCCCCCCGGCCCTGGCTTACGGCCTGGTGGCGGCCGTCCGGTTCGTCCCCGAAACTCGGGCCCGGGCCCGCCGGATTATTGCCGCCCAGCAGACCCGGGGCCTTCCCCTGAACGGCAATCGCCTCCGCCGCCTCCGGGCCCTGGGCGCCCTGGTCCGGCCCCTGCTACTCTCGGCCCTGGTGGAGGCCGAGGCCCGGGGCGTCACCCTGGAGCTTCGGGGGTTCTGGGTCCGGCCCCGGCGGCCGCCGGCCGAATCCCCGGCCGAGCGGGTCATCCGGTGGGGAGCGGCGCTGGGCGGGGCGCTGGCCCTGGCCCTGGGCCGGCTGGTCTTCGGGTAGGGCCGTGGGGAGCCTGGTCGACCTCAGGCTTAAGTCCCTTTGCTACCCCGGCCGGGGGCCGGTCCTGGCCGACCTGACCCTGGGCCTCGGGCCGGGGGAGGTGGTGGGCATCGTCGGGCCCACCGAGTCGGGCAAGACCACCCTGGCATACCTGCTGGCCGGCCTCATCCCCGGGGCGGTCCCGGGGATGGCCTCGGGCCGGCTCGTCATCGCCGGCCGGACCTGGGACTTTAAGGGTCCCCCCGACCGGCGGGAGTGGCTCCGGCAGGTGGGCCTGGCCCTGGCGGAGCCGTACTACCAGCTCAGCGGGGCCGCCGACACCGTCGCCGAGGAGGTGGGCTTTCCCCTGGAAAACCTGGGGCTCGGGCCGGACCGGGTCAGGGCCCGGGCGGCCGGGCTTCTGGAGAGCTTCGGGCTCGGGCCCCTGGCGGACCGCTCCCCTTTCCAGCTCTCGGTGGGTCAGCAGCAGCGGGTAGTCCTGGGGGCAACCCTGGCCCCCGGGCCCAAGGTGCTGGTGCTGGACGACGCCTTCGACCACCTGGACGGGGCCGGGTGGGCGGCCTTAAGGCGGGTTTTAACCGAGGGAAAGGCCGAGGGCAAAGCCGCGGTCCTGCTGAGCGGCCGGCTGAGGCGACTGGAGGGCCTGGCCGACCGGCTGCTCTGGCTGGAAGGGGGCCGCCTCCGCCCCGGCCCCCCGCCCCGGCCGGCCGTTGGGCCGCGTTCGGGGCCCCGAGCTGAGCCGGGCCCGCCGGTTCTGGAGGTGGAGGAACTTTGGGCCGGCTACTCGCCCGGCGAGCCGGTCCTGGCCGGGGTATCCTTCCGGGTCCGGGCCGGGGAAGCCCTCGCCCTGGTGGGGCCCAACGGGGCCGGCAAGTCCACGTTGCTTCTGGTCCTGCTGGGGCTGCTCCGGCCCTGGTCGGGACGGGTAAGGGTCTTCGGCCTGGATGCCGGCCGGGAGCCCCCCTGGCGTCTGGCCCGGCTCATCGGCTACCTGCCCCAGAACCCGGCCGAAGGCCTCTTTGGGCCGACGGTCCGGGACGACGTGGCCTTCGGCCCCCGAAACCTGGGGCTTTCGGCCGGGGAGGTGCGGCGGCGGGCCGAGGCCTGGCTTTCGGCCGTCGGCCTTGGGGACCGGGCCGGCCGCCATCCCCTCGACCTGAGCCCGGGCTGGCGGCGGCTCGCCGCCCTGGCCTCCACCCTGGCCCTGGAAACCCCCATCCTGGCCCTGGACGAGCCGACGGTGGGCCTCGACGACGGCCTTTATGGGCGCCTGGTGGGGCTGCTGGGGCGGCTCAAAGGGGAGGGCCGGACCCTGCTTCTGGTCTCCCAGGACCTGGAGTTCGTGGGGCAGGTGGCCGACCGGGTGGTCTTTCTCGCCGGGGGGCGGCCGGTGGGGGAAGATTCGGCCCGGGCCCTCCTCAGCGGAACAGCGCCTGCTGAAGGCCGTCCCCAACCAGATTCACCGCCAGGGCCGTTATAAGGACCACCAGGCCGGGAAAGAGGGGGATCCACCAGGCCCCCGAAAGGGCCGCCACCTGCCCCTCGGTAAGCATATTGCCCCAGGAGGCCTCGAAGGGCGGCACCCCCAGGCCCAGGAAGCTTAAGGCGGCCTCGATTAAGACGGCGTCGGCCACCCCCAGGGTGGCGAAGACGATGACCGGCCCGGCCACGTTGGGCAGAAGGTGCCGGGCGATGATGCGGCCGGTGGGCACCCCCAGGGCCCGGGCGGCCAGGATAAACTCCCGCTCCCGCAGGCTCAAAACCTGGCCCCGCACGATGCGGGCCAGCCCCAGCCAGGTGGTCAGGCCGATGATGCCGACCACGTTCCAGACGGAGGGGGGAAGGAGGGACTGGACGGCCACCAGGATAAAGAAGGTGGGCATCGAAAGGAGGGCGTCCACCGTCCGGGACAGGACCGCATCCACCCAGCCCCCGAAATAGCCCGCCGCCAGCCCCACCAGGGTTCCCAGGCAGGTGGCCAGGAGCACGGCGGCGGCCGCCACGAAGAGGGAGACCCGGGCCCCGAAGAGGAGGCGGCTGGCGATATCCCGGCCCAGGCGGTCGGTTCCCAGGGGATGTTCGGGACTGGGGGGCCGCGCCCGGGCGGCCAGGTCGATGTAGTCGGGGGGATAGGGGGCAAGCACCGGGGCCAGGAGGGCCAGCAGGACCACGACGCCCAGCACGAGCCCGGCCAGGAGGGCCGTCCGGTGGCGGGCGAAGGCCCGGCCGGTGCGCGCCCACGGGCTTTCGGCCCTTAAGGGTGCGTCGGACCCGGGCGGCAGGGTTCGGGCCTTCACCGGCTCTTCCCGTAGCGGATTCTCGGGTCGGCTACCCCGTAGGCCAGGTCGGCCAGGAGGCTCCCCAGAATGACCAGCGTCCCCACCAGCACCACCTCCCCCATAAGCACCGGGTAGTTCCGGGCAAAGGCGGCCTCCACCAACAGCCGACCCATCCCGGGCCAGCTGAAGAGGGTCTCGACCACCACCGACCCGCCCACCAGCCGGGGAATGAAAAGCCCCATCAGGGTGATGACCGGCAGGGCGGCGTTCCGAAAGGCGTGGTCCAGGATGACCCGGTACTCGGGCAGGCCCTTGGCCCGGGCCAGCCGAATATAGTCCTGGCCGAGCACCTCGAGCATCCCCGCCCGGGTGTAGCGGATGAGGCTGGCCATCTCCCGGAGGGAGAGGACAAAGGCCGGCAGGATCAGGTGGCTGAGGCGGTCGCCCAGGGAGGTAGGCCCCCGGACCGTCTGCATCCCGGCCGAAGGAAGCCAGCCGAGCCAGACGGAGAAAATTAAGACCAGAATGAGGCCGAGCCAGAAGTTGGGGGCCGAATAAAGGACCGTCGAAACGGCCGTTACGGCGTAATCGAGCCGGGAAAGGGGCCGCAGGGCGGATACTATCCCGACGGTGATGCCCACCACCAGGGCGATGGCCAGGGCGGAGGCCGTCAGGTAAAGGGTTGCGGGCACCCGCTCCAGGATAACTTCCCGCACCGGCCGGCCGTCGGCAAAAGAGCGGCCGAAATCCAGCCGGACGAACCGGCCCAGCCACCGCAGGTACTGAACGGGCAATGGGTCTTCCAGGCCCCAGGCCGTCCGGACGGCCCTGAGCTCCTCGGCCGAGAGGTCCGGCCCGTAAAGGAGGGCCGCCGGGTCGCCGGGGGCCAGGTGTAAAAGCCCGAAGGCCAGGATGCTTACCACCAGGAGCACGAAGAGCCCCTGGCCGATGCGGGCGATAAGGTAACCGGTCACCGGTGCCCCGTCCCGGCGATTATAACCCTCAGGGCTTTGGGGTTTAGCGGCCCTTCCAGCGGGGGCGGCGCTTTTCCAGAAAGGCCCGAACCCCCTCCCGGAAATCCTCGCTCATGTAGCAGGCCAGGATAAGGTCTTCGCTTTCCGGGGGTCGGCGGTGCTCCAGAATGCGCCGGATCGCCTCTTTGGTGACCTTGAGGGTAATGGGGGCGTGTTCGGCCAGGGTGAGGCCCAGCCGCTCCCCCCGCTGTTCCAGCTCGTCGGCGGGGACGACCTCGTTGGCCAGGCCGATCCTTAAGGCCTCCTCGGCGTCCACCATCTCGGCCGTAAAAATAATGTATTTGGCCCGGGACGGCCCGACCAGGTCCACCAGCCGGGCGTAGTTGGCCATGCTCAGACAGTTGCCCAGGGTCCGGGCGATGGGGATGCCGAACCTGGCGTCGGGGGCGCAGATGCGCAGGTCGCAGGCCATGGCGATGGCCGCCCCGCCCCCGACGGCGTAGCCCCGGATGAGGGCGATGGTGGGCTTCTTCACGGCCTCGAGGCGGCCGATGATGCTGTTCATCCGGGCCTCGTAATCGATGGCGTCCTGGGGGCTCTGAAACTGCGTAAACTGGCTTATATCCGTCCCGGCGATAAAGGCCTTATCCCCGGCCCCCTTCAGCAGGAGGACTTTTACGTCGTCGTTTTTATCCACCCATTCGCAGGCCCGGACCAGACCGTCGTACATGGCCCAGGTCATGGCATTGCGGGCCTCGGGCCGGTTAAACGTAAGCCAGGCCAGGGGCGCATCCACCTCGAAAATGAGCTCCTCGGTCCCCAGGTCGACGATTTGGGCCATCTGCCTCACTCCGCCGCCCGATTAATGCCAGATGGGGCCCGCACCGGCCCGATAACCCCCTCCGCCTCCAGCCGGGCAACCTCTTCGGGCCCGAACCCCAGCTCCTTTAAAATCTCGGCGTTATGCTCCCCCAGAAGGGGACCGGCCCGCCCCAACCGGACCGGGGTTCGGGAAAAGTGGAGGGGCGAGCCCGTCACCCGAACCCGGCCGAGGGTGGGGTGGGGCAGGTCGACGATAAAGCCCCGGGCCTTAAGGTGCTCGTCGGCAACCACCCGGTCGATGGTGTTGATTATCCCGCAGGGGATCCCCGCCTCCTCAAAGCGGCGGTACCAGTATTCGCTCGTCTGGGTGGAGGTTACCGCCTCGATGATTTCGGCCAGGACCTTTTCGTTGGCCTTCCGGGCGGCCAGGGTGGCAAACCGGGGGTCCTTTTCCAGGTGCTCCAGGCCCAGCACCTGGCAGAAGATGGTCCAGTGGCGGGGGGTGGTGGCCCCTACGGTGATATACCCGTCGGCGGTCCGGAAGGCCTGGTAAGGGGCGCTCACCCGGTGGGCGGAGCCCAGGGGGCCAGGAACCTCGCCCGTGGCAAAGTAGCTGGCCGTCTCCCAGACCTCCAGGGCGACGGCCGCCTCCAGCAGGCTTAGGTCGATATACTGGCCCTGACCCGTCCGACCCCGGGCGATCAGCGCGGCCTGGATGGCGTTGGCCGCAAAGAGGGCGGCCGTAAGGTCGGCGACCGGGACCCCGACCTTTACGGGGGGCCGGCCGGGCTCGCCGGTGATGCTCATCAGGCCCGACATCCCCTGGATGATAAGGTCCAGCCCCGGACGGTGGCTGTAAGGCCCCGTCTGGCCGTAGCCGGAAACCGCGCAGTAAATCAGCCCCGGATTGCGGGCGGCCAGGGTCTCGTAGTCGATGCCCAGGTCCCTGGTGGTGCCGGGCCGGAAGTTTTCGACGACCACATCGGCCCCCTCGGCCAGGCGCAGAAAGATCTGCCGCCCCTCAGGGTGCTTCAGGTTGAGGGCCAGGCTGCGCTTGTTGCGGTTCAGGGCGATAAACCCGGCGCTTTCCCCGTCCAGAAAGGGGGGCGTGGCCCGGCTAAGGTCGCCGCCTTCGGGGTTCTCGATTTTAATTACGTCGGCCCCCAGGTCGGCCAGCAGCATGGCGCAGTAAGGCCCGGCCATAAAGTTGCCCAGCTCAAGGACCCGGATTCCGTGCAGGGGCGGCAAAGCTTCAGCTCCGTTCATGCCGACCTCCCGGGGATGATTTTACCCGATCCGACGGGGTCCTCGCCGGCCCCCGCCCGCCCCTAACCTTGAAAGCGCCGGCGGGCCTCCGCCATTTCGCCCCGAATGGCCGGCTCCAGCAGGCGCACGGCGGCCCGGGGCGGAATCCCCGACCCGTAAAGGAGCAGGACATACATGATGCCGAAGATGGGCAGGTGTCCCAGAAGCTCCACCGGGGGCAGCAAGGGCACCGTCAGGTTAAAGGGCACCCACATTCCCAGGATGACAACCCGGGTGAGGACGCCGGTTATGAGCAGGACGCCGATGGTGGCCTCGGCGATACCGGCGGCGGTCACAAAGAGGTCGTCGTCGAACCACTCGAAACCGAAGACCGACCGCATGAAGTTGAAATGGGGGTACTGGGCCAGGAAGGCCCGGCCCAGCTCGGGGGCGAGGAGCTTCTCGTCAAAGGCGGCCACCACCAGGGAAAGACCGGTAAAAATGCGCAGGGCCGCCACCGCCTCGGTTTCATACTGGGAAACCCAGGCCAGCTTCCGGGCCACCCACTCCGGGGGAACGGTCCGACCCAGGACAAAAAGGGCCACGGCAATGCCCACGTAATGAAGCTGACTTAGCATGGCCAGGGGCGGAAAGAGCAAAAACCCCAGCAGGAAGACGACGACCAAAAGCAAGGCCCCGGCCCGGTCGAAGAGGCCGGTGATAAGCGTAAAGGCCACAAAGACCTGCAGCCCGACCAGGAGCCAGCCGAGCAGGTTCGGGGGAAGCACCAGCTGGGGAACGAAGAGGTTGCGCTGATAGGCGAACCAGACCAGGCTGATGCCGGTGTGGACGGCCAGCAGGGCGGTGGCGCAGGGCTCCATGTAAGCCAGGAGGGGCGGGTTGGGCCAATGGGGGCTGCCCACCAGCCGCCGGAGCAGGCGCAACCCGAGGAAGAGAACCAGGCTGGCCCCGATGACGGCCAGGGTCGGCCAGGCGGCGATGAGGCCGAAATCCGGCGGCTGAAGGCGCAGCCATTCGGGCACAAACCAGCGGACGTGGGCGGCGGCCGTCGAGGGGAGGGCCGCCACAACCGCCAGCCAGAGGACCCTGCGTAAAAACTTTCCCCTCAGCCCGTTCCTCCCAAGGGTAGGCGGTTAACCCCGGTTTAGCCTTTGACGGCCCCGGCGGTAAGCCCGGCTACGAAATATTCTACGAAGAATGAGTAAATCAGGGCCACCGGAACTGAACCCAAAAGGGCCCCGGCCATGAGGCTCCCCCAGAAGAACACATCCCCCCGGATAAGCTCCGAGGTGACCCCCACCGGGACGGTCTTGTTGGCGGGGTCGGAGATGAAGACCAGGGCGTAGATAAACTCGTTCCAGGAGAGGGTGAAGGAGAAGATTCCCACCGAAAG
The DNA here is from genome assembly GCA_034434875.1 of Dehalococcoidia bacterium. GTDB lineage: Bacteria > Chloroflexota > Dehalococcoidia > JAUQQI01 > JAUQQI01 > JAUQQI01. The sequence continues at coordinate 76,154 of DAOTYJ010000132.1, read as the reverse complement.
GATCCCGGGGATGGCCAGGGGCAGGGCCACCTTTATCAGGGCCTGGACCCGAGTGGCCCCGTCCACCAGGGCCGATTCCTCCAGGTCTTTAGGAATGGACCGGAAATAGCCGATGAGGAGCCGAAGGGGACCAGAAAGGTCGGGTAGGTGAGCACCAGGGACCAGAGGGTGTTGGCCAGGCCGAGCCAGTTGATCACCTGGGCCAGGGGCAGAAAGAGGAGGGTTTGGGGGACCAGGTAGGTGACGAAAATCGCCCAGCCCAGCAGGGTTCCCCCCGGGGATCGAAACCGGGCCAGGGCGTAGCCGGCCGGGACCGACAGGGCCAAAGAAATCGCCGTCGAAAGGGTGGCCACCACCGTGGTGTTCAACATCCAGTGGGCAAAGAGGGTTCGCTCGGACAGGTACCGGTAGTGGTCCAGGGTTGACCGAAGCACGATAAAGGGATTACCCTTCACGTCAAAAAGCTCGGCATTGGGCTTAATTGAGGTTATTCCCATCCAGTAAAAGGGGAAAAGTAGGACTATTAAGGTTATGACCACAGGGATGTAAATGCTCACGAAGCGGTCCAGAATCGCCGCCGGCCTGGGGGCCATCTCAGTCCAGCTCCTGCCTGCGCATATACCAGAGGATGAGAAATACCGTCACGCACAGGGCGGAGAAGCTGAAAAGGGAGATGGCCGCGCCCCGGCCGATCTCCCCGGAGGGCAGCCCCACCTGGTAGGCCAGGGTGGCGAAGAGGTGGGTGCTGTTGGCCGGCCCACCCCGGGTCAGCACGTAAATAAGCTGAAAGTCCGAAAAGGTCAGGATAACCGAAAGCAAAAGCACGATGGTGATTACCGGCTTCAGGAGGGGGAGGGTGATGTGGCGGAACATCTGCCAGCGGCTGGCCCCGTCGATGGCCGCCGCCTCGTAAAGCTCCTGGTTTATCGTCTGCATGCCGGCCAGAAAGCTTATGGCGTAGAAGGGGGTGCCCCGCCAGATGTTGACTATCATCAGCGAGACCATCGGCCAGGGGTCATTGCCCAGCCAGACGGGCCCCTTTATTCCGAAGCGGGCCAGCACCCAGTTAAGGACGCTAAAGGTCGAATCGAACATCCAGAGCCAAGCCAGGGCACTCAGAACCGTGGGCACGATCCAGGGCAGAAGCACCGCCGCCCGAACGAACCGCTTTAACGGAAAGCTGTTGTTAAGCAGGACGGCTACGGCCAGGCCGAAGATGAGCTTAAAAACGGTGGTAACACCGGTGTAAAGAAATGTGTTGCGGAAGGTCTGCTGGAAAATCGAGTCCCGGGTAAGCTCGACGAAATTTCTCAGGCCCACGAACTCGCCGGGGACGCCGATCCGGCTGTCGGTCAGGGCAAGCCAGATTCCGTAAAGAAAGGGGTAAAGGACGAAGACCGTGAGCAGGGCGAGGGCCGGGAGCATGAGCAGGTAGCCCAGGACCTCCTCCCGTTCGAGGAGGGCCCCTGGGCTCCAGGCCCGGGGCGGCCGCCTGGCTACGGCCGCGGCCGGGGCTTCGGCAAGAACGCCCTTTTTGGCCACCGGAATCAGTCCCTAAAGGGCGGCCGGCGTCTCCGGCCCGGATCTACGAGCGGCCATAAATTTGCCGGAGCTGGCCGGCCGCCCACTTCACGGCGTCGGCCGGCTCGAACTCCCGCGAGACGGCTTTGGCGAAAAGGTCGACGATTATATAGGCTTCCCGCACCTGGGCGGCCTTCGCCGTGGGAGGCCCAGGCCAGCCCGGCCACCGGCCCGAGCCGTTAACTACCACGTCCCGGAAGGCCTTAATCTTCGGGTCTTTGTTCCAGACCGGGTCGTTTTCGGAGGACTTAAAGGGGGCAAATTCGTAGGCCAGGCCCACGTCCACCCACTTGGAGTACTGCTGGGGGTCCATAAGGTACATGATAAGGTCTTTGGCCGCCTGGACGTTTTTCGAATAAGACATGATCCCCAGGCTAAAGAGGGCGTGGAGGGAGAACTGCCCCGCCGGCCCCCTGGGATGGACGAAGTGGTCCGAAACCTCAGCGATTTTCGGAAAATCCCGCTTGGCCACGAAGTAGATGCTGGCCCCGTTCAGGGTACACGAAATCTGCTCGGCCAGGTAGGCCCGGTTGTTGGAGGTGTCGTCCCAGGAAAGGCCGCTCTCGTCCAGGGCCCCGTAAAAGAGCTCGATGGCCTTTTCTACGGCCAGAATGGTGGCGTCACTCTCTAAGGCAACGGTCTTGCCGTCCTCAAGGACTGCCTTGCCGCCCCAGGCCCAGAGCCACGGGTACCAGAAGCTGGGCGGGTCCCCGTAGGAGTGGCCCAGGGCCTGGCCGAAAGGCTTGCCGTAGGCCTTAAGTTTCTTGCCTTCCTGGATAAACTCGTCCCAGGTGGTCGGAATCTGGGCGTGGCGGCCTTAAAGTAATCGGTCCGGTAGACAAAAGCGCCCGGGTTAACGCTCCAGGGGATGGCCCGCCAGACGCCGTTAACTTTACTATAAGCCTCGGCATCCGGATAAATTCCGCCCAGCCGCTTGACAAGCTCTTCGACTTCTTTGGAGACGTCCACCAGGGAGTTCTCGTAGATCCAGGGCCAGCCCTACGTCCAGCGGACCACGTCCGGTCCGGAACCCGACTGGATGGCGGCCGCGATCCGGGCGGGGGTGTCGTTATAGGCGATGTGTTCAACCCTCACTTCAACGTTGTTTTTGCGGCCCCACTCCTGGGCCATCTGGTCCAGGAGCTTGTCCTGCTCCTGAACGAAGCTTGACTGCCAGAGGACCAGAAGCTGGGTCGGCCGCCCCTCAACGGCCGGGGCCTGTTGGCCGGCCGGTTGGGTGGGGGCGCACGCCGCCGCCAGAGCCCCGGCCCCCGCCAGGGCCCCGCCCAGAAACTCCCGGCAGGTTATGACCTTACGCCACGGCTTGCTCATCGGACCCTCCTTTCCCAGGTTTTAACCCGTCCGCGCCAGGGCCCTAAGCTCGGGCCCGATTAAAGCCTGCTCGGTTTTCGGGTCGAAAAGGTGGAGCTTTTCCGGGTCAAATTCCAGCTCTAAAATCATCCCGGCCTCCACATTCAGCATCCCCGGAAGCCAGACCGTCCAGGTGTGCCGCCCGCTGGTTACGTGGACCAAGGTTTCGCTGCCTAACGGCTCCACCACCTCCACCCGGCACCGGATCCCGGCCCCAGCCCGACCGGCCAGCCGGATGTGCTCGGGCCTCACCCCAAGGACCACCTCGGGTCCGACCCCCCGCCCCAAAAGGGCCTTCCCCAGCCGGTCGGCAAGTTCGACCTCAAAATCCGCTAAGTCCACGTAAAGCTTTGAGTCCCGGCTCAAAAGCCGGCCCTTAAAAAAGTTCATGGCCGGGCTGCCGATAAACCCGGCCACGAAGATGTTGGCCGGATGCTCATACACGTTCTGGGGGGTATCCACCTGCTGGAGGACCCCTCTGTTCATCACCGCAATCCGGGTCCCCATGGTCATCGCCTCAACCTGGTCGTGGGTAACATAAATGGTGGTAGTCTTCAGGGCCTGGTGAAGCTTTTTAAGTTCGGCCCGGGTCTGGACCCTGAGCTTGGCATCTAAGTTGGACAAAGGCTCGTCCATCAAAAAGACCTTGGGCTCCCGGACGATGGCCCGGCCCAGGGCCACCCGCTGGCGCTGGCCCCCCGAAAGCTGGCGGGGCTTTCGGTCCAGCAGGTCGGCGATGCCCAGAATTTCGGCCACCTGCTTTACCCGCCGGTCGATCTCGGCCTTGGGCACCCCCCGAAGCTTGAGCCCGAAGGCCATGTTATCATAAACGCTCATGTGGGGATAAAGGGCGTAGCTTTGAAAGACCATGGCCACGTCCCGGTCCCGGGGCGGGAGGTCGTTCACCACCCGGTCGCCGATCCAGATGAGGCCGGCGGTGGGCTCCTCCAGGCCGGCCACAAGCCTTAAGGCCGTGGTCTTGCCGCAGCCGGAAGGACCCACCAGGACCAGAAACTCCCCGTCTTCGGCCGCAAGGGTAAGGTTATCGACCGCAATGACCTGCCCGAACTTTTTCGTCACCTGGTCCCAGACTACCCGGGCCACGGTTAATCTCCCCTCCGGTCTGGAGCCTGGCTACTGCAATTGTAATCGGCAGTTTTACCGGATGTCAATAGGGTGAATCTAGGTCCGCGCGAAGTTCGTACACCTTTTAAAAAATTTAATTGCCCGTTAGCCGGCGAGGGATTCCCGGACGTCCCAGCCGAAGAAGCGGCTTATCCCCGAGGGGGTTACCACCCCGAATTCTTCAATGTAATATCTGTGCCGTTCGTCCCCCGGGTAGTATATGTGGACCGCAACCACCGTCCCGGCCTCCATTACCCAGTCCGCGGGCGTTCCCCACTCGTGCTCGCTGTTGTCCAGGCCGACCCCGTGAAAGTAAATAAACACCGACTCGGGCGCCGGCACCCCGTGCCTTTCGAAAACCCGCCGGCCGAGGGCTTGCAGCCGGCTGAGCCTCACCCCGGGCCGGGCGGCGTTCAGGACTTCTTCTAGGGCGTCGCCGCAGACCCGGGCTATTTTGCGGCCGTCGGCCTCCACCCCGCCCACCACCCAGGTCTTCCCGCCGTCCCAGTTGTACCCTTTCCAGCGGCCGTGACAGTCAAACATAACGTGCATGCCCGGCTCGAGGGGAAAATCCGGCTCAAGGCCGCTGGAAAACTGGAGCACCGGCTCACTACCCCGGGGATTGAAAAGGACCAGGCTTCCCCGGTCCACCACAAACCCGCCCAGCCGGGTCACCCCCAGGTAATAGGCAGTATTCAGGTCGTGCCAGGTCATCCCCGGAGCGTACGAAGCGACCACCCGCTCGATGGCGGCCTGGTTGAGAAGGTGGGCTTCCCTCAGGAGCCGCAGTTCGGCTTCGGTTTTTACCATCCGAACGTATTTGAGGAGCGAATAAGCGTCGACGACCTTCATATCCGGCAGCCGTTCGGCCACAAAGGGGGCAAAGGCGAGGTTGTCGAAGCCGACGGTGGCCTTATCCAGGCCGAGGTCCTGTAGCGCCTTTACGCAGGCGTCGATGAAGCCCCCGGAATAGTTGGCCTTGGCGGCGGCGTACCAGGGCTGGCTTCGGGTCTCGACCGGGGCGAACCGGTCGAGCATATCCGGGTTCCAGGGGAGGTCGAGGGGAACAATAAGGCTCCGGTAAGGCCGGATATCCCGAACCCAGGTGGGTTGATACCGGAAAAAAATTGACCTCGAAGTCGGGGACGATGACGATGGGATGGTCCGGGTCGTGGCGGGAGAGGACGGAGGCGGCCACGCCGTTGGCCTCACCGTAGATGCCGGTGGTGCCGGCCCCGTACCCGCTCAGGTAAAGGACGTTCCGGGATGTAGTAGGAGAAAAGGCCGTCGATTCCCCGGCCTTCCAGGGCGGTGAGGAGCCGGCCGAGGTTGCAAAGCTGCGGCGGCCCCGGGTCGGCCTTGCTGAGGGTAAATTCCCGGCCTGCCACGGTAACACCTCCCACTAACGGCCTTCAGGGGCCCGCATGAGGCCCCTGGAATTTATCATATAAAATATAAATGCCTGGTCGTCGCAGAGTATTTCCAGTTTATTCTTCGGGGCTGGCCTGGTTGGCCCGGAGGTATTCGAGGCTGCGCCGGTACCAGAATTCGTCGATGAGGCCCGTATTGTAGTAATAGTTGAGCATCACCGTAAGGCGCAGAATCGGGACCAGGTTGTAGCCCCGGCGCCGGAGCCGCTCCGTTGCCCCCTGTTCCCGGTCCACCAGGACAATAACATCCCTCACCTTAAGGCCGTGGGCTTCGAGGATTCCGGCCGTCTCCAGAATGCTGCCCCCAGTGGTTATCAGGTCGTCGATGATGAGGACCGTCTGGCCCTCCTCGTAGCGGCCCTCGATCCGGCGGTCCTCTTCGCCCCCGGGCCGGACGTAAATCATCGGGGTCTCGGTGAGGAGGGAGAAGGCGGTGGCCAGGTGCAGGCCCCCGAAGGGAACCCCGGCCACCAGGTCGAAGGGGGCGATTCGGGGGCGGCGGCGGGCCTGGCCGAAGCTGGTCTCCTGGCGGATAAGCTCGGCCACCGCCTTCAGATACCGGGGCTGGCTCACCAGCACCCGGGGGTTAATGTACACGGGCGAGTTGACCGTGGAGCGGCCCAGGGTGAAACTGCCGAACTGGACCCCACCCAGGTCAAAGAGCGCCCGGGCAAGCCACAGATTGCCTTTGAGTTCGTTGGATGCCGAATCCATCGGGAAACTGGGGCCGAGGGCCGGCGGCCCTGAAACTTACGACTGCGAATAACCGGACGAGGTCGAGCTCTGCCCGAGCTCGCGGCGCAGGATTCGGCGGGCCTCTTCGCCGATCCCCAGCTGGAGGCAGTCCCGATAGGTGGAAAGAATGGCCTTGTCCAGGAGCTTTATCAGCTCCGGGGGCAGCTGGTCGACCCGGTGCTGGCGGCGCAGTCGGAGAAATCGCTCCAGCCGGCCGAGGAAGAAAAGCTCCAGCGGCGTGTAGGAGTGGCGCTCGCTCCGGGTTGCAGCACCGTTGCCGGCCGATTCTCCCACGGGCTTCCCCCTCGTCACGTATTCTAGCTTAATATTAACACATGGGCCGGCCGCCCACAAATCCCCGGGGGACCGCAGGCCCGGCCTCAGGACTGTGATAATATTAGGCGGCTATGGAGTACGAGGCGGTCATCGGCCTTGAGGTCCACTCCCAGCTTCTAACCCGGAGCAAAATGTTCTGCCGGTGCCTGGCCTTAGATTACGCCCGGGCCGAGCCCAACACCCGGGTCTGCCCCATCTGCCTGGGCATGCCCGGGGTGCTGCCGGTCATCAACCGGCGGGCGGTCGAATACACTATTATGACCGGCCTCGCCCTCAACTGCGAAATCGCCCGGTTCTCCAAGTTCGACCGCAAAAACTACATGTACCCCGACCTGATGAAAAACTACCAGATCTCCCAGTACGACCTGCCCCTCTGCCGCAACGGCTGGCTCGATATCGACCTGAACGGCCGGACCAAACGGGTGGGCATCATCCGGGTCCACCTGGAGGAGGATACCGCCCGCCTCCTCCACCGGACCGACCCCTCGGGGGAGACCTACTCCCTGGTCGACGTTAACCGGAGCGGGGTGCCCCTCCTCGAGATCGTCACCGCCCCGGACCTCCGCTCCCCCGAAGAGGCCCGGGCCTTTCTCGTCAAGCTGCGCACCATCCTGCAGTACCTCGGGGTCTCCTCCGGGAGCATGGAGGAGGGAAGCCTGCGCTGCGACGCCAACGTAAGCGTCCGGCCCGTGGGGGAGGCCGGCTTCGGCACCAAGGTCGAGGTCAAGAACATGAACAGCTTCCGCTCGGTCTACCGGGCCCTGGCCTACGAGATCGAGCGGCAGATAGGCCTGCTTAAAGCCGGCCAGCAGGTGGTTCAGGAGACCCGGGGCTGGCTGGAAGATAAGGGCATAACCGTACCCCAGCGCACCAAGGAGTACGCCCACGATTACCGCTACTTCCCCGAACCCGACCTCCCGCCCCTTACGCCGGCCCCGGAGTGGGTGGAGTCCATCCGCCAGAGGCTTCCCGAACTGCCCGACGCCCGCCGGGACCGCTTCATGGCCGAGTATGGGCTGGGCCGCTACGACGCCGGCCTCCTCACCGAGGAGAAGGCCCTGGCCGACTTCTTCGAGGCGGCCGTAAGGCTTACCGAGGGCCGGCCGGCCCTGGCCAGAGTCCCCCTGCCCCAGCGGGCCAAATCCCTGGCCAACTGGCTGCTTAACGAAACCCGGGGCCTGCTGGAGGCCACCGGCCGCAGCCTGGCCGAGACCGGCCTCGGGCCGGAGCATTACGTGGAGCTCATCGAGCTCCTTGAAGAGGGCACCTTAAGCAGTCGGCTCGCCAAGCAGGTCTTCGAAGAGGTCTTCCGAACCGGCAAACTGCCCCGTCAGGTGGTGGCCGAGCAGGGGCTGGTGCGCATCACCGACGCCGAACAGCTTTTAGCCGTCATCGACCGGGTAATCGCCGAGAATCCGGCCGCCGTCGCCGACTACCAGAAGGGCAAGGCCCAGGCCCTCACCTTCCTGGTGGGGCAGGTGATGAAGGCAACCCGGGGCAAAGCCGACCCGGCCCTCACCAACCGGCTGCTTAAGGAGCGGCTGGGGGGCGGTTCGGGATGAGCCTGCTGAGGTGGCTTTCCCCGGGCATTGAGGTAAAGCGCTGGCTTATCATCCTGGGGCTGGGCATCGCCGTGGTGGGCCTGGGCCTCGGCTACGTCCTCCGGGACATTTACGATTATTACACCTTCCCCGAGTGGGTTTACTACGCCACCCTCCAGTTTCTGCCCCGCTGGGTTCGGGCGCTCCTCTTTCTGGGGGCCGGGCTGGGGCTCATCGGGTTCGGCCTTTATAAGCTGAATCGCTCCCTCCTTTCGGCCGTGCACGGGGACTATTCGGGCGCCCAGCTTTTAGACATCCTTTACCGGCGCCGGTACCTTAAGCGGGGACCCCGGGTCGTGGCCATCGGGGGCGGCACGGGCCTTTCCACCCTGCTTCGGGGCCTTAAAAACTACACCGGCCAGATCACCGCCGTCGTTACGGTGGCCGACGACGGCGGAAGCTCCGGCCGCCTCCGGGAGGAGCTGGGCATCCTGCCCCCGGGGGACATCCGCAACTGCATCACCGCCCTGGCCACCGCCGAGCCCCTCATGACCCGGCTCTTTGAGTACCGGTTCAAGAACGGGGGCGGCCTCGAAGGCCACAGTTTCGGCAACCTCTTCATCGCCGCCCTGACGGAGGTTACCGGCAGCTTCGAAAAGGCGGTCCTGGAGTCGGGCCGGGTCCTGGCCGTGCAGGGCCGGGTCCTGCCCGCCACCCTGGCGGATATCCAGCTCTGCGCCGAGCTGGAGACGGGCGAGGTGGTCCGGGGGGAATCGAAGATCCCCAAGCGGACCGGCCGGATTCGGCGGGTGTTCCTGGTGCCCCCCGACCCGCCGGCCTACGCGGCCGCGGTGCAGGCGATCCTCGACGCCGACCTGGTAGTTCTCGGGCCCGGAAGCCTCTATACCAGCGTCCTGCCGAACCTGATGGTTTCGGGCATCCGGGAGGCCCTGCGGGCCACCCGGGCCCTGCGGGTTTACGTCTGCAACGTGGCCACCCAGAAGGGGGAGACCGACAACTTCACCGTGGCCGACCACGTCCGGACCCTGGTGGACCAGGCCGGGGGCGGCACCTTCGATTACGTCCTGGCCAACAGCCTCCCGGCCAAAAGCACCCACCCGGAATGGGACGTGGTCAAGCCGGAGCCCGGCGGACCCCTCCCTTCCGGGGTCCGGGTGGTCTGGGCCCCCGTCATCAACGAGGCCAACCCCCACTACCACGACCCGGACCGCCTGGCCCAGGCCCTCCTCGACCTCTACTTCCGGTACCGGCGGAACCTGGGCAGGCTTTTCGTCGTGGGCTCCGTCAAAAGGTAAAGGCCTCTCGGAACACCATGGCGGCAGCCAGAGTTGCGGGGCTGAGCCTGCGGGGTCTTGGGGTTGGGGCCGGAGAGCTGCGGCGGCGGTGGGCCGGCCCGGCGGCGGAGTTTCTGGCCGCGGCCGGAGTGGTGGCCGCCGGCCTTGCCTTCCTCGGACCCCTTTTGCGGGCCGGGCTGGTTTACCACGAGCGGGATACGGTCGTCTTTTACTACCCGGTCCTGGCGGCCATCCACGGCCGGCTGCGGGAGTTTGAGCTTCCCCTCTGGACCCCCCACATCCTCGGGGGATACCCCCTCTTCGCCGACGGGGAGGTGGGGGCCTTCTACCCGCCGGTCTTCTTCGGGGCCCTCCTGCTCGGGCCTGCCGAGCTTTTCACCGCCCTGGTGGCCGCCCACCTGGTCCTCGCCGGCCTGACCATGTACGCCTTCGGCCGCACCCTGGGCCTGGGCCGGCTTGGGGCCGTGGCCTCGGCCTGCGCTTATATGCTTTCCGGCTTTACGGTGGCCCAGGCTCACCACCTCAACATCCTGACCGGCCTGGCCTGGGCGCCCCTGGTCTTCGCCCTGGCCGAGGCCGCCCTCCGGCGGCGGGGCCGGTCCCGGCTGGCCGCCATCGTCGGGGCCGGGGTGGCCTTCGGGCTTCAATGTCTTACCGTCCACGTCCAGGTGCCGATGATGACGGGCTTTGGCCTCGCCGTCTACGTGGCGGGCCGGCTCCTCTTAGGCCCGGCGGCCGGCCTCGGGCTCCCCGCCCGGACCCCGGGCCAAACCCTGGCCGCGGCGGCCGGTCGGCTCGGCCTCGGGCTGGGCATCCTCCTGGGCGTCCCCCTCATAGGGGGGGTGATTGGGGCGGTCCAGCTCCTGCCCCTCCACGAGCTGGGCACCTTCTCGGCCCGGGCGACCGGCCTAAGCTACGAACTGGCCGGCCGCCATGCCGTCGCCCCGCCCCACCTCTGGACCCTGGTTAACCCCTACTTTTTCCGGACACCTGACGGCTTCGACTGGTCCCTCTGGTCCCCCTGGGAGACGGCCGTCTACGTCGGCACGGCCGTGATTTTCCTGGGCCTCACCGGCCTGATTTTCGGACCCTGGCGGACGGCCATCCCCCTGGCCGGGGTCGGGCTGGGCGGACTGCTGGTCGCCCTGGCCTATTACGCCCCGGTAAACGTCCACTTCTGGCTCTGGCAGGTTTACCCTTATAACCTGATCCGGGCCCCCGGCCGGTTCAGCCTGCTTTTCGCCCTGGGGATGGCCGCCCTGGCCGGCCTCGGCGTCCAGGCCATCCTTGCCGCCGCCGGCTGGCGGCGCCGGCTCCTGCTGGCCTGGGTGGGCCTCTGGGCGGCCGGCCTCTGGGCCGGGCAGGAACTTCTCCGGCAGGCCGCCGCCGACGTGGTCCGGAAGGCCGGCTGGGTGGCCGAGTGGGTGGATTATTACCTTTCCCTGCCCCGGATGGGGCGGCTGCCGGCCCGGGCCCTGACCGAGGAGCGGGTCTACGAGGGGTTGCGGGCAAGCCTTTCCCCCGACAACTTCTGGTTCCAGGCGGCCGCCGTCTGGGTCGGCCTGACCCTGCTGGCCGCGGCCCTGGCCCTAAGCCTCCGCCGGGGCCGGGGGGTCGTCCTGGGGGCCGTGCCGGTAATCGTCGCCGCCGAGCTGATCCTGGCCGGCCGCCCCTTCCACCCGGCCATGCCCTTAAGGGAGCTGGCCGCCCCCCGGCCCCTGGCCGCCGAGCTGAAAAGGCTGGCCGGCCCCGGCGACCGGGTCTTCACCCTGCCCGGGGCCGGCCTCGAGCCCAACACCCTCCTGCCCCTGGGCTTAAGTGACCTCAACGGCTACACATCCCTGGTTTACGCCCGCCATTTAAGCTTTATTGCGGCCGCCGGCTGGGTGGAGGGTCCCCTGCTGGATGCGGCCGCCGTCAAGTATGTGGTCCGCCGGGGCCGGTACGTGCCCCTCCCCTCGGCGGAGCTTACCGCCTACGACCCGACCCGGCCGCTGCTGAGCGCCGCGGCCGGGGGCGCGGCCTCCGCCGCCGGATTCCGGGTTTCGCCGGTTTTTGAGGCCGAAGAGGTCAGGGTGATCTCCCTGCTGCAGAACAGCCTCAACGTGGGGCAGGGAACCCCCGTGGGGGAGGTGGTCCTCATCGGCCCCGGCGGGGAGCGGGCCGAGTTCCGGCTGCTGGCCGGGGTCCACACCGCCGAATGGGCCTACGACCGGGCCGACGTCCGGCCGGTGGTCAAACACGCCAGGCCCATGGTGGCGGCCCAGTGGAAGACCGTCGGCTTCGAGGCCAACGCCTACCTGGCCAAGTTTGCCCTCCCCCGACCCTTCCCCGTGGCCCGGGTCCAGCTTAAGAGCCTCACCACGGGGGCGACCCTGCAGTTTTACGGCCTCAGCCTGGTGAGCTACCGCCGGGGCGAGGTCTACAACCTGGACCCCTTAAACCGGGAGCGGTTCAACATCATCCGGCGGGGCGACGACGGCATCATCCTGGAAAATACCTGGGCGCTACCCCGGGCCTTTTTGGCCGGGCAGTCGGTGGTGCTCCCGCCGGGGTCCGACGTGCTGGCCTTTATGCAGGGCGGCCCCTACGACCCGGCCCGGATGGTGGTGTTCGAGGCCCCGGAGGCCCCGCCCGAATACCTGGTCGATTCCCTGCGGCTGGAGGCCGCCCCGAACCGGGACCAGCCGGGCGCCGTCCGCTGGCTGGTCGATGAGCCGGAGCGCCTCCGCCTCGAGGTTTCGACCCCTTACTGGGCCTACCTGGTCCTGGCCGACAGCTACTATCCCGGCTGGGCGGCCACCGTGGACGGGGTGCCGGCCCGGATTTACCGGGCCAATTACATCTTCCGGGCCGTCCGGGTTCCGCCGGGGGTCCACCAGGTGGAGTTCCGTTATCTCCCGGAAAGCTTCCGGCGGGGCTACGTTATCACCTCGGCCGGCGCGGCCAGCCTGGCCCTCCTGCTTTTGGAGCTTCGGCTGGGGGTTTTCGGCCGGCTGGCGGCCTGGGGGTTGCGGAGGCTTCGGTGAAGACGGCGGGGGTAACGGCCGGCGTCTCCCCGGCCGTTAGCGGCCGCCTGGCCCTGCCGGCCGCCCTGGCCGCCTTTTTCCTCTCGGGGTTTGCGGCCCTCCTTTACCAGGTGGTCTGGCAGCGGATGCTGGTTTTCTTCTCCGGGGCCGACGTCTACTCGGTAACGGTGACCGTGGCCGCCTTCATGGCCGGCCTGGGCTGCGGCAGCCTGGCCGGGGGCTACATCGCCGACCGCCTGCCCCGGAACCGGGCGCTGGCCCTCTTCGGCCTGGCCGAGCTTTCGGTGGGGGTCTTTGCCCTGCTGAGCAAGGGGTTTTACTATGACCGTCTTTATGTCCAGCACGGCTACCTGGCCCGGGACCTTTTCAGCCTGGGGGTGGTGCTCTTTTTAAGCATGCTCTTTCCCACCTTCTTTATGGGGATGTCTTTGCCCCTCCTCTCCCGGGCCCTGGCCTCCACCCTGGAGGCCGCCCCCGGAACCATCGGCGCCCTCTACGGGGTGAACACCTTCGGGGCGGCGGCGGGGGCCCTGGTTACCACCTGGTTTATCCTGCGCCGGATGGACTTCGAGGCGGCCCTCCACCTCGGGGCCGCCCTCAACCTCGCCTGCGCCGCCACCGCCATCCCCCTCGGCCTCCTGGCGGCCCCGCCCCCCTCCCGGGCCCCACGGCCGGCGCCGGCCGCAGACCCCGGCCGGTCCGGGCCCGGCCTCGGCTTTGGGGCCTGGGCCGCCGTCTACGGCCTGACGGGGTTTATAAACCTCTCCCTGGAAATCCTCTGGTTTCGGCTGCTCAGCACCATGCTCAAAGCCACCGCCTTCACCTTCGGCACCCTCCTGGGGGTCTACCTGGGGGGCCTTGCCCTGGGAACCCTGGCCGGCATCGGCCTGGTGGGCCGGAGCCGGAATCCGGCCCGAACTTTCCTTGTGCTGGAGGCCGCTGTCGGGGCCTACGCCCTGGCATCCCTGGCCCTGCTGGTGGGGGCCGTCGACCGGGTGCCCGCCCTGGCCCCCCTCTGGGGCTACTTCGGGGAGTACGAGCCCCTGGACGTCGGGCAGGCCTTGGCCAACCTGCGGGAATACCTGCGGGGTGTCGCCCCCTTCGACCCGGCCGCGGATCGCCTGACCGTGAAGTTTCTGGGAATATATTTTCTGCTGCCGGCGGCCGTCGTCGGCCCCCCGACCTTCCTGATGGGCCTCAGTTTCCCCTTCCTGCAGAAGGCGACCCAGACCGACGCCGAAAAGGTCGGCCGGCGGGTGGGCTGGCTCCAAACGGCCAACATCGCCGGCAGCCTGGGCGGCACGGTGGCCACCGGCGCCGTCCTGCTGGGGGTGCTGGGAACGGCCGAGACCCTGCGGCTCCTGGTGGTCTTAAGCGGCGGCCTTCTGCTCCTGGCCGCCGGCCTCGCCGGGTCCCCGGCCCGGCGGGCCGCCTGGGCCCTCCCGGCCCTGGGCCTCTGGGCGGCGGCCCTGCTGGGCGGGCCCCGGGCCGACCTCCTCTGGGCCAAGCTCCACGGCACCACCCCGGACCGGGTAATCTTTTTTGAGGACGGCTCCGGCCTCTCCTTGATAAAAAACGAGCGGCCGGATTTCGGCGGCCGCTCGTTCATTTTCGCCAACGGCCGGGGGGAGAGCTGGGTACCCTTCGGCGGAACCCACACCCTCCTGGGAATACTGCCGGCCGTGCTCCACCCGAACCCCAAAGAGGTCGCCGTCATCGGCCTCGGGTCGGGGGATACCCTGTTCAACATCGCCAGCCGGCCCGAGACCACCCGGGTGACCTGCATCGAGATCGTCGCCTCCCAGCCGGAGGCCCTCCGGGCCCTGGCCGCCCGCCAGCCTTACCGGCCCCTCCGGCTGCTCTGGGCCGACCCCCGCATCGAGCTGGTGGTCGGGGACGGCCGAACCTACCTGGCCCGCACCGACCGGAAGTTCGACATCATCGAGGCCGATGCCCTCCGGCCCAACAGCGCCTACGCCGGAAACCTCTACTCCCTGGAGTACTTCACCCTGATGCGGGAACGGCTCAAGCCCGGGGGCCTGGCGGTCACCTGGGTGCCGACCCTGCGCACCCACGACACCTTCGTAAAGGCCTTCCCCTACGTGGTGAGCTTCGGCATCATCCTGGTGGGGAGCAACGAGCCCATCGTGGTCGACCGGGAGGCCATCTGGCGCCGGCTGGCGGACCCCTTCGTGGTGGGCCGTTACCGGGATTCGGGCCTGGATATCCCCGGCGGCCTCCGCTGGCTTTTAGACACCTATCCGCCGGCCTTCATCGGGCCCGAATTTGACCGGTCCGGTATAACGGATATAAACCGGGACCTTCAGCCCAAGGATGAGTTTATGGTTGCGGGGAGGTCGCCATGACCAGGATTCTGACCCTGCCGTTCGGGACCGAAAAGATTCCGGTGGAGCTTCCCGAAGACGCCCCGATGATCCGGCCGGCCCAGGCCCGCCTCGAACCCCTCGCCGACTTCCGGGCGGCCCTGGAAGGGGCCCTGAGCCGGCCCCTGGGCCGCCCGCCCCTGAAGGAGCTGGTGGGTCCGGCCGCCCGGGTGCTCGTCGCCTTCGACGACCCCTGCTCCCCGGCCCGGGGACCCATCCGGGAAGTCGCCCTTAAAACCGTCCTGGAGAGCCTGGCGGACGCCGGGGTCCGGCCGGAAAACATCCGGGCGGTGGTGGCCAACGCCCTTCACCGCAAGTTCAACCGGGCCGAGCTGGCCGCCACCATCGGGGCGGAGCTGGTCGGGGGCCTGGGGGAGAGGCTCTCCTGCCACGACGCCGAGGACCCCGAAAACCTAGTCTACCTGGGCAAAACCCCCGCCGGCTACGACGTGGAGGTCCACCGGGCGGTGGCCGAATCCGACCTGACGGTTTATCTAAACACCGGCTACAACCTGGGTTTTAACGGGGGCTGGAAGTCGGTGTGCGTGGGCCTGAGCACCTGGCGTTCCATCCGCTGGACCCACACCCCCGACGGGATGTCCATGTCCATCCGCAACAACCGGATGCACCGGATTCTGGACGAGATGGGGGAACATTTAGAGGCCCGCCTCGGCCGACGGGTCTTTAAAATCGAGATGCTCCGGGCCAGCCCCACGGAGGCGGCGGCCGTCTGGGCCGGCGGGGTCCGGGAGACCCGGCAGGCGGCCCTGGAGACCCTGGCCGCCCGGCTCCCGCCCCGGCGGTCGGCCCTCCCGGAGCCGGCGGAGATCCTGGTCTACGGGGTTCCGGACAGCAGCCCCTATGCGGTCTTTGCCCGGCCGAATCCCATCCTAACCCTGGTCTCCAGCGGGCTGGGCTACCTGGGCGGCTACATCGAGGCCGTCGGCAAGCCGGGCTGCACGGTGATTATGGCCACCCCCTGCCCCGACGGGTGGGACCTGGAGCACCACCCAGCCTATAAGGAGGTCTGGGACCGGGTGCTTCCCCAGACCCTGGACCCTTACGAGATTATGGGCCGGTTTGAGGCCGAGTTCGCCGCCCACCCCGGTTACATCGAAAAATACCGGTTCGGCTTTGCCTTTCACCCCGTCCACAGCCTGCTGGCCACCCACCCCCTGCGGCGGCTGCGCCACGCCGGGCGGGTCTTCGTGGCCGGGGCGGTGGACCCCAAGGTTCCCGAACGCCTCGGCTTTAAGGCCTTTAGGTCGGTGGAGGCCGCCCTGGGGGCCGCCCGCCAGATTCACGGGCCCGGGGCGACCGTCGCCGTCGTCGACTACTCCGAACAGGTCGGGCCGGCCTCGGGGGCCTAAAAGGGCCGGAGCTCGACGGCCAGCAGGCCCGAGGCCGGCAGAACCTCCAGGGGGAAGGGGCCCTTGCGGGCCAGAAAGAGGAGTTCGAGGCGGTCGCCCGGACCCAGGCCGAGGCCGCTCAGGGGCAGGCGCAACTCGACCACCCGGGGTCCCACGGCCAGGCCGACCTCGGCCTCGACCCGCCGCCAGTGGCCGTCCCCTTCGGCCAGAAAGAGGACGGCCTCGCCGCTCAGGGGCTCCACCGCCACCTCGGCCGAGAAACCCACCCCGGCCGGCAGGCCCGGCCAGTCCACCGGGAGGCCCGTCCTGAGGCGGCGGGTCTGGGGCCGGTGGGGAAACCGCAGCAGGGCCGAGAAGCCGTATTCGTCCACCGGCCGGTGGCCCTCGACCCGCAGGTAAAGGTTCGCCCGGTCGTACCCGTAGAGGACCCGGCGAAAGACCACCAGGGCGGGCCGCATGGTGGTGGCCTCGATGGGGGGCTCCACCCACCCGGCATCAGACCAGCCGTTCCCGGCCGGGTCGGCGTCCAGGGGCGGGCTGACCTGGCCCTGGGGCGGCCGGGCGGGGGGCCGGGCCGGCTCCGGCCGGATGGGTTCCAGGAGCCAGCCCGGGGCGGGCCGGCCGGTGACCAGGTAAACGTTGGCCAGGTGGGACCGAAAGGCCTGGTCGAAGGGGTTCTCGGGGCCGGGGTCGTGGCGGGAATAGTACCACCAGAACCAGTCGCTGCCCTCGGCGGTATATATCGACCGCCAGGCGGCCGCCAGCAGCTCGTGGTCCATGCCGGGGTTGGCGGCCTGAAACTGCAGAAATTCCGAGCGGGTCCGGGCCAGGTATTCCCAGGCCCGGTTCTGGGCCGGCTCCCCAATCCAGGTCTCCAGGTGGGCCCCAATCCAGCTGCCGGTGTGGAGGCGCTCCAGCTCGACTTCGGGCGGGAAATGGGCCAGGTACTCGCTAAAGGTAACGGTCTTAAGCTCCGGGTCCTCCGTAAGGAGGCGGTAAAGGGTGCGCAGGAAGGGGTTGCCGTTCTCCTCGTAGCCGTCCCAGCAGTTTTCGCCGTCCAGAGCAATCGTGACCACGAAGGGCCGGTCCTTGGGCAGGCGCTGCCGGATCACCTTAAGCCGGCCGTAAAAATCCCGGGCGGCATCCACCCCCGAAAAGTGGCGGTAAACGAAGCCGATCCGGTCCGAAAGGACCTGGTCCCGGAAGAATACGGCCAGGGCCCGGCCGTTGCCGGCCCTTACCCGGTACGGCTGATAGAGGACCTGGGGGTTGAGGGGATTGCCGTCGGCGTCCCGTTCCACCCAGGCGCCCAGGCTCCGGGTGAGGATGCCCTCGTCGGTGACCAGCCAGCGAAAGTTTTCAAAACGGCCGGCCAGCCCCACCGTCTCGGCGGAGATGGCCCCCTCCGGGGGCCAGAGGCCGGCCGGCGGCCGGCCGAAGGTGCGTTCGGCCAAGCTCACGGCCAGCCGGAGCTGTTCAAAGGCGTCCTCGGGCCAGGCCGGGGGCGGGTCGGGCAGGGGAAGGCCCGGGCTGGCCCGCCGGGCCGACGTGCCGTCGATAAGCAGGGGCAGAATGGGGTGGTAAAAGGGGGAAGTGGTGACCTCGGCCTGGGCCGATTCGGTAAGCCGGCGGTAGGCGGGCAGGGTCTGCCGGGCAAACTCCCGGTGCTTGCGCAGGATAAGCCGGATATCGTCGGGGGTGAAGTCCCGGCCCCGGGCCACCAGGGCCGAAAGCTCCGGGTCGGCCTCGACCTGGTCGGGGGAGACCCAGGCCAGGTTGAACCAGGCCTGGAGGTCCCGCCAGTAGGCCGGCCCGAAGAGGTCCGGGTCCTTTTCGGCCTCGGCCCTGAGCTCGAAGAGGCGGGCATACCGGGGGTAGCGGCGGATGACCCGGTCGGGGTTGATGCTGAAAAAGAGGCGTAAAATCTCCCGCTTTTCGTCGGGGGTAAGCTCCGCCGGGTCCTTAAGGCTCAAGGCCTCGGCCCGGTCGGTGGTCCGGCCGGCGGCGCAGTCTTCCAGCTGGCTTATAAGAACCGGCGTCAGGTTGAAGGTCACTTTAAGCCGGGGAAATTCGGCCGCCAGCCGGGCCATGTGAAGATAGTCCTTGGCGGCGTGGAGCCGGGTCCAGGGCAGGATTACCTCCCCGGTGAGGCCGTTGCGGTACTCCGGCTGGTGCATGTGCCAGAGGAAGGCGACGTAGAGGGGGTGTTCGGCCATAAGAAGGGGCCTATTCCGGCGGGAGGGGCCGGAGGTGGGGGAACGGGATCACCTCCCGGATGGACTGGTTATCCGTAAGGAGCATCACCAGCCGGTCGATGCCCATGCCGAGGCCGCCGGTGGGGGGCATGCCGTGCTCTAAGGCGACCAGGAAATCCTCGTCGACCTGTTCGGCCTCCTCATCCCCGGCCAGGAGCCGGCGGCGCTGTTCTAAAAAGCGCTCCCGCTGGTCCACGGGGTCGTTAAGCTCGGTGTAGGCGTTGGCCACCTCCATACCCCCGACGAAGCCTTCAAACCGCTCCACCAGCCGGGGGTTCTCCGGCTTGCGCTTGGCCAGGGGGGACATCTCCACCGGGTAGTCCAGGACGAAGGTGGGCTGGATGAGCCTCGGCTCGACGAACTCCTGCAGGAGCCGGTCGATGATTTTGCCCCGGCCCCGGGCCGGGTCGACCCGAAGCCCCAGCCGGGCGGCCCGGTCGGCCAGGGATTCGGCGTCGGGATATTCTTCGAAGTCGATGCCGGTGAACTCCCTGATGGCCTCCCGCAGGGTTATTCGCCGCCAGGGGGGCGTCAGGTCGATTTCGTGGCCGGCGAAGGTTATTTTTAAGGTCCCCAAAACCTTCCCGGCCACGTAGGTCACCAGCTCTTCCACCAGCCGCATCACGTCCTGGTAGTCGGCGTAGGCTTCGTAGCTTTCGAGCATGGTAAATTCGGGGTTGTGCTTGGTGGAGAGCCCCTCATTACGGAAGACCCGGCCGATCTCGTAGACCTTATCAAAACCCCCGATGACGAGCCGCTTTAAGTAAAGCTCCAGGGAGATCCGCAGGTAAACGTCCTGGTCCAGGGCCTCGTAGTGGGTTACAAAGGGGCGGGCGGCGGCCCCGGTGGCGCTGGTCTGAAGGACGGGGGTCTCCAATTCGATAAAGCCCCGGCCGTCCAGAAACTCCCGGATGGCCGCCACAATCCGGCTTCGGGTCTTAAGAACCCAGCGGGACCGCTCGTTGGCGATGAGGTCCAGGTAGCGCTGACGGTAGCGCTTTTCGACGTCGACCAGGCCGTGCCACTTTTCCGGCAGGGGCCGCAGGGCCTTGGCCAGGACGGCGAAGTCGTGCACTTCGACGGTAATCTCCCCCGTCCTGGTCCGAAAAAGGGGGCCGGCCGCCCCGACGAAATCCCCCAGGTCCAGGTCTTTAAGAACCTCGTAGCGCCCCGGCCCGAGGATATCCTGCCGAAAGGCCAGCTGAAGGCGGCCGGCGCCGTCCTGGATGTGGGCGAAGGTGAGGCGGCCCATCACCCGGAGGCCCACCAGCCGGCCGGCAACCCGGACCTGGGCGGGGGCCGAGGCCCGGCCGGCCTCGGCCGCCTCGAAAAGGGCCCGGGCCTCGGCGGCGGTGTGGGTGCGGCGCCAGCGGGGCGGGTAGGGGTCGATGCCCCGGGCCCGCAGCCGCTCCAGCTTTACGAGCCGGGCCTGGTAAAGTTCGTCGCCTACTTCCATCTTTACCCAGGATTATAACCCGTCCCCGCCGGTGTATAACCGGAGGGGAGCTGACCTGCCGTGGGTCCCGGAAGGATTCGCACCCGCCTCAAATGGGAGCTCCTCTGGTGGCTCCTGCTGGGCTGGCGGTATCTAAACCGGCTGGCCCGCCGGCTGAGAAACCGCCGGGCCTAAACCTCCCGGATCCGGACGGTGATGGCGTGGTAACCCGAGGCCCCGTCGGGGAGGGGCGGCCGGGGGGTGGGGTCCTGGACCTCGCCGTTCCCGTCCACCGCCCGGACCACCACCCGGTAGCTACCGGGGGGCGGGTCCCACTCCGCCGTCCAGAGCACCCAGCTGTAAGGGGAGAGGGCCGGGCGCAGCCGGGCCGGCCGCCAGGTCCGGCCCCCGTCAAAGCTCAGCTCCACCCGGAGGATCCCCCGGTCGCCGGCAAAGGCCACCCCGCCCAGCCGCAGGGGCCCGGGGCCCCGGACGGCCAGCGTCCGGCTGGGAACGATAATCTCGGACATGGTCTTGACGACCGCCCGGTCGCTCCAGCCCCGCTGTTCCCAGAAACCTAGATAGTCATAATCCACCGCCTCCACGGCCGTGACCCACTTGGGATTCTTCATCCCGTAAAGGCCGGGGGCGACCAGCCGGAGGGGGAAGCCGTGCTTGTGGGGGAGGGGCTCCCCGTTCATTTCGTAGGCCAGGATCGTACCGGGATGCCGGGCCTTCTCCAGGGGTATGGCCGTCGAGTAGTCGTCCCAGGCCCGGATGACCACCTTCCGGACGCCGGCCCGGATTCCGGCCTGCTCCAGAAGATAGGCCAGGGGAACCCCCCGCCAGCGGGCGGTGCTTATGAGGTCGCCCCCGACCTCATTGCTTATGCACTCAAAGGTTACAACCTCCTCTTTGGCCGGCAGCCGCCGAAGGTCGTCGTAGCGGAGGGTAAAGGGCCGGTCGACCAGGCCCCCGACTTCCAGCCGCCAGCGGACTAAGTCCACCGTCGGGTCGACGATGTTTTTGGAGACGATGTAAAACCGGTCGTTGGGGGTGATTTCCGGGGGCATCGGCTCTTCGGGGGTAGCGGGGCCGATAAAGCCGCCCCCCGTCTGGCTTCCGGCCGGGTTGAGCAGGCGCAGGAGGCCCCCGCCGGCCACCAGCAGGCCGGCCCCGGCCCCGATCCCGGCCAGGAGGCGGCGCCGGCCGACGTCCGGGGCGGCCGGCGCTTCGGCGGCCCCCAGAAACTTCCAGGCCGCCCCAAGCCCCAGGCCGTAGCCCAGGCAGTTAACCAGCAGGCCGCCGGCGGCCGGGAAGACCCCGCCCGGAAGGCCCGCCCCGAAAAGCCCGGCCCCGAGCAGGGGCATCCCCACCAGCCCCAGCAGGACCCAGGCCCCAAGCCCAACCCCGAGGCCGGCCGCCCACGAGGCCACCGGCCCGAGGGCCAGGCTTACGAGGCCCCCCATCCCGGCCAGGCCCAGGAGCATCCCCAGGTAAAAAACGACCTTGCCCCAGCCGCCCAGAAGGCTTATGCCCAGGGAAAAGAGGTCGAGGGGGACGACCAGCAGCAGCCGTTCGACCAGAACGTCGGGCAGGGTTGCCCACCCGGCCGTCAGCTTGATACCCAGGACCGTCAGCCCGAAAACCAGCCCCCCGAACACCCCCGTGGCGAACCGCCAGCCCCGGCCCGGCCGCGTCTCCATCTTTCACCCCCGCTTTTTAGGCTCCTTTATCTATTATCTGCTAAACTTAAAGTGGATGCACCCTTAACCGGGGGGAGATGGCCAGAAAGCGGAAGAACCGGAAGGGGAAAGCGCCGGCCCCGGCTGAACTCAGGTCGCCCGACGGCCGGGTCGTTTTCGCCCACGTCGCCGAAGCGGAGTTTGCCCGTCTCCTCGATTTTTACCAGATCAGGTGGGAATACGAGCCCCGCTCGTTTCCCCTCCGCTGGGACGAACACGGCCGGCCAACCCAGAGCTTCACCCCCGACTTTTACCTGCCGGAGTTCGACCTTTACGTCGAGCTCACCACCCTCCGCCAGCGGCTGGTAACCCGGAAAAACCAGAAGCTCCGGCGGCTCCGGGAGCTTTACCCCTGGGTGAATATCCGGCTCTTTTACGCCCGGGATGTTCGGAACCTCTTCCTCAAGTACGGCATCTCGGGGCTGCTCGGTTCGCCGCCCACCAACGGGTCGGGGCCGCCGGCTCCCAAACAGTAGCCCGGCCGCGGGGTCCCTTAAGTGGCCGTAACCTTTGCCCAGGAAGTCGTCGCTACGGTCCTACTCGACGCCGAGACCATCGGCCGACGGGTCGCCGAGCTCGGGGCGGAGGTCTCCCGGGATTACGAGGGCCTGGAGCCCGTCCTGGTGGGGGTTTTGCGGGGAACGGTCTTCTTCCTGGCCGACCTGATCCGGCACATTACCATCCCCATAAGCATAGACTTTCTGGCGATAAGCTCCTATTCCCCCCAGAGCCCCAGCGGCGTCGTCCGAATAACCAAGGACCTGGACGAAAACATCGAGGGCCGCCACGTCCTGGTCGTCGAAGACATCATCGATACGGGCCTGACCCTCCGGTATATCCTCCGGACCCTGGAGGCCCGCCGGCCGGCAAGCCTGCACGTGTGCGTGCTTCTGGACCGCCCCGCCCTGCGTCTGGTTCCCATCCCGGTCCGGTACGTGGGCTTCACCATCCCCAACCAGTTCGTCGTCGGCTACGGCCTCGACCTGCGGCAGAAATACCGCAACCTTCCGTACATCGCCGTCGTCAGGCGGGAGGTCCTCGACGGCCGCCCTTAGCCCGCCAGCTTTGGGAGGGGACCTATGGTCTTTCAGCCGGCCCAGCTCGAATCGGCAGGGGTTTTACTCACCGCCCTGCTGGTCAGGCTGCTTATAAGCCTGGTCATCTTAGGGGTCGCCTACCTGGTTACCGGGCGGGTTTCGGGCCTGGTAAACCAGGTGCTGGCCCGGACCCGGGCCGAGCCCAACGCCCGCCTCCTGGTCGCCCGGATCATCCAGGGGGGGATCTGGGCGGTGGCCGGGCTGGTCATCCTGGGGGTCTGGGGGACCGAGCTGGGGGCCCTGGCGGCCGGGGTCGGCCTTTTCAGCCTGGCCATCTCCATTGCCCTCCAGGACGTTCTGCGCAACTGGGTCGTGGGCCTGTATCTGCTCATCGAGCGGCCCTTTAAGATCGGCGACCGGGTGGCCCTTAAGGACAGCCTGGGGGTTATCGAGGACGTCCAGCTCCGGGTGACCCGGATCCGGGCCGACGACGGCCGGCTCATCTACATTCCGAACCTGACGGTCTTTAACGAGATAATCGCCGTCCTTCCGCCCACGCCCAGGACCGAGGACTCCGGCCCTTCCCAGAACCAGGCCTAGGGCCCCTCGGGCCGCCTCCGGACGACCCGGACGGCCCACCGGGCCGCCTCGGCCTCGGACAGAAACCGGCCCACCTCCCAGGCGGGCACCCCCCGCCGGGCCAGGGCGGCCCGAAGGGCCCCGGCCCGCTCCGGCCCGACGGCGATGAGCAGGCCGCCCGAGGTCTGGGCGTCGGCCAGGATGAGCCTTTCGGCCTCGGTGAAGGCGTCGGCCCACTCGACCCGCAGCCGGCCGGCCTTTTCGGTGCCGGAGACGAAGGCCAGGTTTCGGCGGGTGCCCCCGGGCACCACCCCGGCCTCGGCTAGCTCCCGGACCGCCGGCATCAGGGGCACCGCCTCGAAGTAGACCTCCGCCCCCAGGGGGCTTTCCCGGACCATCTCGTAGAGGTGGCCCAGAAGGCCGTAGCCGGTGACGTCGGTGGCCGCCCGCACCCCCACCTCCACCATCGCCTCCGAGGCGTCCCGGTTGAGGGTGAGCATCCAGCGGACGGCCTCGGCCACGGCCTCGGGCGGGGCCACCTCCCGCTTGATGGCCGTGGAGATGATGCCCGTTCCCAAAGGCTTGGTCAGAAAGAGGCGGTCGCCGGGGCGGGCGGCCGTCTTGGTGATGATGCGCTCGGGGTGGACGGTTCCGGTCACCACCAGCCCGTACTTGGGCTCCGGGTCGTCGATGGAGTGGCCGCCGATAATCGAAACCCCGGCCTCCCGGGCCTTCTCGGCCCCGCCCCGCAGGATCTCCACCAGCACCTCCCGGGGCAGGGTGTTAACGGGGAAGCCGATGATGTTCAGGCCGAAGCGGGGCCGGCCGCCCATCGCGTAGATGTCGCTTAAGGCGTTGGCGGCCGCAATGCCGCCGAAAAGATAGGGGTCGTCCACGATGGGGGTAAAGAAGTCGACCGTCTGGACGACGGCCAGGTCGTCCGAAAGACGGTAAACCCCGGCGTCGTCCGGCCGGTCGAGGCCGACCAGGACGTTGGGGTCGGCAAAAAAGGGCACCCGGCTCAGGACCTCGACGAGGTCCTCAGGACTCAGCTTGCAGGCTCAGCCGGCGCCGTGGGATAAGGTTGTAAGCCGAATCCTTTCCCGCTCCAAGGGCTACCACCAGATGACCTTCTCGGCCGTCTCGGCCAGCTCTTCGGTCGGGGTGGTCCAGACGCCGCTGGACAGGTACTTCCAGCCGCCGTCGGCAAAGAGGACGACGATGTTGCCCGAGGTGAGCCGCTCGGCGTATTTAAGGGCGGCGTAGAGGGCCGCCCCGGAGGAGATGCCGGCAAAGATCCCCTCCCGGTGAAGCAGTTCCCGGGTAAGCCGGAAGGAGTCGATGGCCCGGACCAGGATCTTGCCGTCCAGCAGGTTAAGGTCGAGAATCGGGGGGACAAAGCCCTCCTCCAGGCTTCGGAGGCCCTGAACCTGCTCCCCGGGGTGGGGTTCGGCGGCGATCACCCGGATGTTCGGGTTGTACTCTTTGAGGCGTCGGCCGACCCCCATCAGGGTGCCGCCGGTGCCCAGGCCGGCGACGAAGACGTCGACGTCGGGCAGGTCTTCGAGGATCTCCGGCCCGGTGGTCTCGTAGTGGGCCAGGGGGTTGGCCAGGTTCCCGTACTGGTAGGGCATAAAGTACTGGGGGTCCTCGGCCAGCTTGAGGGCCACCTCGATGGCGCCGTTGGTGCCCCGGCGGCCGTCGGTAAGGATTATCTCGGCCCCGAAGGCCTGAAGCACCTGCCGGCGCTCGACGCTTACGTTTTCGGGCATCACCACCTTGAGCCGGTAGCCCTTCACCCGGCAGACCATGGCCAGGGAGATGCCGGTGTTGCCGCTGGTGGGCTCGAGGACAACCTTATCCGGGGTGAGCTTGCCCTCGGCCTCGGCCCGCTCGACCATGTACTTGGCGATCCGGTCCTTGAGGCTCCCCGAGGGGTTGTGGCCCTCGAGCTTGGCAAAGATGCGAACCCCTTCCTTCGGCCGGAACCGCTTAAGCTCCACCAGGGGCGTCCGGCCGATGGCCCCCAGAATGTCATCGCAGCGCATGGTCCTGGCCTCCGGCAAGGGCCGGCAGGATGGAAAGGACGTCCCCGTCCCGGGCGGGGGTATCGAGCCGCTGGAGGAAGCGGACGTCCTCGTCGTTTAAATAGATGTTGATGTGCCGCCGGATCTCCCCGTTCTCGTCCAGCAAAAGCTTTTTAATGCCTGGAAACTGCTGTTCCAACCGGTCCAGGATTTCCCCGACCGTGCGGCCTTCCACCTTAAGCACCTTCTGGCCGCCCACGGCCGACTGGAGGATCGCCGGAACCCGAACTTCAACCGCCATGGTCCTTCTCTCCGGGTCTTCAGCTCTGGGCGAGCACGGGCACGCCGCAGAAGGCTTCGTAGTCGATGAGCTCGGTGATGGTGGGGTTGTCCCCGCAGACCGGGCAGTTGGGGTTGCGGCGGATCTTGACCGTGCGGAAATCCATCGCCAGGGTGTCGATGAGCAGCAGCCGTCCGACCAACGGCTCGCCCAGCCCGAGAATCAGCTTTATGGCCTCGGTGGCCTGGATGCAGCCCACCAGCCCGGTAACCACCCCGAAGACCCCCGCCTCGGCGCAGTTGGGCACCGCCCCGGGGGGCGGCGGGGCCGGGTAGAGGCACCGGTAGCAGCCGCGGCCCGGCATAAAGACCGTGACCTGGGCGTCGAACTTAAAGACGCTGGCGTCCACCAGGGGCTTTTTCAGAAGGACGCAGGCATCGTTGACCAGGTAGCGGGTGGGGAAGTTGTCCGAGCCGTTAACGACGACGTCGTAGTCTTTGATGATATCCAGGGCGTTGGCCGAAGTAAGGGGGGTGTTATAGGGTACCACCTCGACATCGGGGTTGAGGCGTCGGACGGTGTCCCGGGCCGACTCCACCTTCGGCCGGCCGATGTCGTCGGTGTGGTGGATGATCTGCCGCTGCAGGTTCGAAAGGTCGACCACGTCGAAGTCCACGACCCCGATCCGGCCGACCCCGGCGGCGGCCAGGTAGAGAATGGCCGGGGAGCCCAGCCCCCCCGCCCCGATGACCAGGACGCTGGACCCCAAAAGCTTGCGCTGGCCGGCCCCCCCGATCTCCGGCATGATCATGTGCCGGCTGTAGCGGATCACCTGCTCGGGGGTGAGGGTCCGGGGGGCGGCCCCCCCGGCCAGGGCCGGCACCACCGCAATCTCATCCCCGTCCCGGACGGGGGTATTCGGACCGGCCAGGTCCTCGATCTCCTGGCTGTTCACGTAGACGTTGACGTACCGGCGCAGCCGGCCCGCCTCGTCGAAAAGCTCGGCCTTAAGCCCGGGAAACCGGGCCGCAAGCCGGTCCAGGGCCTCGGCCACATCCCGGGCCTCCACCTGGACCCGGGCCTGGTTGCCCGTGAACCGCCGCAGGGGCGTCCCGATGTAGACGTTGACCGGCATCTTCACCATCACCCTCCGTCGGTTAAAATGGCATCGTCAGGTAGCGTTCCCCGGTATCGGGCAGGATGGTCACCACCACCTTGCCGGCCCCGAGCCGCTCCGCCACCTGCAGGGCCGCAAAGACGTTGGCCCCGGAGGATATCCCCACCAGCAGCCCCTCCTCCCGGGTGAGCCGGGCGGCGGTGGCGATGGCATCCTCATCCCGGACGTGGATGAGCTCGTCGATGACTTCCCGGTTGAGCACCCCGGGCACGAAGCTGGCCCCCATCCCCTGAATGGCGTGGGGCCGGAACTTGCCCCCGGCCAGCACCGGGGCCCTGGCCGGCTCCACCCCGACCACCAGCACCCCCGGAACCTCCTGCTTAAGCACCTCGCCCACCCCCGTTATGGTGCCGCCGGTGCCGATGCCGATGACCACGGCGTCCACCTTCCCGTCGGTGGCCTCCAGGATCTCCCGGGCCGTCGTCTGCCGGTGAATCTCGGGGTTGGCCGGGTTTTCAAACTGCTGGGGCATAAAGTAGCCGCACTTTTCCACCAGCTCCCGGGCGGCGTAAACCGCCCCGGTCATCCCCTCGATGGCCGGGGTAAGGATTATCTCCGCCCCGAACCGCTGGAGGAGCCGTCGCCGCTCGAGGCTCATATCCTCCGGCATCGTCAGGATAAGCCGGTAGCCCTTTACGGCGGCCACCATCGCCAGGCCGATGCCGGTGTTGCCGCTGGTCGGCTCCACGATGGTGTCTCCGGGCTTTAAAATCCCGGCCCGCTCGGCCGCCTCCACCATGGCCAGGGCGATGCGGTCCTTGACGCTTCCGGCCGGGTTAAGGGATTCCAGCTTGGCGTAGACGGTGGCCGAGCCCGGCCTGGGCAGCCGGTTGAGCCGGACCATGGGGGTGTTGCCGATAAGGTCCAGGACACTTTCGGCGATTTTGGGCCGGGCTAAGACCTTGCGCGGAGTCCCCTCGGCCATGGCTCCCCCTTAGATGTGATAGACCACCCGGGTTTCGGCCTGCTCTTCCCGCTCCAGCAGGTCCTGAAGGGTGACCGAATCGAGGATGCGCCGGGTCACCGCCCGGACCTCCTGCCAGACCGACCGCTGACCGCACCGCTCGGAGAGCTGGCAGGCGCCCAGGTCGTCCAGGCAGTCCAGGACGGCGATATTGCCCTCGAGGGCGGCCACGACCTCCCCCATGGTGATCTGGTTGGGGGGGCGCATAAGCATGTGGCCGCCCTGGGGTCCCCGGATGCTCCGGATAAGGCCGGCCTTGCGCAGCACCGTCAGCAGCTGGTCCAGGTAAGGTTCGGGGATGAACTGGCGGGCCGCGATCTCGCTGGTCTGCACCGGCCCCTCACCGTAGTGACGGGCCAGGTCCACCAGCGCCCGGATGCCGTAATCGGCCTTCATGGAGATGCGCATCGGCGGCCGTACCCCTCCGTTATTGTTTAGCGTCAAACTCAACTTTATATTAGCAGATGGGCCGCCCCCATTTCCAGCCGGGGCCAGGTCAACCGGGACCCTGGGCCCCCAGGCGGACTGCCTGCCGGGCAAGCCGATTCGCCTCGGCGTTATCGGCCCGGGGCACCCATTTAAGGTCGAAGGCCTCAAAGCGGCCGGCCAGGCGGCGCACGGCCTCGTAGAGGCCCCGGAGCCGCCGGTCAAGAACCCGGTATTCGCCCCGCAGTTGCCGGTAAACCAGCTCCGAATCCAGCCGGACCTCCACCTGCCGGGCGCCCAGCTCCAGGGCCAGCTCTAGGGCCCGCTTTAAGGCCAGGTATTCGGCCTCGTTGTTGGTGGCCCGTCCCACCGCCTCCCCCCAGCTGCCCACCCGCCGCCCGTCGGCGAAGGCGACAACCCCGATGCCCGCCGGTCCCGGATTCCCCGAACTGGCCCCGTCCACGTAAAGGACGAGCCGGGCCGGGACCCCGCCCGGCCCGGGGCCACCCCCCGACCCCCGGATAATGCCGGCCGCGGCCAGGGCCTGCCGAATGGCCTCCTTTTCGGCCTCATCCGGGGGCCGGAGGGGGCTCCGGGGGCGTCCGGCCCGGCGGCCCTGGAGTTCGAGGGCGTATTTTACCTTGGCCGGCAGGTTAGGACCCTCCACCGCCCGCCAGATGGTCAGGAGCCGGCGGTGGAGACCCAGGGCCTCCCCGTGGCGCCCCGCCCGGACGGCCTCGAAGAGGCTTACCCCCAGGGCCGGGGCCACCGTGACGACGGCGGCGACGGCCCCGTGGGCCCCCAGCGCAAAGGAGGGGTAAAGCAGGTCGTCCACCGCGCTCAGCACCGTCAGCCGGTCCCCCAGGCGCAGAAGCAGGTCGGCCAGGGTGTGCAGGTCGCCCCCGCTCTGCTTGACGCTTTGGACCAGGGGCACCGCCGCCGCAAGCTTTTCCATGGTGTCGGCCGGGATGGGCGCCCAGGGAAGCACGTTGTAAACGATGATGGGCAGGCCCACCGCCTCGGCAAGGCGGCCGTAGTACTCGACCAGGCCCCGGGCGTCCGGCCGCCACAGGTAGTGGGGCGGGGTCACCTGGAGCCCCGCAACCCCGGCCTCTTTGGCCGCCAGCCCCAGCCGGACGGCCTCCCGGGTGGTGTCGGGGATGGCGCTGCCGTAGACGGGCACCCGGCCCCGGGCGGCTTCCACGGCCGCCCGGCAGGCCCGATAAAGTTCGGCCGGGTCGAGGCCCGCCCCCTCCCCCGTGGAGCCCCCGACGGCCAGGCCGTGGACCCCGGCCCCGACCAGATACTCCACCTCATCGGCCAGGGCCTTTGGGTCCAGCTCCTCGGCCTCGTCGAAAGGGGTGACCATCGGGGGGATGATGCCTTCGATGCGTCCGGACATCGGGCCTCCTAAAGGGGGTCGAAGTACGCCTCTGTAAGTTCGCCCCGGTGGCAGGCAAAGGCGTGGGCCACCCAGACCGGGTCGCCGTGGGTGTTGGCCGGCACCTCGGACCGGGTAAAGAACCCGACCTCCAAGACCTCCCGGGGGTCGGGCTTAAGTTCCCCGCCTACCGGCCGGCAGTAATGAAGACGGCGGGGGGAATGGTGGCGGATGCTGTCGTAGACGCCGATGAGTTTTACCGGCCGCACCACCAGGCCGGTCTCTTCCAGGGCCTCTTTGGCCGCCACTTCCGCCGGGGTGTAGCCAATGTCGGCCCAGCCCACCGGTACGAACCAGCGCCCCGTATCTGCCCGGCGAATGAGCAGAATCCGGTCGTGCCGGTCGAAGATAACCGCCCCGACCCCAACCTTTGGGGTCGGGTAAGTGGGGTCGCCGGGCACCACCTCTTCCCGCCAGCGGGCAAGAATTCCGGCTTCGGGGATGCCGGCCCCGGCCGAAAGCAGGTTAGAGAGCCGGGCCGCAACCGCCAGAATTTCGGTGTACCGCTCCCGGTCGTATGGATCCTGGGCGATCCCCCGAAGCCGTTCCACCGCCCGTCCCACCTCCGCAATCAGGTCGTCGGCCATCCTATCGGACTAATTATAATTGCTTGTGAGCAAATGCAAACGGTGAGCTTCCGACCCGGCGAAGTTTACGTCGTCTACGGGGTCTTTTTCACCGCCCACAGCCGGTACACCGGCTACGTTTACACCCGCCAGTTCCGGTTTTCCGATATGATGAACGACCTGGACCAGGAATTCATCCGGCTCCAGGACGCCACCTTCCAGCGGCTCTACGCCCCCCGGCAGGAAGAGGTCCAGGCCGGCTTCATCGTCCTCAACCGGGACCAGGTCATCTTGGCGATGCCCCGGGATATCGCCGGCTACGAGCGCCCCCCCGACCGGGCCCAGATGGTGGTCGAGCGGGAGCGGGTAAGGGCCCTCATCGAGGCCTGGCCCTTCACCGTCGACGGCACCATCCACCGGGTCCAGGGGGCCGGTCTCATCGACTACATCCACGACCCCCAGCGCCTGTTTCTGCCGGTGACCCACTGCACGGTGGCCTATAACCTCAACCCCGACCTGAGCTTTCAGGCGCCCTTTCTCCTGGTAAACCGCCGCCGGGTCGAGCTGGTGGTGGAGGCCGCCGCCGTCGGCCGGCGCCAGCCGGTCCAGCCCACCGAGGTCTTAAAAAACGTGGAGGACCGGGAATTTCGGCCGGAGGCGGTGGCGGCCTTCCTGGCCTCAACCCCGATGTTTAAATCGGTCATGCCGGAGGCCCTGGCGGCCGCCTGTCAGGACTTATTCGGCCGCGGCCTTATGGTCCGGCGCTGGTACCGGGCCGGCACCAACGTCTTTACGGCCGGCGGCACCGGCGACATGCTTTACATCGTCGAGAGCGGCCGGCTGGTGGCCTACGTGGCCGATTACGAAAACCGGGAGCGCCACCTGGCCACCTTCCGCCGGGGCGACCTGTTCGGGGAGATGGCCATCCTCGGCGAAGGCGTCCGAACCTTCTCCGTGCGGGCCCTGGAACCCTCGGTTCTCATCGGCATCCACCAGGAGGCGGTCCTGGAGCTGGTAAAACAGTTCCCGTCGCTGGTTACAAACCTTATCAACGCCCTGGTCCAGCGCCACGGCCAGCTGGCCGAGGCCCGCCGGGCGGCCATCGGCACCTAGGGCGAGCCGGTTAAAAATGCCTGAGTTCGACCCCGCCAGGCTTTTAGACCCGAATTACTGGCTCGAGCCCCAGCCCGGCCCCCCATCCCTGGTCGGCCAGCTGGTAGACGTCCTTTTTCTGCTGGCCATGTTCGGGGGCCTCATCCTGGTCAACTACGCCAACCGCCGCCTCGAGGCCCACCCCTTTAAGTACGGCCTCCTGCGGCGGGTCGGCCGGGTCATCGTCTTTTACAGCGCCGCCGTCGTTTTGATTTTCACCGTCCGCTACCTGGGCATCCCCTACCTGGGCTCCCGGGTTATGCTGCTGGCCGCCGGCCTGGTCGGCCTGGGCCTGGTCATTTACGGCCTGTTTTACTATTTCAGGACCTACCCGAAGCGGCTGGCCGAGGCGGAGCGGCAGCTGGCCGTCGAAAGATACAAGCCGGCCCCCAGGTCGGAGCGCAGGCGGCGCAAAAAGAAGAAAAAAAAGCGCCGCTAATCAGTAAGCTCCCGGGCGTAGGCGAAAAGGGCCGGGGCTCCCCCCGTGTGGAGGAAAATCACCGTCTCCTCGGGCCCGACCCAACCGGCCCGGATGTGGCCGATGAGGGCGGCCATGGCCTTCCCCGTGTAAACCGGGTCCAGCAGGATCCCCTCGGTGCGGGCCGCCAGCCGGATGGCCTCCAGGGCCTCGGGGGTGAGGCGGCCGTAGCCCGGCCCCAGGTAATCCCCGTCGATGGGGACGTCGTGGGGCTCAACGGTCAGGTTGAGGCCGAGCAGTTCGGCGGTATCCTGGGCCAGGGCCCAGATGCCGCGCCTCTGCTCGTCGGGGGGCCGGTAGACGGCGACCCCCTTCACCCGGTAAGGGGCCGAAAAGGCCTTGGCCCCGACGATGAGGCCGGCCAGGGTCGAGCCGCTGCCCACCGCCACGTAAAGATAGTCGGGCTTGATGCCCAGCTCCACCGTCTGGCCGATGAGCTCCAGGCTGGCCAGCACGTAGCCGGCCGCCCCGTAGCGGCTCGAACCGCCCAGGGGAATAATGTACGGAACCTCCCCCTGGCGGCGGAGGTGCTCCGAGACCTCCGCCATCGCCTTATCCAGCTCGTCGGGGCTGGTGGTCGGGGCCTCGATTACCTTCACGTCCGCCCCGAAAAGGTTATCCAGCAGGAGGTTGCCCTGAAGCTCGTTATGGACGCCCGAGGCCAGCACCAGGACGCACTTAAGGCCCACCCGGGCGGCGGCCGCGGCCGTCTGGCAGGCGTGGTTAGACTGGGTGCCGCCGCAGGTAATCACACAGGTGGCCCCCACCGCCCGGGCCCGGGCGAGCAAAAACTCCAGCTTGCGGAGCTTATTGCCCCCAAGGGCCACCCCCGTCAGGTCGTCCCGTTTGATAAAGATTTTGGGCCCGCCCAGGGCCTCGGTGAGCCTCGGGGCGTACTGCAGGGGGGTGGGAAGGGCCGCCAGCCGGATCCGTTCCAGGTTTGCCAGTCTCATCCCGACCTCGCTTCGGTCCGAAGGTTTTCCGGTTGATTTTAGCGAACCGGGCCCGGCCGGGTCTGGTATAATCCTGCCGAAAAGCCTGCCCCGAGGAGGAAGCCCCGTGCGCATCGGCTTCATCGGCCTGGGAAAGATGGGCCGGCCCATGGCCCGCAACCTGCTTAAGGCCGGCTACGAGGTGGCGGTCCACAACCGGAGCCGGGCCCCCGTCGAGGCGCTGGCGGCCGAGGGGGCAATCCCGGCCGAAAGCCCGGCGGAGGTGGCCCGGCAGGCCGACGTCGTCATAACCAGCCTGCCCGACCCGCCCACCGTCCGCCAGGTCTACCTGGGGCCCCAGGGGGTTGCCGAGGCGAAGCGGGCCGGCCAGCTCTGGGTGGATACCAGCACCGTGGACCCCGAGACCAGCCGGGCCCTTTACGAGGCCGCCCGGGCCGTGGGAGCCGCCTTTCTGGACGCGCCGGTAAGCGGCGGCCCGCCGGGGGCCGAGGCCGCCACCCTCACCATCATGGTGGGGGGCGACCGGGAGGCTTTCGAGCGGGCCCGGCCGGTCTTTGAAAAGCTGGGGAAAAATATCCACTACTGCGGCCCCTCCGGGAGCGGCACCGTCGTTAAGCTGGTAAACCAGCTGCTGGTGGGCATCAACATGGCGGGGGTGGCCGAGGCCCTGGTCTTTGCGGCCAAAGCGGGGGTCGACCCCCAGGTCGCCTTCCAGGTGATAAAGACCAGCTACGGCGCCAGCATGATGTGGACCCGGTCCACCCCCCTCATCCTCCAGCGGGACTTTGCCCCCCGCACCCCGGTGAGCCTCCTCTGCAAGGACCTGGACCTGATCACCCGGCTGGCGGCCCGGATATCCACCCGCCTGCTGATGGGGGCCCAGGCCGAGCAGGTCTTTCAGGAGGCGCGGGCCCTGGGCCTGGGCGACCAGGATATGGCCGCCCTGGTCCTTCCCCTGGAAAGGGTCGCCTCGGTGGAGGTGAAGCCGGCCGGGGACTAATCTGCCCGGCCGGTCTCCCGCCGGGCCCGGAGCTTCGCCTCCCGCAGCCGGCCCAGGTCGGCGGTGGGGGCGGCCCCCGCCTGGCCGGGTTCGGACCCGGCCCTGGGCCGGACCTGGCCCAGGCGGCCGGCCGCCACGGTTTTGCGGGCCCTCAGCCGGCCCAGCATCGCCGGCGCCTCCACGGCCCGGCGGGCGGCCAGCCGACGGCGGACGGCCGAGACCACCGCCGCCCCAACCGCCCCCGGCCCGACCCCCAGCCGCCGCCAGGCCACGTCCAGGGGCCAGAGGGCCGCGGCCAGGAGCAGCAGCCAGGGGTAGAGGGGCGCGCCCTGCCGGACCGGCCGGAAGGCGGCCTTAAAGACGTCGGCCGGCTCCGGGTTGAGGCGGCCGCCGGTGGCCCTGACCAGGCCCGAAAGCAGGGCCGGATTCGAGGCCGGGTCCCGGTATTCGGCCGAGTAGGCCACCGCCAGGGCCGTCCGGTCCCCCCGCACCGTCTGGTCGCCCGCCTGCTCCGTCACGGCCACGTAGTAGGTGCCCGGCTGTCCGGCCGGAAAGGCCCCTTCGAACTGGCCCGGTCCGGTCTGGTCGAGGCGAACGGCCCTTACGGCGCCGTCGGGACCGACAACCCGGGCCTCCAGGGTGTGGCCCTCGGGCAGGGTGGGCCGGTCCAGGTCCACGGTAATAAGGCCGCCGGCCCCCTCGGCCCTGACGGCGGCCCGGAGGCCCTCCCCGGTGGGGGCCGCCCCCGCCCAGTCGACCACCTGCCGCCAGAAGGTGGGGAAGCCGGCCCAGGCCACCCAGTCCCGGGCCCAGCGGCCCTTGGCGTCCGAAGTCCAGGCCACCACCCGGCCCAGGCCGGTCTGCCAGGCGGCCAGGATGGGGTCGTCCCTGGCCGACCTTAAGACCACCTGGGCCCCGGCCTTGGGGCTGGTGCCCAGGTAGCCGTGGAGGGGGGGCAGGCCGGTCAGGCCCCGGAGGACCGGGCTCGGGTCGGTGGGGGCCGGGCGGAAGGTCTCTTCGACGATGATGGTCCGCTGAACCTCTTCGGTCTCCTTGAGGAGGATCTGGGGGACGTCCCGGGCGTCGGCAACGGCGTAGTAGCGGCCGCCCCCCTCTTTCGCCAGGGTCTGGAGCAGGTCGGCCGAGCCGCCCCCGACCCCGATGGTGGAGAGGGTAATGCCGTGGGCCTTCATCTCCCGAACCAGGGCGCTGAAGTCGCCCGTCCGGGACCAGCCGTCGGTCATCAGCACGATGTGCTTTACCGCCGCCTGGCTCTTCTTCAGGGCCTCGACGGCCTCGGCCAGGCCGGCGTAAATGTTCGTCCCCCCCTCGGCCCGGACGCCGGCCAGCAGGGAGAAGACCCGCTGGAGGTCGACGTTGGGTTCGGGCCGGGCAATCCAGCGGGCGGCGCTGTCGAAGACCAGCACCCCCACCTGGTCCCGGGGGCTGAGGCGCTGGAGGGCCTGAAAGGTCGCCTCCTTGGCCAGCTCCACCTTGGGAATGTTGGGCGGGGGGCCGGTGAGGGGCGGGGAGCCGCAGGCCCCGGAGGTGCCGTGGCAGTTGCCCATGCTCCCCGATTTGTCGATGACGGCCACGAAGGCCACGCTCGGGGTATCCCGGTAGCTTTTCGGCTCCAGCTCCACCGGCAGAAGGTCGGCCAGGGGCGTCCGGTGGTAGGCCCCGAGGGCGTAGCTTCGCTCGCCCCCGACCACCACCAGCCCCCGCCCCAGCTCCCGGACCAGGGTCGAAAGGGTCCCCAGCTTCTCGCCCAGGAGGTCGGCCGGGACGTTGGCCAGGATGACGACGTCGTAGTCCCGGAGCCGGTCCAGGCTCCCCGGCATGTTCTCGGCCTCCACCTCCGTCACGGGCACGCCGGCGGCCTTAAGGGCGGCCGCCACCGGCCCCCGGTCCGCCTCCGCCCCCACCAGGAGGGTGCGGGTCTGGCCCAGGACCTGGACCACCGCCAGGGCCTCGTTGTTCTGGGGGTAGGTGTCCGGGACGTTGGTCACCTGGAGGACCAGGTTGTGAAAGCCGGGCGGGAGCTCACCCACCTGGAAGACGAAGTTGTTAAAGCCGGCCTGGAGCCGGACGGCCTGTTCGGCCACGGGGACCCCGTCGGCCAGGAGGCGGACGGTGGCGTCGGCGGCCTGGGCGGCCCAGACCGTTCCCCGCGGCTCCAGCCGCTGGCCCTCCCGCACCCGGCCGGGGGCCACCAGCCCCTCGGCCCGGACCTCCGGCCCTGCCCGGCCCGGCAGGGCCACCGCCCACACCTCCACCCCGGCCGCCCCCAGCAGGTCGGCCTGCCGCATCGCCTCCCCCTGGTTCTCGTTGCCGTCCGTCAAGAGGACCAGCCGGCGGGCCCGGTCCGGGGGCAGGAGGCCCATGGCCAGCCGCAGCGCCGCCTCGATATCCGTTCGGCTTCCGTCGGGCACCGAGGCGATGCCCGAAAACTGGCTTCCCGGGGCCAGGCTCCGGTCCACCAGGGGCTCGGCCCCAAAGGTTATCACCGCCCACTCGTCCTCAGGCCGCAGCTGGGCGACGGCCTGCCGGATGAAGGCCTCCTGGGCGGCCCGATTCTCGGCCCCGATGCTGTCCGACCGGTCCACCAGGAAGGCCACGGCCAGCCGGTCCACCGGCAGGTTGAGCCTCACCCCGGCGAGGCTCAGGATGAGGCTCAGGGCCAGAACCGACCGGAGGGTCACCGGCCCCAGGGGCACCCGCCGCCGGCGGAAGCCGGCGGCGTAGACCACCAGGGCCAGGACGGGCAGGCCCAGCAGGAGGAGCAGGGGCCGGTCGAAGCCGAGGCTAGGCACGGCCCAGCCTCCCCCCGCCGAAGGGCCGGGGCAGCCTCAGGCGAACCCGGATGCCCCGGTAAAAGGCCCACCACTCCAGAAGCAGCAGGCCCAGGGCCGCCAGGGCCAGCACCTCCCAGAGCTCCCGCCGCACCTCGGTTTCGGCCGGCTGCTCCTGGGCGCCCGAGCCGACGACGGGAAGCTCCGACCGGGGGGCGGTCCGGCTCTCCCCGGGGCTGAGCAGGTTCACGGCCGCCAGACTGCGGCCGACCTCCTGGCCGCCGGAAAGCTGGACCACCGTGTACACCCCGAGCTGGTCCGTCTGGCCGAAGGTGAAGACCTCGGCCCGGGGCTCGAAGGTCAGCTCCGAACCGTCGGGCCGGACCACCTTCAGCTGGGTGGTCTCCGGCCGGACCCTCACCGGCACCGGGTCGCCGGGCCGGTAGACGGCCAGGGAGGCCGGGCCGGTGCGGGCGGTCCAGGCCACCAGGTTGGCGACGAAGATGGGGAATCCGGGCTGGAGGGGGAAGTCGCTCTCCTGCAGGTTGAAGGCCGAGACCACCTGCCTTCCGGCCTCCGTCTCCCGGGCCAGGAGGATGGGGGTCGGGCCGGCGGTGGCCAGAACCCGCCACTCGGCCGTGGCCGTGACGGCCCGGGTCCGGGCCAGGGCCAGACCACCCAGGTCCACCGACCGAAGGAGGGGGTGCTCCGGGTCGAAGAAGGTCACCTCGGGAAAGAGCACCTCCGGCCCCACCTCAAAGCCGGGGCCGGTCCCGGCCGGCGGGTTTATCCACCACCAGTTGCCGGCCCCCTCGACCCGGGCGGCCACCCCGTCGAAAACGTACAGGTCGAAGCGGTCGGCGGGGAGGGGACTATCCGGGGCCAGGCGGGTCAGCTCGACCCCCCGGATGAGGCCGAGGGCCCGCTCCAGGAAGAGGTTGCCCCGGCCCTGGTAAAGCACCCGGACCGTCTGGCGGCCGGAGCGGGCCACCCAGACCCGGTTGTCCGCCCCCAGGTCGTCGTTCACGTCCAGGACCACCTCCAGCACCCCTTCGTCGGCCGGAACCCCCGAAAAGACCGCCGCCCCGCCCCCCTCCGGGGTGACGGCCACCTCCCGGGCATCCAGAAGCCTCCCCCCGGCCAGCAGCCGCACCAGGACCCGGCCGGCCTCGGGAATGGACCCGTCGAGCCGGACGAAGAGCTCGTCGCCGCCGGGGCCGGGCCTGAGCTGAACGGCCGTGATCCCCAGGTTGTTGCCCCGGGCCCCCACCGGCCGGAAATCCAGGGGAACCGGCAGCCGGCCCAGGGGCAGGTTGGGCACGACCCCGTCCGAGAAGAGGACCACCCGGCCCCGCCCCGTCCCCCCGGCGATGCCCACCGCCAGCCGGAGAAGCTCCCCCAGGTCGGAGGGCTCGGCCGTGACCCTGACGGCGTCGAGGGCCCGCCGCACCAGCTCCCGGTCCCGGGTCGGGTTGACCAGGACCCGGGCCTGACGGCCGCCCACCACCAGGGCGACCTCGTCGTCGGGGTGGAGGCTCTCCAGGTAGCCGCGGGCTTCCCGTTTGGCGGCCTCAAGCCGGTTGGGGGGGACGTCGGCGGCCCCCATGGAGGCCGAAGTGTCCAGGACCAGGACGTTGCGGCCGGTGGGCTGGGCCGTTTCGACCCGGAAGGGCCGGGCCGACCCCAGCACCAGGGCGGCCAGGATGAGAAGCTGCAAAAGCAAAAGCCAGCTCCAGCGGAACCGCTGCCAGGGCCGGTTGGCCTGGAGGCTCGCCCGGGCGGCCGGCCAGAGCATCAGGCTCGAGACCGGCCGCCGCTCCCGCCGGAGCTTGAGCAGGTAGAGGACGACGATGGGTCCGGCCAGGAGGAAGAGGGCCAGGGCCGCCGGCGCGATAAGACCCATCCCTTGCCCCCCTAAACTAAGACCCCGCGCCGCGGCAGCTCTTTAAAAACCAGCTCTTCAAGGGGGATGCGGGTGTCCAGGGGGATGAAGTTGATGCCCCGCCGCAGACACCAGGCCGCCACCCCCTCCCGCCAGCGGCGGAGGTTCTCGGCGTACTCGTCAAGGTCGGCCGGGGTGAGGGTCACCTCCCGCCGGTCCCCGGTCTCGACGTCCACCAGCTCCAGGTCCCCCGTCAGGTCGGGCTCCAGCTCCTGGGGGGCAAGGACGTGGCAGACGGTCACCTCGTAGCCGGCCCCCTGCAGGGCCTTAAGCCCGGCCTCGAAGCCTTCGGGGGCAAAGAGGTCGGAAATCAAGACCAGGGGGCCGGGGGCCTGGGGCCGGCCGGCGTAGGCCGTAAGGGCCGCGTTTAGGCGGGTCGTACCCCCCGCCTCCACCGCCTCCAGCCGGCGGAAAAGCCCCAGGGTGTAGTGTTTGCCCCGGAGGGGCGGGGTCAGGGGGACGACCCGGTCGTCCCGAAGGGTCGAGACCACCAGCCGGTCGGCGGTGGCCAGGACGATGTAGCCCAGGGCGGCCCCCAGCCGCAGGGCGAACCCAAGCTTCTGGGGCTCGCCCCAATCCATCGACCGGCTGGCGTCGATGAGGATGTGGGCCGTAACGTCCTCCTCTTCCTGGTAGAGGCGGACGAAAAGCTTCTCCAGCCGGGCGTAAACGTTCCAGTCGATGAGGCGGGGGTCGTCGCCGACGGCGTAGCGGCGAAAATCGGCAAACTCGATGGCCCGCCCCTTCTTGGTACTGCGCCGCTCCCCGCTCTGCCGGCCGGGCCGGGCCCGCCTCACGGCCAGCCTCAGCCTGGAAAGCTTTCCCAGCAGGGCCTCGCCGAAGGTATCCCGCAGGCGCATGGCTTACTTAACGGGCAGCTGCTCAAGGAGGGTCCGGATTACCTGGTCGGGCTGGATGCCCTCGGCCTGGCCCTCAAAGTTGAGGATGACCCGGTGCCGGAGGGCCGGCAGGGCCACCGCCCGAACGTCGTCGATGGCCACGTTGAAGCGGCCGTCAAGAAGGGCCGCAATCTTCGCCCCCAAGACCAGGGCCTGGGCGCCCCGGGGACTGCTCCCGTAGCGGACGTAGCGCCTTACCACGTCGGGGGCTTCGGGGTTCTCCGGGTGGGTTGCCAGGACCAGGCGGGCGACGTAATCCATAACCGGGGAGGCCACCGCCAGCCCCCGGGCCAGCTCCCCCATGGCCAGGATGGTTTCGCCGTCGGCCACCGGTTCGGCCCGGGGCTCCCCGACGGCGGTGGTGCGGTTGAGGATGTCGATAAGCTCGTCGGCCCGGGGAAAAGAAACCAGAAGCTTGAAGAGAAAGCGGTCGAGCTGGGCCTCGGGGAGGGGGTAGGTTCCCTCCATCTCGATGGGGTTCTGGGTGGCCAGCACGAAGAAGGGCCGGGGGAGGCGGTGGATGGTGTTGCTTACGGTGACGGTCCGCTCCTGCATCGCCTCCAGGAGGGCCGACTGGGTCTTCGGGGTGGCCCGGTTGATTTCGTCGGCCAGCACCAGGTTGGCAAAGATGGGTCCCGGCTGGAACTGGAAGGTCCGCCGCCCGGCCTCATCCTCGACCAGGATCACCGTGCCGGTGATGTCCGAGGGCATCAGGTCGGGGGTAAACTGAATCCGGCTGAACTTCAGGTTAAGGGCCGAGGCCAGGGTTCGAACCAGCATCGTCTTGCCCAGGCCGGGCACCCCTTCCAGGAGGACGTGGCCGCCGGCGATGAGGGCGATAAGGACGTAGCGGACCACCTCCCGCTGGCCGACGATAACCTTGCCGACCTCGGCCTCGATCCGGCCGGCAACCTTCTGAAACCCTTCGACGGTTAGGGCCGTTTCAACCACCGCAAGTCCCCCTCCGGCCAGAGTCTTTTATCTACCCTGACTTAGCGAATCAAAGTAAGCTTTAACCAGGTCTTTAAAGGGTCCGGGCACGTAGCCGCTGTCCAGGGCCCGGCCGGCGGCCGCCTGGTACTGGCCGACCACCTCCTGATAAGGAACCAGCATCTGCCCGACCTCCACCGGCCCGTCCCCCTGCTGGCGCTCGACGGGGCCCTGGGACTGCTGGCCGGGGATAAACGAGGGCTGGCCGGGGGCGCCGAGCCGCTGGACCGGGGCGTAAACGGCATCCAGCTCCCCGGTGGCGGTACTGCCCGGCCGGTCGGTCAGCGGCCGGCCGCCGCCGGTGGCCACCCCACCCTGGGACCTTGGGGCGGTGGTGCCGGCCACATCCCCCGAAGTCTGGCCCGAAAATCCGGCCCCGGTTCCCGACTGGTTTGGGCCGGCGGCCTGACCCGCCTGGCCCTGGGCTCCCCGGTCCCCGGGCTGGCCCTGGGCTCCCTGACCGCCCTGGCCGGCCTGCTGGCCAGGCTGCTGGGCCGGGGCCGACGGCCCGGCCTGCTGGCCCTGGGCCCGGGCCAGCGCCCCGGGCCGGTCCTGACCGGCCAGCTGCCGCCGCTCGGCTTCGAGGCGGTCCACAATCCGGGCGAGCCGCTCCTGGCCCTCCACCCGCCGGCCCATCTCGCCGGCCAGCCGCCCGGCCTCTTCCAGGGCCTGGCGGGCGGCCTCCAGGTCGCCCCGGCGCAGGGCTTCGGCGGCCTGCTGGAGCCGGTCGGCCAGGGTCGGGTTGATGCCCCGCAGGGTCTGGGCCGCCCGCTCCAGGGCCTGGGCCAGGGCCTCCCGGCTTTCGGCCGAAAGCTCCCCAAGCCGGCCGGCGGTATTCTCCAGGGCCTCCGCCGGGGCCTGCCGGTCGCCCTGGCCGAACCTCCCCCCCAGGCCCGGGGCCTGCCCCGAGCGCTCCAGTTCCCGGGCCAGCCGGTCGAGGCCGAACCTTTCGGCCTGGGCCCGAGGACTTAATTGGCCGGCCAGGTTCTGCTGGGCCTCGCCCAGGCGGGCCAGGGCCTGCGCCCGGTTGGGGCCGGCTTCGGCCAGCTCCTGGCTCAGCCGCTCAAGCTGTTCCCGGGCCTGCTGAAGGTCGGGGGAGGGGTTCGGCGAACTCCCCAGCTCCCCTTTAAGCCGCTCGATATCGGCCTGGACGGCGGCGATGGCCTGGCGGGCCTCGGCCTCCCGGGCCAGCAAGCGGTCCCGGGGGTTTGGCTGAAAAGTCAGCCCGAGAAAGAGCGCCGTAAGCAGGGCCGCCACCAGCCAGCGCAGGGGATGCCACCGCCAGGGGAAGACCCGGGCCGGGGGGACGGCCGAGCCCGCGGCCAGGGCATCGGCCAGCTGGCGGTCGGCGAAGGGGGAGCGGATGCGCCCCTGGGAAAGCTCCACGGCGGTGGTGAGCCGGTCCTTAAGGCCGGCCGAAAGGTCCACCAGCCGGGCGACCCTCAGGTCGCCCCAGCCCAGGCGGAGGAGGTAAACCCCGAGGCCGGCCAGGGCTGGCAGGAGGAGCAGGAGGCCGGCCAGCCGAACCTGGGCGGAAGGGAGGCCGGGGATAAGCAGGTTGAACCCGGCCAGGGCCGCCCCCGCCGCCCCCCAAAGGGCCAGGGCCCCGGCGACGGCGGCCCAGACCTCGACGAGCAGGCGCCGACGCCGGAACCGGCCCAGCAGACTCTTCAATTCGGCCCCCATAACTCCTCCAGACCGCGGGACCCGTCGGGCCGC
The DNA here is from genome assembly GCA_034434875.1 of Dehalococcoidia bacterium. Taxonomy (GTDB): domain Bacteria; phylum Chloroflexota; class Dehalococcoidia; order JAUQQI01; family JAUQQI01; genus JAUQQI01. Next base: position 34,079 of record DAOTYJ010000132.1, on the reverse strand, counting down.
CGCCCCAACTACTTTAGTATCCCCCGGCCGAAAACTTTTGTCCAGTTACGCCCGACTCAACCCGGCCGCCGGCCAAAGTAGACCGCCACCAGCCCCAGGGTCAGGGGCCGAAAGCCGGTCTCTTCGAAGCCGGCGGCGGCCATCAGCTTTAAAAGCTCGGCCCCCTGGGGCAGATTTTTAAGCGACGCCGGCAGGTAGGCGTAGGCGGCGGGGTCGCCGGAGACGAGGCCGCCCACCAGGGGCACCAGCCGGTAAAAATAGAGGCGGTAGAGGGGCATCAGGGGCCCGAGGTCCGGTTCGACGGCATCCAGGCAGACGACCCGGCCGCCCGGCTTCAGCACCCGGTACATCTCCCGGAAGGCCTGGCCCAAGTCGGCCAGGTTCCGGAGCAGAAAGCCGTTGATTACCAGGTCGAAGGCGGCGTCGGCGAAGGGCAGGTTTAAGGCGTCCCCCACCACCCAGTCGGGGGGCGGCGAGAGCCTCCGGCGCCGGGCCTTGGCCGCGGCCAGGGCCAGCATTTCGGGGGCAAAATCGACCCCGACCACCCGGGCCGCCCCCTGGCGGAGGGCCTCGAAGGCCAGCTCCCCGGTCCCCGTGGCCAGGTCGAGGACCCGGGCGCCGCCGACCCCGGCCCGGCCCACCGCCGCCCGCCGCCAGTGCCGGTCGAGGCCCCACGACATCAGGGTATTGAGCAGGTCGTAGCGGGCGACGATCCGGCGGAACATCGCCCGGACCCGCCGGGCCTTTTCGAGGGGGCTCTCCGTCGTCACCTTCCCGCAAGTTTTATAATAGTTTCGCGGTGGCTTTGAACAGCACGGAGGCTTTTAACTAGCTTGCGCTTCGGCGTCGTTCGCTTCCCCGGAACCTGGAGCGACCTGGACTGCTTCTACGTCCTTTCCGAGGTTTACGGCCAGGAGGTCCGCTACGTCTGGTACCGGGAGACGGACCTTTCCGACCTGGACTGTGTCATCCTGCCGGGGGGCTTCTCCTACGGGGACTACCTGCGCCCGGGGGCCATCGCCCGGTTTGCGCCGGTGATGGGGGCCGTGGCCGACTTTGCGGCCGCCGGCCGGCTGGTCCTGGGCATCTGCAACGGGTTTCAGATCCTGTGTGAGGCCGGCCTTCTGCCGGGGGCCCTTTTGCGAAATAACCACCTCCAGTTCCGGTGCCAGTGGGTTTACCTGCGGGTGGAAAACAGCGAAACCCCCTTCACCCTGGCGTGTGCCCGGGGCCAGGTCCTTAAGATCCCCATCTCCCACGGCGACGGCAACTACTTCGCCGACCCCGAAACCCTGGCCGAACTGGGGCGGACCGGCCGGGTGGTCTTCCGCTACGCGACCCCGACGGGGGAGGTGACCCCCGAGGCGAACCCCAACGGGTCGGTAAACAACATCGCCGGCATCATCAACCCCGCCGGCAACGTTCTGGGGATGATGCCCCATCCCGAGCGGGCCTCGGAAGAGGTGCTGGGAAGCGCCGACGGCCGGTACATCTGGGACTCGATAATCAGGTGGGCCGATGGACGCAACCCAGCTTAGGCAGGTCGGCTTAACCGAATCGGAATACCGGACCCTGGTCGAACGCCTCGGCCGGACCCCTAACCACCTGGAGCTGGGGATGGTCGGGGCCCTCTGGAGCGAGCACTGCGGCTACAAGCACACCAGGCCCCTCCTCAAGATGCTACCGGGGAGCGGTCCCCGGGTGGTGGTCGGCCCCGGGGAGGAGAACGCCGGGGTCGTCAGCATCGGCGACGGCTACGTGGTGGCCCTTAAAATCGAGTCCCACAACCACCCGTCGGCCGTGGAGCCCTACCAGGGGGCGGCCACCGGGGTTGGGGGCATCCTCCGGGATATCTTCACCATGGGGGCCCGGCCCATGGCCCTGCTTGACTCCCTCCGCTTCGGACCCCTTTCTGTCCCCCGCAACCGGTATCTTTTCAACGGGGTCGTAGCCGGCATCGCCGGCTACGGCAACTGCGTCGGGGTCCCCACCGTCGGGGGCGAGGTCTTCTTCGACCCCGCCTACTCCGATAACCCCCTGGTCAACGTCATGTGCGTCGGCCTGGCCAAGGCCGACCGGCTCCTGCGGGCCCGGACCGGCCGGCCGGGGGACCTACTGATCCTGGTGGGGGCGGCCACCGGCCGGGACGGCATCCACGGGGCCGCCTTCGCCAGCGCCACCCTGGGCGCCGAGACCGAATCCCTGCGGCCGGCCGTTCAGGTGGGGGACCCGTTTACCGAGAAGCTGCTTTTGGAGGCCTGCCTTGAGCTGGCCGAATCGGGCCTGCCCGTGGGCCTTCAGGACCTGGGGGCGGCCGGCATCACGGCCGCGGCCGTCGAGGCCGCCGCCCGGGGCGGCCACGGCGTCGAGGTGGACGTGGACCGGGTGCCCCGGCGGGAGGCGGGGATGACCCCCTACGAGGTGATGCTTTCGGAATCGCAGGAGCGGATGCTGGTCATCGCCCGGCCCGAGGACGAGCCGAAAATCGGGGCCATCTTCGCCAAGTGGGGCCTTAACTACAGCATCATCGGCCGGGTCACCGCCGACGGCCTGATTCGGGTGCTGGCCGGGGGCGAGGTTGTGGCGGAGCTGCCCGTAAAGCTACTCACCGACCCCCCCACCTACCGGCTGGAGGGCCGGCCCCTCCCCGAGTGGGTGGAGCGCCGCCGGCTCGACCTGGGCGCCCTGCCCGACCTGCGCCTCTTTGCGCCCCCCTGGGAGGCGGCGGGCATACCGGTGGTGAGCGACGTGCTGGTTCGGCTGCTGGGCTCGCCCAATATCGCCAGCAAGGAGTACGTCTTCCGCCAGTACGACCATCAGGTCCTGCTCAATACGGTGGTGGGGCCGGGGGCGGATGCCGCCGTCCTCCGGGTCAAGGGCACCGGCAAGGCCATCGCCCTCACCACCGACGGCAACGGCCGGCTCTGCTTTCTCAACCCCTACGTGGGCGCCATGATTGCCGTTGCCGAGGCCGCCCGGAACCTAGTCTGCGTCGGGGCCGAGCCCATCGCCGCCACCGACTGCCTTAACTTCGGCAACCCCGAGCGGCCGGAGGTCTACTGGCAGCTTGAGGAGGCGGTCCGGGGGATGGCCGAGGCCCTGCGGGCCCTGGAGGTCCCCGTTGTCTCCGGCAACGCCTCCCTCTACAACGAGACCGAGGGCCGGGCGGTTCTGCCCACCCCCATCGTCGGGATGGTGGGGCTTATTGAAGACCTCAATCAGGTCTGCACCCCCGGATTTAAGGCCGAGGGGGACCTGGTGGCCCTGGTGGGGCCGCCCCCCGACGGGGCCGACCCGGCGGCCGCCCTGGCCGGGAGCGAATACCTGAGCTTAATCCACAACCAGGTCCGGGGCGAGCCCGCCATCGACCTGGACCTGGAGCGGCGGGTCCAGCTTACGGTCCTGGAAGGGGTCCGCCGGGGGATCATCCGGTCGGCCCACGACTGCTCGGAGGGGGGCCTGGCGGTGGCCCTGGCCGAATGCTGTATTTGCGGGGATATCGGCTTCCGGGACTGGGCCTTCGACCCCGGGGGCCGGCTGGATGTGGCCCTCTTCGGCGAAACCCAGAGCCGGGTCGTGGTCTCGGTAAGCCCGGGGCAGTATCCCCGGCTTCAGGAGCTGGCCCGCAACTTCGGGGTTCCGCTGACCAAGCTGGGCATCGTCGGGGGCCGGCGGTTCACCATAAAGGGCATCGTCGACCTGCCCCTCGGCCTCCTGGCCGACGCCTGGCGCAACGGCCTGGTCCGGGCCCTGGGGGCTTCCGCCCGCCCCGCCTGATACCGCCGGCGATCTCCGGGCCGGACCCCCATTCCGCGGCCGAAAAAGGCCCCTGGGGTATAATTTTTATTCGGACAGAACGAAAACCTGGAGGACCGACCTGAATGCTGCGAATTCGCCTGCGCCGGATGGGAAGCAAAAACCGGCCCTTTTACCGGATCGTGGTGGCCGACGCCCGGGCGCCCCGGGACGGGGAGTATATCGACATGGTGGGGATTTACGACCCCCTCACCGAGCCCTTCACCCTGCGGGTCGACGCCGATAAGGTCCGGGAGTGGCTCCGCAAAGGGGCCCAGCCCACCGACACCGTCGCCCGCCTCCTGGCCCGGGCCGGGGTCGACCTGGGAGGCCGCCGGTGAAATCCTTCGTCGAATTCGTCGTGAGGTCGGTGGCCACCCGGCCCGAGGAGGTGAGGGTGGAGGAGGCCGACGCGGGCGGGGTCCGGGTCTTCCGGGTCCGGGTCGCCCCGGAGGATGTCGGCCGGGTTATCGGCCGCCAGGGCCAGGTGATCCAGGCCGTCCGCACCATCCTGCGGGCCGTGGCCGCCCGGCGGGGCGAGCGGGTTCAGGTCGAGCTGGTCCAGGAGCAGAGCCCTTGACCCGACCATGGTGGAGCTTAAGTTCGTGGCCATCGGCAAGGTCCGCCGGCCTTACGGCGTCCGGGGCGAGGTTAAGGTCCAGCTTCTGACCGACTTCCCGGAGCGCTTTAAGGACCTCAAGACCGTCTATATCGACGAGCAGCCTTACACCATCGAGCGGCGCCGGTTCACGGGGGACGGAATCCTCATCAAGTTCGCGGGCATCGAGACCCCGGAGGAGGCGGCCTCCCTCCGGAACCGCCTCATCGAGGTCCCCGTCTCCGAGACCGTCCCCCTGCCCCCCGACACCTACTATCATTTCCAGATCCTCGGCCTCGAGGCCGTCACCACCGCCGGGGAGGTCCTGGGCAGGGTGGTGGACATCATCGTGACCGGCGCCAACGACGTCTACGTCGTCCGCTCCGCCGAGGGCCGGGAGGTCCTGCTGCCGGCCATCGAGGACGTTATCAAAGAGGTCGACCTTTCGGCCAACCGGCTGGTGGTGGAGCTTTTACCCGGCTTAGTTTAAGCCCCTGAAAAATACTGCGGGCGGGGAGAAAATTTCCCGCCCGCAGTATTTCTGGCCGTCCCCCGGTCAGACGTCGTGGTAGAGGTAAAACTCGTAGGGGTGGGGCCGGAGGTTTACCTGCTTTAGCTCCCGCTCCCGCTTGTAGTTTATCCAGGTCTCGATGACGTCGGGGGTGAAGACATCCCCCCGGAGCAGGTATTCGTGGTCCTGCCCCAGGGCGTCCAGGACCTCGCCCAGGGAGCCCGGCGTCGACTTGATGGCGGCCGCCTCCTCCGGCTCCAGCTCGTAAAGGTCCTTGTCGATGGGGGCCGGCGGCTCGGTCCGGTTGATGATGCCGTCGATGCCGGCCATCAGGATGGCGGCGAAGGCCAGGTAGGGGTTGGCCGACGGGTCCGGCGGCCGGAACTCGATGCGCTTGGCGGCCGGGTTGTCGCTGTACATGGGGATCCGGACGCAGGCGCTGCGGTTGCGCTGGGAGTAGACCAAGTTGATGGGCGCCTCATAGCCCGGAACCAGCCGCCGGTAGGAGTTGGTGGTCGGGGCGCAGAGGGCCAGCAACGACGGGGCGTGGGCCAGCAGGCCGCCGATGAACCAGCGGGCCAGGTCCGAAAGGAGGGCGTAGCCCGTCTCGTCGAAGAAGAGGTTGGTCCCGTCCTTCCAGAGGCTGACGTGGGTGTGCATCCCGGAGCCGTTGTCGCCGAAGATGGGCTTCGGCATGAAGGTGGCCACGTAGCCCCGCTCGTTGCAGGTGTTTTTGATGATGTATTTATAAATCATCACGTTGTCGGCCATCCTGGTCAGGGTCTGGAAGCGCATGTCGATCTCCCCCTGACCGGCCGTACCCACCTCGTGGTGGTGAACTTCCACCTGAACCCCGACCTGCATCAGCCGCAGGACGATCTCGGACCGCAGGTCCTGCAGCTTGTCGGTCGGGGGAACCGGGAAATAGCCCTCTTTATAGCGGGGCCGGTAGGCCAGGTTCCGGCCGCCCTGCCCGTTGGCCCCTGAGTCCCAGATTCCCTCGTCGGAGCCGATGTAGTAAAAGCCCGAGTGGCTGGTCTGGTCAAAGCGCAGGTCGGTGAAGATGTAAAACTCCACTTCCGGCCCGAAGTAGGCGGTGGTGGCGATCCCCGTCTCGGCCAGGAAGCGTTCGGCCTTCCGGGCGATGTGCCGGGGGTCCCGGGTGTACGGCCGCCGGGAGATGGGGTCGTAGACGTCGCAGATGATGCTCAGGGTCGGAACCTTGTAGACCGGGTCCATGAAGGCCGTCTTCGGGTCCGGAACCACCAGCATGTCGCTTTCGTGGATGGCCTGGAAACCCCGGATGCTGGACCCGTCGAAGCCCAGACCTTCCTCCAGGTCCCGGGGGCTCAGGGCGGCCACCGGGGCCGAAAAGTGCTGCCAGGTGCCGGGCAGGTCCACGAACTTAAAATCGATAAACTGCGCCCCGCGACTGCGGGCAAACTCCAGCACATCCTCGGCCGTCGGGTTCGGGTAAACCGAGGTTATGGCGTCCTTAGCAATCTGCGTCATAAAATAATACCTCCGGTCATCGTCGGTCTCCGGTTCCAGTGTAAGCCGAGGGCCGGGGCCCGGCCTATGTCGGGCCGCAAGAAATCGGGACCGGGCATTTGTGCAGCTTGCACAAAGACCGGTTATAATCTTCTGCCAGAACAGAAGGGGGAGAATCCGGATGTCGAAGTTCGACTGGCTGGCCCAGATCCGGGCCGAGTTTGAGCGGCTCCACGGCCTTTACGACCGGGCGGTGGCGGACCTGACGCCGGAGCAGTGGCACGCCCTGCCGGCGCCCCAGGCCAACCACATCGGCTTCACCGTCTGGCACTACGTCCGCACCGAGGACAACATCGTCCGGTTCGTCCTGCAGGGGCGGCCCACCGTCTGGATGGAAGGGGGGTGGGCCGAAAAGCTGGGCCTGCCCCCCAAGGGGGTCCAGGGCACGGGGATGAGCCTAGCCGAGGCCCAGGCCCTCCGCATCGGGGACACTGAGGCCTTTAAAGACTACATGCGGCAGGTCTGGTCGGCAACCCGGGCGTTCCTGGCCGAAGTCGACGAGGAAACCCTGGGCCGGGCCTTCACCATAAAGCCCCTCGGGGAGCTTCTGGGAGGCCAGGCCCTCTTGCAGGTCTGCCTCTGCCACGGCTTCGGCCACCTGGGGGAAATTACCATGGCCCGGAGCCTGCTCGGCCTGCCCCGGACTACCTCCATCTAGGCCCCGTTTTAAAAGCTATAATTAAATGGCCGCAGGCCAGGAAGACCGGCCGCAATCGGAGGCAGGATGGTGAATTCCCTGGGGCTCCTTTTTGTGGGGGCATATCTACTGCGCCTGGCGGCCGCGGCCGCCGGCACCCTGATTAATTTAAAATTCGGGGCCCTAGACGCCGCCGGTTTCCACCCCGTTAAGGCCTCGTCCCTGGGGTTTGCCATCGCCGGATTTTACATTGCCGAACTGCTCAGCGCCCCCCTTGCCGGAACCCTGAGCGACCTGTGGGGCCGGCGCCGGCCCCTTCTTCTAGGCCCCATCTTCGGGGTCGTCGCCATCCCCTTCGTGGCCCTCTCCAACGCCCTCCTCGGGGTGTTTGCCGCCAAGCTCTGTCAGGGGCTTTCGGCCGGGGTTTCGACCCCGCCGATGCTGAGCATTCTGGCCGACGAGGCCGGGGAAGACGAGGCCCGGCGGGGCCGGGTGATGGCCCTTTTTGAGGCCGCCACCATCCTCGGGCTGGGCAGCGGGGTGGTGGCCGCCGGCTTCCTCTGGGACCTTCTGCACCGCTGGGCCTTCGGGGTGGTGGCCGGCCTCTACGGCCTGAGCCTCCTGGCCCTCACCACCGTTCCCGTTCGGCGGGGGGCTGGGGCTGGGGCCGGCCACTGGCGGCTCAAGGAGCTGGCGGCGGGCCTCCGCTACATTCTCGGCTTGGCGCCCGCCTGGGTCGCCGTCAACGCCGTGGTGGGCGTCTGGCTGAGCCACGCCGCCTTCCAGCTGACCCGCCGCAAGGACCCCCACCAGCTCCTGGTGGGGGGCTTCAGCGGCTCCGAATTCGGCACCGCCGCCGGGGTAGTCGTGCTCCTCTTCGTCGTCGGGGTGGTGGCCTGGGGCCAGCTCCTCGGCCGGGTTGGGTCCGTCCGGGCCATGCGCATCGGCCTGGCGGGTCTGGGCCTTACGGCCGCAAGCCTCTTCCTCCTGAATCACTCGGTCGGCGCAAACCACACCCGCATTGTGGTCCTGCTGGTGATTTCGGCCGCCGGCCTCCTGGTGATGAGCGGCTTTACCCCCGCCGCCCTCAGCTACCTGGGGGCCATCTCCGAGCGGTTCCAGGCCGAGCGGGGCACCATTATGGGCATCTATTCGGTCCTGCTCGGGGTGGGCCAGCTTATCGGCAGCAGCCTGGGGGGAATCTTCGCCGACTGGCGGGGGGTCGACGGCCTGATCCTGCTTACGGTGGTCCTGGGGGGCATCTCGGCCATTGCCGTCTCAAGGCTTCGGGCCGCCCCCGAGGCCGGGCCGGTCAAGGCCGCCCGTCCCGTCCCGGATTAGCCGGGGGCTTCGGCCGTTCCCAGCAGGGGCAGTCGCCGCAAGAACCCCTCCGCACCGTCGGCTTCGGGGAACATCTTGTGGGGGTTAAAAAGCCCCTTGGGGTCCAGGGCCCCCTTCAGCCGGCGCATAACTTCGACGGCATCCGGCCCCAAAGCCTCGGTCAGAAACTCCCGTTTGAGGGTCCCGATGCCGTGCTCCCCGGTAAGGGTGCCCCCCAGCTCCAGGGCGGCCCGGAAGATGGCGGCCGCCGCCCGCTCGACCCGCTCCAGCTCCCCTGGCCGGCGCAGGTCGAAGATGATGTTGGGGTGGAGGTTGCCGTCCCCGGCGTGGCCGAAGACGGGGATCTCAAACCCGTATTCCCGCCCGATCTGCCGGATTCGGCGGACCATTTCGGGAATGGCCGCCCGGGGCACCACGATATCCTCCCCCAGCTTGTTGCGGCCCCGCCGCCCCAGGGCCGGCGAGACCGCCCGCCTCGCCTGCCAGAGCCGCTCCCGCCCCGCCTCGTCGGCGGCCACCTGGACGGCGGAGGCCCCCAGCTCGCCGCAGATGGCGGCCATCTGCTCCACGTCGGCCCGGACCGCCCCGGGGTGGTTGCCGTCCTGCTCCAGGATGAGCAGGGCCTCGGCCTCCCGGGGCAGGCCGGCCCGGAGGTAGTCCTCGACGACGTTTATGGTCAGGTTGTCCATAAGCTCAAGGGCCACCGGCAGGATGCCGGCCCCCAGGATGGCATTCACGGCCCGGGCGGCATCGTCCAGCCGGGGAAAGACGGCCAGGGCGGTGGCCCGGTGCCGGGGCCGGGGCAGAAGCTTAAGGACCACCTCGGTGATGATCCCCAGGGTCCCCTCGGAGCCGACGAAAAGCTGGGCCAGCGGATAGCCCGTCTTGTTTTTGATGAGCTTTCCCCCGAGCCGCAAGACCCGGCCGTCGGCCAGCACCACCGTGAGTCCCAGCACGTAGTCCCGGGTGACCCCGTATTTAAGGCAGCGGGGACCCCCGGCGTTGGTGGCCACGTTTCCCCCGATGGTGGACTGGTTGAGGCTGGCCGGGTCGGGCGGGTAAAAGAGGCCCTCCCCCTCCACCGCCCGCTGCAGTTCGGCCGTCACCACCCCGGCCTCGACGACGGCCACCCCGTTGGCCCGGTCAATCTCCAGGATCCGGTTCATCCGGGCCAGGTTCACCACCAGCCCGCCCCCGACCGGGATGGTCCCACCGGCCAGGCTGGTTCCGGCCCCCCGGGGCACGATGGGGATTCCGGCCTCGGCCGCCACCCGCACCACCGCCGCCACCTGCCCGGTGCTGGTCGGCGATACCACCAGGTCCGGCAGGGCCTGCTGGAAGGTGCCGTCGACCGAATAGGCCACCAGCTCCGACGGCCGGTAATGGACCCCATCGTCCCCGACGATGGCGGCCAGGGCGGCGATGAGCCCCTCCCGGTTCACCGGCCAGCCTCCGTCAGGACCGGCCGGGCCGCACCCTGATAAGCCCGGTCCAGAAGCTCCACCAGGAACCGCACCTCGACGGCGGGCCGGCCGTCGCCGGCGGCCGCCCGCAGCCCGGCCAGCAGCTGCAGGTAGCAGCCGGGGTTGGCGGTGACCACCACCTGGGCCCCGGTGGCCAGAACCTGCCGAACCTTGCGGGCCATCAGGGCATCGGCAAAGGCCGGGCGGGTGAGGTTGTAAATTCCGGCGCTGCCGCAGCAGAGGGCCGACTCGGCCAGCTCCACCAGCCGCAGGCCCGGGATCGCCCGAAGAAGCCGCCGGGGGGCGGCCGTAATCCGCTGGGCGTGGGCCAGGTGGCAGGGCTCCTGGTAGGTGGCCACCACCGGCACCTCCCCCGGGGGCGGAACCAGGCCGATTTCGTCCAGAAACTCCGTAATGTCCCGGGTCTTCCGGGCGATGGCCGCCGCCCGGGACCCCGGCACGAAATGGTCGTAGGTTTTAAGGGCGGTGCCGCACCCGGCCGAGTTTACGACGATGGCGTCGAAGCCGTCGGGGTCGAAGGCCCGGACGTTGTTTTCGATCAGCCGGCGGGCCGACCCTAAAAGGCCGCTGTGCAGGTGCAGGGCCCCGCAGCAGCCCTGCCCGGCCGCCGCCACCACCTCGCAGCCATTGGCCGTAAGCACCCGGACCGTGGCCCGGGTAACCTCGGCAAAGACGGTGCTCATCACGCACCCGGTCAGGAGGGCCACCCGGTAGCGGACGGGCCCGGCGGCGGGCCGCCAGACCTGCCCCCGGGGCACGATGAAGGATGCGGGCAGGTCGGGCAGAAACCGGCCGAGCCGCCGCAGGCCGAAAAGGTCCAGCTGGGCGGCCAGCGCCGCCAGGCCGGCCCGCTGGCCCAGGGCCATCAGCCGGACCAGCCGGCGCAGCCGGCCCAGGTCGCCCAGGAAATATTCCAGCCCGAACCGGACCGCCCGGGGCACCCCGTCGGGGAGGGCCGCCCGGAAGGCGACCTGGGCCGGCTCCATCCGGAAGCCGGCCGGGCAGATGGCCGTGCAGGCCTCGCAGACCAGGCAGTTAAGCTCGTGCTCCACCAGGTCGGGGGTGAGGCCCAGGTGGCCCTCGACCAGGGCCTTGAGCATGGCGATGCGGCCCCGGGGCCCCTCCTCCTCTTTGAAGGAAACCTGGTAAGTGGGGCAGACCGAAAGGCAGAGGCCGCACCGGATGCAGGCCGAGAGGTTGTCATACTCCTCCCGGAGGAGCCTCAGGTCGGCCCCGGCCGTCATCTCAGCCTCCCGGGGCCGGCGGGCGGGCGGCCTGAAGCCGGCGGGCATACTCCCCCGCGACCCGGATGGCCTCGGCCATGCTTTCGGCCCGGGCGATGCCCCGGCCGGCGATGTCGTAGGCCGTCCCGTGGTCGACGGAGGTCCGGACAAAGGGCAGGCCGGTGGTGAGGGAAACGGTCCGGTCGAAATCGTAGGTTTTGGCGGCGATGTGGCCCTGGTCGTGGTAAAGGGAGATTACGGCGTCGAAATGTCCCCGAAGGCACAGGTAAAAGACCGAGTCGGCCGGAACCGGACCCTCGGCCCGGACCCCGGCTTCCCGGGCCCGGGCGATGGCCGGGGCCAGCACCGTAAGCTCCTCATCCCCGAAAAGCCCCCCCTCCCCGGCGTGGGGGTTGAGGGCCGCCACCCCAAAGCGGGGCCCGGCAAACCCGAACCGCCGGAGGGCCCGGTCGGCCAGGACCAGCACCTCGTAAACCCGGTCGACGGTGAGCTCGGCGATGGCCTGCCGCAGGGCCACGTGCCGGGTGGCGAAGAAGATTTTAAGCCGCTCCCCGACCACAAACATGGTTACAACCCCGGCCGACCCGGTGAGGGCGGCGTAGGCCTGGGTGTGGTCCAGGTAGGGGATGCCGGCGGCCTGGAGGGCGGCCTTATTGATGGGAGCGGTGGCTACCGCCTCCAGCTGGCCCCCCAGGGCCAGCTCCACCGACTTCTTTATGTATTCAAAGGAGGCCCAACCGGCCAGGGGCTGAACCTGCCCGAACCGAACCCGGTCGGGGTCGAGGGCCGTCACCGGGACCAGGTCCACAACCCCGGGCACAAACCGCCCCGCCCCCGGCGACTCGACTATATTTATGTCGAGTTTGAGGCCGGAGATTTCGGCGGCCCGGGCCAGCAGGGCCGCATCCCCCAGGACCACCGGCCGCACCTCCCGGTAAAGTTCGGGGCGGGCCAGGGCCCTGGCCACGATCTCGGGGCCGATCCCGGCCGGGTCGCCCATGGTCACGCCGACGATGGGGCGGTTATCACCCATTGTTATGCCACCAGAAGGTTCCCGTGGGTGCGCAGGGCCCAGCCCAGGGCGAAGCAGCCCGGGATGGTGAGCACCCAGGCGGCCACGATCCGCCCGGCCACCAGCCACCGGACCTGCCTGGCCCCCCGGGCCAGCCCCACTCCCATTATAGCGGCGCTGATGGCGTGGGTGGTGCTGATGGGTATCCCGACCCGGCTGGTCACCTCGATGACGGTGCCGGCGGCCGTTTCGGCCGCAAAGCCGTGGACCGGCTGCAGGTGGGCAACCCGGTAGCCCAGGGTCTTGATGATCCGCCAGCCCCCGGCGGTGGTCCCCAGGGCGATGGCGAGGGCCGCCGCCACCATCACCCGGAGGGGAACGTAAAACTCCGGTCCGAGCAGGCCGCCGCTGAAGAGGGCCAGGGCGATAACCCCCATCGTCTTCTGGCCGTCGTTGCTGCCGTGGGAGAAGGCCATCCAGGCGGCCGAAAGGAGCTGAAGCCGCCCGAAAAGGCGGGTAACCAGCCACCAGGTGGAATGGCGGAAGACCCAGAAGATGGCCAGCATCAGGGCGGCCGCCGCCAGAAACCCCAGCACCGGCGAGTAGACCAGGCCGGCCCCCACCTTCAGGAGGCCGCCGGCCTTAACCACCCCCGGGCCGGCGGTGGCCACGGCCGAGCCCACAATTCCGAAGATGAGGGCGTGGCTGCTGGTGGGCAGGCCGGCGTACCAGGTGATGAGGTCCCAGATAATGGCGGCCGAAAGGCCGACCACCACCGTCCACTGGTCCACCGCCCCGGCGTCCGCCAGGTCCCGGCCCAGGGTGGTGGCCACGGCCGTGCCCGATACCGCCCCCAGGAAGTTCAAAACCCCGGCCATAAGCACGGCCCGGGCCGGGGTAAGGACCCGGGTTGCCACCACCGTGGCGATGGCGTTGGCGGCGTCGTGAAACCCGTTTACGAATTCGAAGGCCAGGCCGAGGATAACCACCAGCCCGACGGCGACCAGCGTCTTGTCCACCTAAGCCCGTTCCAGGACGATCCCCTCTAAGATGTTGGCCACGTCTTCGGCCCGGTCGGTGGCCGACTCAAGGCCCTGGTAGATGTCCCGCCAGCGGAGCACCTCCAGCAGGTCGTATTTTCCGGTCATCAGGTCGGCCACGGCCTGCCGAAAGACGGCGTCGGCCTCGTTTTCCAGCCGGTTAATCTCCACCGTCCGCTCCAGGGTCTGCCGGCCGGCCCGGGGGTCCCGGAGGAGCCGCACGGCCGCCCGGACTTCCGCCGCCTGAAGGCTCACCAGCTCGGCCAGGCGCACGGCCGCCGGGTCCCGCCGGCGGACCTGATAGAGGGCGGCGTGGGCGGCCGCATCCTCCAGGTAATCGACCACCTCGTCCAGGGTGTGGGCCAGGCTGGCCACATCGCCCCGCTCAAAGGGAGTAAGAAAGCTCCGGTGGAGCTGGCGCATCACCAGGTGGGTTATTTCGTCGGCCCGCTCCTCCAGGGCCCGGACCTCCGCCGCCCTTTCGGCAACCCGGTCGCAGACCTCGAAAAGCTTCCAGGTAAGCTCGGCCGCCTGAACCATCAGGTCGGCCCCGGCCTCAAAGAGGCGGTAAAACTCGTCCCCGGAGGGCGGAAGGAGGTTCAGGCGAAACTTGCCCAGTCTGACCATGTAAAGCCGGTCTTTAAATTTTACCCCCTTTGACCAAAACGCCGGGCCGGGGAGATCCCCGGCCCGGCGGCCTTTTCCGTTCGGCCCCCTCTCAGCCCGCCCGGGCCGCCTGGAGGGCCCGCCAGACCCGCTCGGGGGTCAGGGGCATGTTGAGATACTTGATCCCGAAGGGCTCCAGGGCGTCCACAACGGCGTTTACGACGGCCTGGGTTGCGCCGATGGTCCCGGCCTCCCCAACCCCCTTCACCCCGAGGGGGGTCACCGGCGAGGGGGTCTCGGTCCGGTCTGTCTCAAAGGACGGCAGGTAGCTGGCCACCGGCAGGGCGTAGTCCAGCAGGGAGCCCGTGAGCAGGTTGCCCTGCTCGTCGTAGGCCGCATACTCCCAGAGGGCCTGGCCGACCCCCTGGGTGACCCCGCCGTGGACCTGGCCGTCCACCACCAGCGGGTTCATCACCCGGCCGCAGTCGTCGACGGCCACGTATCGGAGAAGCTTTACCTGCCCGGTCTCGGGGTCCACCTCCACCACGGCCACGTGGGCCCCGAAGGGGCAGGCGTTGGCGGGCAGGCTGTAAAAGGCCGTGGCCTCGAGGCCCGGCTCGATATCCGGGGGCAGGCGGCCCGGGTTGTAGGCGGCGGCCGCCACCTGCTGGAAGGTTACCCCCTTTTCCGGGGCGCCCCGGACGAAGAAGCGGCCGCCCTCGAACTCGACGTCGGCCTCGGCCGCCTCCAGCAGGTGGGCGGCAATCTTTCGGGCCTTCTCGACGACCTTAAGGGCCGCCTGGTAGGTGGCCGAACCGCCCACCGGGGCCGACCGGCTGCCGGAAGTGCCCCCGCCGTAGGGGATGCTCCCGGTATCCCCGTGGTGGACCTCCACGTCGTCGGGGGAGATGCCGAACTGGTCGGCCACCAGCTGGGCGAAGGTGGTCTCGTGGCCCTGGCCGTGGGCGTGGGTGCCGGTGAAGACCTCCACCTTGCCCGTCGGGTGGACCCGGATGTGGGTCCCGTCGATGGTGGGCGAAAGCCCCGTAATCTCCACGTAGGTCGAGAGGCCGATGCCGATATACCGGCCCTGCTCCCGAAGGCGGCGCTGCTCCGCCCGCAACCGGTCATAGCCGACGATTTCCAGGGCCCGGTTCAGGGCCTTCTCGTAGTCGCCGCTGTCGTAAACCGTGCCCAGGGGCGTCCGGTAAGAATTATCAAAAGGCGGGATGAAATTGCGCCGCCGAATCTCGGCCGGGTCCAGGTTAAGCTCCCGGGCCACCCGGTCCACCACCCGCTCCAACAGGTAGGCCGCCTCGGGCCGGCCGGCCCCCCGGTAGGCGTCGGTGGGGGTGGTGTTGGTGAGCACCCCGATGACCTCGGCGCTCACGTTGGGAAGCCGGTAGGCCCCGTGGAGCATGGCGGTGTAGAGGACCCCGGCAATGGCCTGCCCGTACTGGGAGAGATAGGCCCCCAGGTTGGAGTAGGTTTTCACCCTGAGGCCGAGGAGGGTGCCGTCCCGCTTGTAGGCCGCTTCGAAGTCGGTGACGTGGTCCCGGCCGTGGATGGTGGCCCGGAAGTTCTCGCTCCGGTCCTCCACCCACTTTACCGGCCGGCCCAGCTGCATGGACGCAAAGGCGGCGACCACCTCGTCCGGGTAAAGAAAGATCTTGCTCCCGAAGCCCCCGCCCACGTCCGGGGCGATGACCCGGACCCTGTGCTCGGGAAGGTCGATCACCGAGATAAGCCAGGACCGGATGATGTGGGGGTTCTGGTTGGTGCCGTAAAGGAGAAGCTCCCCCGTGCCGGGCTGGTACCAGGCCACGGCCGCCCGGGGCTCCATCGCGTTGGGGACCAGCCGGTGGTTGATGAGCCGCTCCCGGACAACCCCGTCGGCCTCGGCAAAGGCCCGCTCCACGTCCCCGGCCGAAACCTGCCGCCGGAAAGAGATGTTGTCGGGAATGTCGTCAAAGAGCCGGGGCGCATCGGGTTTTACCGCCGCCTCCGGGTCGACCACGGCCGGAAGGGGCTCATACTCCACCTCGATAAGGTCCAGGGCATCCCGGGCGGTGTAGCGGTCAGCGGCCACCACCGCCGCCACCCCTTCCCCCACGAACCGGACCCGGTCCACGGCCAGGGGATACCGCTCGGGAACCCTGCTTCCCGGCAGGCGGGCGGCAACGGGCATCGGCTTAACCCCGGCCTTTTTAAGGTCCTCGGCCGTGTAGACGGCCAGGACCCCCGGGTGGGCCTTAGCCCGGCCGGTGTCGATTTTCTTTATCCGGGCGTGGGCATACGGGCTTCGGAGGATGGCCAGGTAAACCATCCCCGGCAGCTTGAGGCTGTCCACGTAGGTTCCCTGCCCGGTGATAAACCGGGGGTCTTCTTTGCGCTTTAAGGGCGTGCCCATCAGTCGACCCGGGGCGACGGCCTGAGCCATGGCTTGACCTCCTTCAGCGGATTTTTTCGACGGCCGCCTGGAGGGCCCGCCGGGTGAGGACCCGGAGCAGGTGGGTCCGGTATTCCTCGGAGGCGAAGACCCGGTCGCCGACGATGGTGAGGCCCTCCGGGGCCCGCTCGGCGGCGCTACGGATGGTATCCGGGTTAAGGGGCTGGCCCTGAAGGGCCTGTTCGGCCGCGGTAGCCCGGGTGGCGTGAAGGGTGGCGCCGGTGACGGCAATTCGGGCCTGGCGGCAGACGTTATCCGCCCGGGTGACCACGGCGCAGACCCCCACCACCGCGTAGCGGGAGGCCGGGTGGGGAAACTTCACGTAGGCCGCGCCCGTGCCGGGGCCCATCACCGGCACCCGAACCTCGGTGAGCACCTCCCCGGGCTGGAGGGCGGTGGCAAACATCCCCACAAAGAACTCGTCGATGGGGATCGTCCGCTCCCCCTGGGGTCCCCGGGCCCGGATTTCGGCCCCGAGGGCCAGCATGATGGCCGGGTAGTCGCCGGCCGGGTCGCTGTGGGCCAGGCTGCCCCCGACCGTCCCCCAGTTCCGGACCTGCAGGTCCCCCACCACGTCGGTGGCCTCGGCCAGGACCGGCACGTGCTGGCGGACCAGGTCCGAGGTCTGGACGTCGTAATAGGTGGTCATCGCCCCGATGACCAGGCGGTCGCCCTCGAGGCGGATGCCCGAAAGGCCCGGAATCCGGCGCAGGTCCACCAGGGCCGGGGGGGTCGCCAGCCGGAGCTTCATCGCCGGGATGAGGCTGTGGCCCCCGGCCAGAACCTTGGCCTCCGGATTTCGCCAGAGAAGTTCCAGGGCCTCTTCGAGGGTTGTCGGGGCGTGGTATTCAAAAGCGGCCGGAAACATCCTTCCAACCTCCTTTGCGCTGGGTTAAATTTTCAGCCCTGGGCGGCCCGAAGGGCCCGCCAGACCCGCTCCGGGGTCAGGGGCATGTCGATATGCTTTACCCCGAAGGGCGCCAGGGCGTCGATAACGGCGTTTACGACGGCCGGTGTGGACGCGATGGTCCCGGTCTCCCCCGCCCCCTTCACCCCCAGGGGATTGGCCGGGGAGGGGGTCACCAGCCGGTCCGTCTCGATGAAGGGCAGGTCGGCGGCCTTGGGCATGGCGTAGTCGAGCCAGGTGCCCGTAAGCAGGTTGCCCTGCTCGTCGTAAACGATGTATTCCCAGAGGGCCTGGCCCAGCCCGTGGACGACCCCGCCGTGGACCTGGCCGTCCACCACCAGCGGGTTTATCACCCGGCCGACGTCGTCGACGGCCACGTATCGGAGAAGCTTTACCTGCCCGGTCTCGGGGTCCACCTCCACCACGGCCACGTGGGTTCCGAAGGGGAAGACGAAGTTGCTCGGGTTAAAGAAGGCCGTCGCCTCCAGGCCCAGCTCCAGATCGGCCGGGATCTTCCGGGGCATGTAGGCCTCGAGGGCCACCTCCTGGAAGGTGACCGCCCGCTCCGGGGCGCCCCGGACGAAGAAGCGGCCCCGCTCGAAGACGACGTCGGCCTCGGCCGCCTCCAGCAGGTGGGCGGCGATCTTGGTCGCCTTCTCGATGACCCGCTGCCCGGCGACGTAGGCCGCCGTAAGGCCCACCGGCGTCGAGCGGCTGCCGTAGGTCCCCAGGCCGAAGGGGATGGCGTCGGTGTCCCCGTGGACGACCTCGACGTCGTCTAAGGCGATGCCGAACTGGTCGGCGATGGCCTGGGCGAAGGTGGTCTCGTGGCCCTGGCCGTGGGTGTGGGAGCCGGTAAAGACCGTCACCTTCCCCGTGGGGTGCACCCGGACGACGGCGCTCTCAAAGAGGCCGGCCTGGGCCCCCAAAGAGACGGCGATCTGGGACGGGGCGGCCCCGGTCACCTCCACATAAGTCGAGAGGCCGATGCCGATATACCGGCCCTGTTCCCGAAGGCGGCGCTGCTCTTCCCGCAGCTCCCGGTAGCCGACGATTTCCAGGGCCCGCTCCAGGGCGGCCGGGTAGTTGCCGCTGTCGTAAACGAAGGCCATGGGCGTCTGGTAGTTCTCAAAGGGCCCCAGCACGTTCCGGCGCCGGACCTCCGCCGGGTCCATATTAAGCTCCCGGGCAACCAGGTCTACCATCCTTTCCAGCAGGTAGGTGGCCTCGGGCCGGCCGGCCCCCCGGGTTGCGTCGGCCGGCGTCGTGTTGGTAAAGACCCCGTAGACCTCGGCGCTCACGTTGGGGAGCTTATAAGGCCCGTGGAGCATTGGGGCGTACAGAAACGTGGGGATGAGGGGCCCGAAGGGGGAGATATACGCCCCGAGGTTGGCGTAGGTGGTCACCTTGAGGCCGGTTATGGTCCCGTCTTTTTTATAGGCCGCCTCGAAGTAGGTTATGTGGTCCCGGCCGTGGATGGTGGCCCGCAGGTACTCGCTGCGGGTCTCGACCCACTTCACCGGCCGGCCCAGTTTCATCGCGGCGTAGCAGGCCACCACCTCGTCCGGATAAAGGTAAATCTTCGTGCCGAAGCCCCCGCCCACGTCTGGGGCGATGACCCGGACCTTGTGCTCGGGGTAGTTCATGGTCAGGGCCAGCAGGAGGCGGATCAGGTGGGGGTTCTGGTTGGTGTTGTAAAGGGTAAGCTCGCCAGTGGCCGGGTGGAAGACGGCCAGGGCCGCCCGGGGCTCCACCGAGCTTCCGCTCACCCGGTGGTTGATGATCTTCTGCCGGACCACCCCGTCGGCCTCGGCGAAGGCCTGGTCGACGTCCCCGCCCGAGAGGGTGAATCTAAAGCAGATGTTGTTGGGGGCCTCGTCGTGAATCCGGGGGGCCTCCGGTTTGGTGGCGGCCTCCTGGTCGACCACGGCCGGCAGGGGCTCGTATTCGACGTCGATGAGGTTGAGGGCGTCGTAGGCGGTGTAGCGGTCGGCGGCCACCACTGCCGCCACCCCGTCCCCCACGTAGCGGGCCTTATCCACCGCCAGGGGATAGTGGGGCACAAGCTTTATATCCGGCAAAAGCCAGCCCACCGGGATCGACTCGATGCCGTCCCGGCGCAGGTCCTCGCCGGTAAAAACGGCCAGGACTCCCGGGTGGGCCCTGGCCCGGCCGGCGTCGATTTTCTTTATCCGGGCGTGGGCATACGGGCTTCGGAGGATGGCCAGGTAAACGGTGCCGACGAACTTCAGGTTGTCGACGTAGGTGCCCTGGCCGGTGATAAACCTGGGGTCTTCTTTGCGCTTGATCTCCGCTCCAAAGAGGCGCTCTGGTGCCTGAACCATCTTACCTCCTCCGCATCACGTTCCCAGAATCCGTCCGGTCAGTCGGCCGGGGTTCCGGCCGGGGCACCGCCCCGCATCAGCTCGGCGGCGTACTGGATGGCCTTAACGATGTTGTGATAGCCGGTGCAGCGGCAGATGTTGCCCTCCAGGGCGTGGCGGATCTGCTCCTCGGTCGGGTTCGGATTCATCTGGAGAAAATGATAGGCCGTCATAATCATGCCCGGGGTGCAGTAGCCGCACTGGAGGCCGTGCTTTTCCCAGAAGGCCTGCTGAATCGGGTGGAGCTGGCCGTCTTTGGCCAGTCCCTCGATGGTCATGATCTCGGCCCCGTCGGCCTGGACGGCCAGGAAGGTGCACGACTTGGCCGCCCGGCCGTTCACGATGACGGTGCAGGCCCCGCACTGGCTGGTATCGCAGCCGATGTTGGTGCCGGTCAGGCCGGCGACCTCCCGGATAAAGTGGACCAAGAGAAGCCTCGGCTCCACATCCGCTTCGTGGAGAACCCCGTTAATGCGAATAGAAACCCTGGCCATAGCCTTCAGCTACCCCCTTTCGAGTTATTTTTGCAGCCGGGAGTTAATTTCGGCCTCGAGGGACTTAAAGCCCTGGTCCATCAGCATGGTGGCCGTCGCCTCGACCAGCCGCTGGCCGACGCTGGCCAGCATGCCCCCGACGACGATGTCCCCCCGGAAGATGAGGGTGGTGCGGCCGTCGGCCGGGACGAGCTCCACCTCCCCGTCGCCCCGGACAAAACCTGGGCCGCCCCGCATCTCGGTCTGAAGCCGGTACCTGCGGGGCGGCTCCTTTTGGGAGACCTTGACGTAGCCGCGGAAGGAGCCCCGCACCGGGCCGACCCCGACGCTGGCGGTCAGGTTGTATTCGTCGGGCCCGACCTCTTCGAGCTTCTGGACCCCGGGCAGGACCTTGGAGATGACGGTGGGGTCGAGGATAAGGTTCCAGAGGGTTTCCTGGTCAACGGCGAAGGTGTATTGCCTCTCCACCCGCATCGTTTAAGCTCCTTTTTCGAGGCCGCCCGGCCGACCGTGAACCCGGTCTATTATTGGCCGCCGGGACCTGGGCTGTCAAGCGCGGCCGGCCGGCGGCCTCGGCTAAAATACTTACGGGGTTTTGCCCTTTTGCCGGAGACCATGGCCTTTAAGCTGCCCAAGCGCTACGCCGACGAGATGGTGGCCCACGCCCGGGCCGAGGCCCCCAACGAGTGCTGCGGGGTCCTGGCCGGAAAGGATGGCCAAATCGTCAAGCTTTACCGGTGCACCAACGTCGAACAGAGCCCCTACCGGTACAGCGTCGACCCCAAAGAGCTGATCAAAATCGACCAGGAGATTCGGGAAAACGACTGGGAGTGGCTGGGAATTTACCACTCCCACACCTTCACCGAAGCCTACCCCTCGGCCACCGACATCCGCCTGGCCTACTGGCCCGATACCCTCTATTTTATCGTCTCTTTGAAGGACCCCGAGCGGCCGGTCATCCGGGCCTTCTACATCCGGGACGGCCGGGTCGAGGAGGTCCCGGTTGAAATCGTCCCCGACGAAGCCCCCGGCCGATGACGACCCTTCGGGTCCAGGTTTTCGACGGCCGCGGCCGGGCCGTGGCCACCTTAAGCTATTTTGACGGGCGGCTCTTCTTCGCCGGCCCCGACTGGGCCCGGCAAGCCCTCGAGGCGGCCGCGCCCGACGCCTTCAACGCCGGGGGGGAGGTGACCGAGGCCGAGTTTCGGCTGCTGGCCGCCGCCCTCTGGGAGGCCGCCGCCCGGCACGGCTACGACCTGCGGTCGCCGCCCCCGCCCGACGCCAAACCCGGCCTCCTCGGCCGCCTGCGCCGACTCTTTGGCCGCCCGGGGGCAAACCCTTGACTCGGCTTCTCCCCGGCCGTTAGACTGAAACCTGGCAGGATGATGCCGCTGACCCGCAGTCCGGCCGAGCTTATCGACCGTTTTTGCCAGATAATCGAGCTTGAGCTGAAACGGGGCGGCAAGGACCAGACGGTCGATGGGGGCCTCGACCGGTTCCTGGCCAACTGGTGCCGGCAGGCCGCCGCCCAGAACTTACTGGCGGGCTTCCCCGAACTGGAAAGCTACGCCGCCCTCGACCCGACCGGCCGGCTCCTCTGGCTCGAGCAGGCCTGCCAGTGGGCCCGGACCGTCCGGGCCGCCCTTTACCGGGCCGCCCCGCCGGCCGCGGGGCCTTCGGCCCCCCAGCAGCCCCGGCGCCGGCCGGCGGCCCCGGGCCTCTCGCCCGAGGACCCCGTCACCCGGCTGCCCCGGGTGGACCGGGTCACCGCCCGCCGGCTGGGCCGCCTCGGGGTCAAGACCCTCCGGGACCTTATCTATCACTTTCCCTTCCGGTACGAAGACTGGAGCCGCGTCCGGAAAATCGCCGAACTCGGGCCCCACGAGGAGGCCACCGTCATCGGCCGCCTCATCGCCGTCCAGGCCACCCGCCTGGGGGCCCGGGGCCTGCCGGCCACCGAGGCCCTGGTGGCCGATGACACCGGAACCCTCCGGGTCGTCTGGTTCAACCAGCCTTACCTGGCCCGCACCCTCAAAACGGGCACGACCCTGGTCCTGAGCGGCCGGACCGAATACTTCCGGGGGGTAAAGGTTTTTGAATCCCCCGAGTATGAGGTGTACGACGGGGCCGAGGAGCTTTTGCACACCGGCCGGCTGGTGCCCGTCTACCGGGTCACCGAAGGCCTCACCCCCAAAACCCTGCGCCGCCTGATTAAAACCGCCCTGGACCTCTGCCTCGATTCCATCCCCGACGACCTGCCGGCCTGGCTTCGGGCCGAATTCGACCTGGCGGACCTGACCACCGCCCTGCGGCAGATTCACTTTCCGGATGATTACGCCGCCCTCCACGCCGCCCGGCGTCGGCTGGCCTTCGAGGAGCTTTTTTATATTCAGGTTTTGGTCTTAACCCGGCGTCGGCTGACCGAGGCCGAGGCCACCGCCCCCCGCCTGCAGGACGGGCGGGGGCTGGTGGATGCCTTTATCGCCGCCCTGCCCTTTAAACTGACCGCCGCCCAGGAGCGGGTTCTCGGGGAGGTGCTGGCCGACCTGGCCCGGGACCGGCCGATGAACCGGCTGCTGCAGGGGGACGTGGGGAGCGGCAAGACGGTGGTGGCGGCGGCCGCCATGCTCATGGCGGTGGGAAGCGGCCACCAGGCCGCCCTGATGGCCCCGACGGAGATTCTGGCCGAACAGCACTTCAACACCCTGGTGGGCCTCCTATCGGGCCTGCCCGAAGCTTGGCGGCCCAGGCTCGGGCTCCTTACGGCCAGCTTCGCCCGGGTCTGGCCTCTGCCCGACCCCCAGCCGGCCCTCTTTGAGGCGGGCCCGGCCGGGGAAAGCGGCCGGGTGCGGCGCGAAGAGCTTTACCGGCTCCTTCAGGCCGGCGGGGTGGATATCGTGGTGGGCACCCACGCCCTCATCCAGGAGCCGGTGAGCTATGCCCGCCTGGGGTTGGTGGTGGTCGACGAACAGCACCGGTTCGGGGTGGTTCAGCGGAGCGCCCTCCGGCGGAAGGGGGAAAACCCCCACGTCCTGGTGATGACGGCCACCCCGATCCCCCGCAGCCTGGCCCTCACCCTTTACGGCGACCTGGACCTCTCCATCATCGACGAGCTTCCCCCCGGCCGTAAGCCGGTGAAGACCAAGCTCGTCGAGCCCGAGCGCCGCCAGCGGGTCTATCAGTTCATCCGCCAGCAGGTGGGGCAGGGGTTCCAGGCCTTCGTCATCTGCCCCCTCATCGAGGAGTCGGA
This sequence comes from Dehalococcoidia bacterium, assembly GCA_034434875.1. Classification (GTDB taxonomy): domain Bacteria; phylum Chloroflexota; class Dehalococcoidia; order JAUQQI01; family JAUQQI01; genus JAUQQI01. Next base: position 10,776 of record DAOTYJ010000132.1, on the reverse strand, counting down.
GGCCCTCCAGGTCAAGGCGGCCGAGGCGGAATTTGAGCGGCTGCGGGCCGAGGTCTTCCCTGACCTGCGGGTGGGCCTCCTCCACGGCCGGATGGCCGCGGCCGAAAAGGAGCGGGTGATGCGGGCCTTCCGGGACCGGGAGCTGGATATCCTGGTGGCCACCCCGGTGGTGGAGGTGGGCATCGACATCCCCAACGCCACGGTGATGGTCATCGAGGGGGCCGAGCGGTTCGGGCTGGCCCAGCTCCACCAGCTCCGGGGCCGGGTGGGGCGGGGCGAGGCCGACTCTTACTGCATCCTGCTCACCGAAAACGCCTCGGCGGAGGCCGTCGGGCGGCTCCGGCTGGTGGAGCGGTCCCACAACGGCCTGGAGCTGGCCGAGGCCGACCTGAGAATGCGGGGGCCGGGCGAGTACTTCGGCACCCGCCAGAGCGGCCTGCCCGACCTGAAGCTGGCCCAGGTCTCCGACCTCTCCCTCCTGGAGCTGGCCCGGGAGGCCGCCCGGCGGCTCCTGGCCCGGGACCCGGATTTAAGCCTGCCCGAGCACCGGGCCGTCGCCCGGCGGCTGCGGGAGATGCCCCTTTCGGTTGAAGTAAGCTAGGCCGCCCGGCGGCCGGGCGCAACCCCCACCCCCCAAGAGGAGTAGCGATGACAAAGCTAAAACTTTGGCGCCTGTTGACGGTCATCACCGTCCTGGGAGCCGGCTGTATCGGCCCCTTCGCCCCCAAGCCGCCCCTGATGACCAGCCCCGACTACGGAATCCAGGTTTTCCTCTGGGGCCAGCCGGACACCACCGACCGGGACCTGGAGCTGGTCAAAAAGCTCGGCTTCCGGTGGGTCAAGCAGATGTTCCAGTGGAATTACATTGAGGGCAAGGGCAAGGGTCAGTTCGAATGGCACGAGCCCGACCGGGTCGTCGAGGCCGTCCAGAAGGCCGGCCTGAAGCTCTTAGCCCGGGTGGACATACCCCCCGACTGGGCCCTTCCCCCCGACCACCAGAAGGGCACCCACGGGCCGCCGGCCAATCCCCAGGACTTCGGCGACTTTTTGAGCGCCCTGGCCCGCCGGTACAAGGGCCGGATTCAGGCCTATCAAATCTGGAACGAGCCCAACCTGGCCCGGGAGTGGGGGGGCAAAAGCCCCAACCCCCAGGGCTTTGTGGAGCTCCTTAAGGTGGCCTACCAGGCGATAAAATCCGCCGACCCCGACGCCCTGGTGATATCCGGGGGCCTTTCCCCCACCACCGCCCCGCCCCCCCTGGCCGTGCCCGACATCCAGTACCTGCGGGAGATGTACCGGCTCGGGGCCCAGAACTACTTCGACGCCCTGGGCGTCCACGCCGCCGGGTTTAAGGCCCCGCCCGAGATGGACCCCGATGAGGTGGCCCGGAACCCCGAGCTTACAAATTATGACAAGAGCCCGGTAGAATTAAAGCGCAGCTACAGTTTCCGGCACGTCGAGGACTACCGGAAGGTTATGGTGGAGTTCGGCGACGACAAAAAGCAGATTGTAATCTTAGAGTTCGGCTGGACCTTCGACCCCCGGCCGAACTCCCCCTACCGCTGGCATGCGGTCACCCCGGAGCAGCAGGCCGAGTACGTCGTCCGGGCCTACCGGTGGGCGGCCCAGAACTGGCGGCCCTGGGTGGGCCTGATGAGCCTTATTTACATCTGCGCCCCCTACTGGACCCCCAACGACGAGCAGTACTACTGGAGCATCACCGACGAGAAGGGCAACCCCCGTCCCGCCTACCTGGCCCTTCAGGCGATGGAGAAGGTGAAATGACCGTCCGGAACGAGATCCACCGCCTCGTGGAAACCGCCTTCGGGCAGGCCCAGTCGGCCGGGGAGCTTCCGGCCCTGGAGCTTCCCGAGTTTGCCGTCGAGCGGCCGGCCCGGCCCGAGCACGGGGATTTCGCCGTGAGCCTGGCCCTCCGGCTGGCCCGGGCGGCCCGGATGCCGCCCCTCCAGATCGCCCAGGCCATCGCCCGCCACCTGGACCGGCCCGAGTTTCTGGCCCGGGTGGAGGTGGCCCCGCCCGGGTTTATAAACTTCTTCCTTGACGAACGCTGGCTCTGCCGGCAGGTGGATGCCATCCTGGCCGCCGGCCCCGATTACGGGCGGGTCGCCCCCGGGCCCGGCCTCAACATCCAGGTGGAGTTCGTAAGCGCCAACCCGGTGGGGCCCCTCCACGTGGGGAACGGCCGGGGGGCGGTGCTGGGCAGCACCCTGGCCAGCATCCTGGAGCTGGCCGGCCACCGGGTCACCCGGGAGTACTACATCAACGACGCCGGCAGCCAGATGGACGCCTTCTACCGGAGCCTCTGGGCCCGGTATCTTCAGGCCCTGGGCCGCGAGGTGGAGTTTCCCCCGGACGGCTACCCGGGCCGGTACCTGGTGGATATCGCCCGGGAAATTGTCGCCGAGCACGGCGACCGCTTCGCCCGGATGCCCGAAGCCGAGGGGCGCCTCGCCCTGGGCAAGCTGGGGGTTGAAAAGATCCTCGGGCTCATCCGGCGGGACCTGGCCGACCTCGGGGTGGAGTTCGACGTCTGGTACTCGGAGCAGTCCCTTTACGAGTCGAGCCTTTTTCAAAAAGTTCTCAACCTGCTGCGGGAGCGGGGCTTCGTCGAGGAGCGGGAGGGGGCCCTCTGGTTCGTCTCCACCGCCCTCGGGGAGGACAAAGACAACGTCCTTATCCGGAGCAACGGCCTGCCCACCTACTTCGCCTCGGACATCGCCTATCACTACGACAAGTTCGCCATCCGCCGGTTCGACCGGGTCATCGACATCTGGGGGGCCGACCACCAGGGCCACGTGCCCCGGATGAAGGCGGCCGTCCAGGCCCTGGGCTTCGACCCCGACCGCCTTATCATCATCCTCACCCAGATGGTCACCCTCAGGCGGGGGGCGGAGGTGGTGAGGCTCTCGAAGCGGACCGGGGAGGTCATCACCCTGCGGGAGGTGATCGATGAGGTCGGCCCCGACGCCTGCCGCTATTTCTTCCTGAGCCGGTCGGCGGATACCCAGATGGACTTCGACCTGGAGCTGGCCAAACAGCAGACCCAGGAAAACCCGGTCTATTACATCCAGTACGCCCATGCCCGGGTCTGCAGCATCCTGCGCAACGCCGCCGAGCGGGGCCTCGACTACGCCGGGGGCGACGTGGACCGCCTCGGCCATCCGGCCGAACTGAGGCTCATCCGCCGGCTGATTCAGCTACCCGAGCTGGTGGAGAACGCCGCCCAGACCCTGGAGCCCCACCACTTCCCCCACTACGCCCTCGACCTGGCCGACGAATTCCACGGGTTTTACGAGCAGTGCCGGGTGATCTCCGAAGACGCCGACCTGAGCCGGGCCCGGCTCAAGCTGGTGAAGGCGACCCAGACCGTCCTGGCCAACACCCTGCGGATCATGGGGATAACGGCCCCGGAGCGAATGTAGGCCGGGCCGTGGCAAAGTCGAAGGGAGGGTAAGACGGCCATGCGGATTGCGGTGAGCACCGACGAGCGGACCCACCTGGTGGACCTTCTCCTGGAGGAGCTCAAGCGGCGGGGCCACCAGGTCCTTTACTTCGGGCCGGAGGCGGGCCAGGAAGCCGACTGGCCCGAGGTGACCCGTCAGGCCGCCGAAGCGGTGGCCCGGGGCGAGGCCGACGAGGCCATCGTCATGTGCTGGACCGGGACGGGCGCCTCCATCGCCGCCAACAAGGTGCCGGGCATTCGGGCGGCCCTCTGCCACGACGCCGAAACGGCCCGGGGCGCCCGAATCTGGAACCACGCCAACGTCCTGGCCTTGAGCCTGCGGGCCACTTCGGAAGCTGTCCTTAAGGAGATCCTGGACGCCTGGTTCGGCACCCCCTACAGCGACGACGAGTGGAACCGGCGCCAGGTGGAGCGGGTCCGGGAGCTGGAGCGCCGGGCGGCGGAGCTGGTGGGCGGGGGCCGGCCGTAAGGTTTGCGGGCCGGAGGAGGGAGGCCATGGCGGGCGGCAGATTCGTTCGGGCGGCCGGCCTCGAGGAGCTTAAAAGGTCGGGCCGGCTGGTGGTCCACGTTAACGGGCAGACCATCGCCCTCTTTCTGGTCGACGGCCGGGTTTACGCCGTGGACAACCGCTGTCCCCACATGGGCTTTCCCCTTCACCGGGGCACCCTCCGGGAAGGGATTCTCACCTGCCACTGGCACCACGCCCGCTTCGACCTGGCGGGGGGCGGAACCTTCGACCCCTGGGCCGACGACCTGCGGACCTTTCCGGTGGAGGTTCGGGGAGATGAAGTGTGGGTGGACGTGTCGGTCCCGCCCCCAACCCCCGGGCACCACCTGCGGCGCGTCCGGGAGGGCCTCGAGCGCAACATCCCCCTGGTCCTGGCCAAGGCCGTAATCGCCCTGAGCGCCGCCGGAACCGACCCGGTGGAGCCTTTCCGGGTGGGCCTCGACTTCGGCACCCGCTACCGCCGGGCCGGGTGGGGGTCCGGCCTCACGACCCACACCTGCTTTTTCAACCTCCTACCCTACCTTGCCCCGGAAGACCGGGCCCTGGCCCTCTACCACGGCCTCTCGGCGGTGGCCGAGGATGCCGCCGGCTCCCCGCCCCGATTCTTCCTCAGGCCCCTCCCCGGCCCCACCCCCGACGTTGCCACCCTCGGCCGCTGGTTCCGGCAGTTTGTTGAGGTCCGGGACGAGGAGGCGGCCGAGCGGTGCCTGGTCTCGGCCGTCCGGGCCGGGGCGCGCCTGTCCCAGCTGGCCGAGATGCTTTTTGCCGCCGCCACCGACCACCGCTACCTCCAGGTGGGCCACGTTCTGGATTTTACCAACAAGGCCTTCGAGGCCCTGGCGGCGGCCGGCCCGGACTGGGCCGAGCCGGTCCTGGCCAGCCTCGTGCCCGCCTACGCCCGGGCGATGCGGATGGAGGAGGCGGCAAGCTGGCGCCACCCGGTCGACCTGGTGGCCGTCCTCACGGGGGCCTTCGAAAGGCTCCCGACGGCCCTGGGGCGGGGGCGGGGCCGGGCCTGGGCCGGCAGTCTGCGGGCGCTGGCCGAGCTGGTCCTTTCGGCCGAGCCCGAGGCCGTCGCCGACGGCCTCCTGGAAGCCCTGGCCGGGGGCTGCCCGCCGGCCCAGCTGGCCCAGGCCGTGGCCTACGCCGCCGCCCTGCGGGTCGCCCGCTTCCCCACCAGCAATGAGTTCGCCGACTGGGTAACGGCCCTGCACACCTTCAGCTTCGCCCAGGCCGCCTACCAGGCGGTCAGGCGAAGCCCCACCCCGGAGGTCCTTCGGGCCGCCTTTGACGCCGCCATGAGCGTTTACCTCGACCGCTTTCTCAACATCCCGGCCGCCCGGCTGCCCGAACCCGGCGGGCCGGTCGCTGACCCCGAAGGCCTCCTGGCCGAGCTTGAGTCCCTTCTGGACCGCCAGCAGCAGGTCGACGAGGCCGGGGGCCTGGTGGGCCGGTATCTTTACGGGGGCGGGGACCCCGGACGGCTCCAGGCGGTGTTGGGCCGGCTGCTCCTTCGGGAAGACCGGGATTTCCACACTATCCAGATGGTGGAGGCGGCTTACGGTCTTTACAAAGACCTTGAGGCCGACCTGGACGGGGTTCCGGTCCTGGTGGCGGCGGCCCGCTACCTGGCCGCCCACGCCCCGACGCCCCGGGAGCAGGCCCAGACCTACCGGACGGCCCTGCGCCTCCACCGGGGCGAACGGCTCTACGAAGAGGCTTAAAAAGACGGGGCCGGGGCTAAAGCCCCCGGCCCCGGGCGGAAAGGATCGGTTAGTTACTCCTCGACGAAGTCCTTGAGGATCCGGCTGATGAGGGGGTGGCGGAGCTTGCGCAGGGCCTCGGCCTCGATCTGGCGGACCCGCTCCCGGGTCACCCCGATCTCCCGGCCGACCTCTTCTAAAGTCCGGGCCCGGCCGTCGTCAAGGCCGAACCTGAGCTCCAGGACCCGCCGCTCCCGGTCGGTGAGTTGACCCAGGGCCCGGTCGATGGCCTCCTTAAGGAGCTGGCGGGTGGCCAGCTCCGTGGGCGGCATCGAGAGCCGGTCCTCGATGAGGTCGCCCAGGACGCTTTCGTCCTCGCCGATGGGCGTCTCCAGGGAGATGGGCTGCTGGGAAGCCTTAATTATCTCCCGAACCTTGTTGGCCGCCGGCCGCACCTTGAGCTTGAGCTCCCGGGGCAGGGCCTCCGGCCGCTGGAGGATCCCCGACTGGAGGGTGAACCGGCGGCGGACGTCGGTGTTGCTCAGGTCCGGGACACCCCGGCGGGCGGCCGCCCCCCGCTCGGCCGCGTACTCGGCCAGCTTCCGCTCCGTCTCGGGGTCGATAAAGCCCATCACCAGGGCGATCTCGGCCGCACTCGGGTCCCGGCCCAGAAGCTGGACCAGGTGCCGGGTGCTGTGCAGCAGCCGGGCGATGGTCTCCACCATGTGGACCGGGATCCGGATGGTCCGGGCCTGGTCGGCGATGGCCCGGGTGACGGCCTGGCGGATCCACCAGGTGGCGTAGGTGCTGAACCGGAAGCCCCGGCGGTAGTCGAACTTTTCGACCGCCCGCATCAGGCCGATGTTGCCCTCCTGGATCAGGTCCAGGAAGCTCATGCCCCGGCCCAGGTACTTTTTGGCCACGCTCACCACCAGCCGCAGGTTGGACTCCATCAGCTTTCGGAAGGCCTGGTTTCCGGCCTCCCGAACGGCCTTGAAGTGGGCGGCCAGCCGCTCCCGCTGGTCCTGGAGCAGGGCCCTGGCCTCTTCAAAGCTCTTCGGCTGGGCCTTGTGAAGCCGCTCGAAGACGTCGGCAGGCAGGACCCGCCGGGCCACCGACAGGGCTAAAAGCTCGGCCTCGACCTCGGGGGCCTGCTTGCGGGTCTTGGCGGCGACGTGGTTTACCAGGTCGGGGACGAACTCCCCATCCAGGGCGGCGGAGACCCGCTCATCCCGCATCAGGTCGAGGGCGCTGCGGCCCCGCCGCTCCACCCCCAGGTAGGAGGCGATGGCGGGGACGAGCTTGAGGCCGGCGACGATGTCCTGATAGAGCTTAAAGGCGACCTCCTCCGGGTCGGGTTCCCGGCCCAGCTGGGCGCGGAGGCTCTCTGTGGTTCGGTCGAGAAAGCGCTTTTCTTCCAGCTGCCGGGCCAGCTCCTTCTCCTGGTCGGCGGTAAGCAGGGGGATCTTGGCGATCTCCCGCAGGTACATCCGGACGGGAGTATCGATCCCCTCCTCTTCCTCCAGCTCCTCGAGGGCCTTTTCCACCGGCTCCTCGGCCAGCTCCTTGAGGCCGGCCGTCGCCAGCACCTCCTCGGGCAGGCCCTCGGCCTCAAGAAGCGGCAGCACCGAAGCCATCCCCTCCAGCTCCTCGGTCCGGACGGAAAGTCGCTCCTTCTTTTTGGCCATCTCGTTCACCTTGCAACTTGGGGTAACCCCGCGACCCGCCTCAGGCCGACTCCACGCCCCTGGCGAAGCCGGCGGGGGAGCGACCTGGGGGTCTGGTTTAGACGGGGTGCCTCAGCTTACACTATAATAATACACCAAAAAATGCTGGCTGACAACATCCACCGCCCACAAAATTCGGGCTTTAGCTCCTTTTTTTCAGAATTTCTCTGGCCATTTTTAAAGCTTGGAATTCTGGGGTTTGGCGGCCCCGCCGCCCACATCGCCCTGATGGAGGCCGAATTCGTCGGCCGCCGGCGCTGGCTCAGCCGGTCGGAGTTTCTCCACTACCTGGCCGCCTGCCACCTTATTCCCGGCCCCAACTCCACCGAGCTGGCCATCTATCTGGGCCACCACCGGCGGGGGCGGCTGGGGGCGGTCCTGGCCGGCGCCTGTTTTATCTTGCCGGCCTTTTGCATCGTCCTGGCCATCGCCTGGGCCTACGTCGAGTTCGGGGCCCTACCCCAGGCCCGGGGCCTGCTGGCCGGGATGAAGCCGGTGGTCCTGGCCGTAATCCTGACGGCCGCCTTGAGGCTTGGGCGGTCGGCCGTTACCGGGCCGGCCACCGCGGCCCTGGCCGCGGCCGTTTTCGGCCTTTCGCTTCTTGCGCCGGTGGACCAGGTCGTCTTGATGCTGGGGGCCGGGGCCGCCCTCGTGGCCGCCCGCCGCCTCCGCCCGGCCCTGGCCGCCCTGGTCCCGCCGCTGGCCTTTGGCCTTAATCCCGCCGTCCCCGCCGAGCTGGGGACGGCCGAATTTTTAGTCCGGCTGGGCCTGATCTTTCTTAAAGTCGGGGGCCTCCTCTTCGGAAGCGGCTACCTGCTGGTCTCCTTTCTGCACCAGGAGCTGGTGCAGGGTGCCGGCTGGCTCACCGACCGCCAGCTCCTGGACGCCGTCACCGTCGGCCAGGTTACCCCCGGCCCGGTGTTTACCACCGCCACCTTCATCGGCTACGTGCTGGGGGTCCGCTACGGGGTTGGGCTGGCGGGGGCGGTGGTCGCCACCGTTGCCATCTTCGCCCCCGCCTTTGTTTTAGTCCTCCTCACCGCCCCCTGGATTCCGAAACTGCGCCGAATTCGGCCCCTGGCCGATTTTCTGAGCGGCGTAAACGCCGCCGTTGCGGCCCTCATCCTGGGGGTAGTGGTTCAGCTCGCCCCCGCCACCCTGGTGGCCCCGGTGGCCGTGGCCGTCTTTGCCTTAAGCGCCGGCCTTCTGCTCTTTACCCGCATCGACCCGACCCTCCTTATCGCCGCCAGCGGCATCGCCGGCCTCATCGCCCACGGCCGTTAGGCCGGCGGCTGGACCGGCTGATTGTGGGACGACCGCAGGGGAAGCTCCTCCAGGAAGAGGGCGACCACCACCAGCACCAGCAGCACCAGGGCGGCGTCCACCCGGAAGGCCAGCCGGATGGCATCGGCCAGGGCAAGCCGCAGGGCTTCCAGGACGGCCCGAGTCAGGCCGGCGGCCTGGGGGCCGAGCTGGCCCAGAAGCTCGCCGGCCGCCGGCATTCCCCCGCCGCCCTCCAGGCCCCGGGCCATCAAGCCGGAGGGGTAACTCAGGGCCCCCAGCAGCCGGTCCGGGACCGCCCCCATCCGCTCCGGGCCGAGGAGGGACCGCAGATTTTCCGCGAAGGCGGCGCTGAACCGGTTGGCCACGATGCTCCCCATAACGGCCGCCCCGATGGCCCCGCCCGTGGCCCGGGCAAAGGACATAAGGCCCGTAGCCATTCCCAGCTGGGGATAGGGGACCGCATTCTGAACGGCAATGGTAAAGGTCGGCATGGTGGCCCCGAGGCCGATGCCCACGACCACCATGTAGGGCAGAATCCCCAGGTAACCCGTGCGGGCGTCCACGGTGGAAAGCAGGGCCATTCCCCCGAACAGGATGAGCAGGGCCCCGGCGGCCACCGGCCGGTAGCGGCCGGTCCGGTAGATGATTTGCCCGGCCGCCGTCGAGCCGACGATAAACGAAAGCATCATCGGGGTGAGGATGTTGCCGCTGGTGGTGGCCGAGGCCCCGATGACCCCCTGGATGAAGAGGGGAATGAACAGGATGCTGGCGAACATGGCCAGGGAGGTAAAGAAGGCCGCCACCAGGCCCACCAGGGCCGCCCGGTTCCGGAAGAATCCCAGGGGCACCAGCGGCTCGGGCGCCCGGGCCTCGGCCCAGACGAAGGCGGCCGCAAGCCCCAGGCTTAGGCCGAAGAGGACCAGCTCCTGGGGGGAGGTCCAGGGGTAGGTGGTGCCGCCCCAGGAGACGGCCAGCATAAAGGGCACCACCGCGGCCGTAAAGAGGGCGGCCCCCAGGTAGTCCACCCGGGGCGGGGCGGGCCGGCGCACCCGGACGTCGGGGAAGGCCAGGACCAGAACCGTGAAGGCGAGCAGGCCGAGGGGCAGATTCACGTAGAAGACCCACCGCCAGGAAAGGTGGTCGGTAATATACCCGCCGACGGTGGGCCCGAGGATGGAGGAGATGCCGAAGACGGAGGCGAAAATCCCCTGGGCCTGCCCCCGACGGGCCGGGGGGAAGAGGTCGGCGATGACGGTGAAGGCCACCATCTGCATCACCCCGGCCCCGAGGCCCTGGAGCCCCCGGAAGGCCACCAGGGAGGTCATATCCCAGGCCGCCCCGCACAGCCAGGAGGCCGCCAGAAAGATGCCGATGCCGGCCAGGTAAAACCGCTTCCGGCCGTAGATATCGGCCAGCCGCCCAACGATGGGGCCGGTCAGGGTCGAGGCGATGAGGTAGATGGTGACGGTCCAGGTGTACTGGGCAAAGCCCCCGAGCTCGGCCACGATGCGGGGCATGGCCGTCCCGACCACGGTCTGGTCCAGGGCGGCCAGGAGCATGGCCAGCACCAGGCCGGCCATGGTGCCCAGAAACTGGGACCGGGTAAGCCTGGGGGGCTCGACCAGGAGCTCAGTACCCGGATTCTCAGCCATCTAAACTGCCCCCTTCCACCACGGACCGGATGCGCCGGTGGGCCTCGGCCAGGATGGCCTCCACCTCCCGGAGCTTTTCCGGCCGAAGGTTTTTGTTAAAGTTCTGCCAGACCAGGTAGCGGGCGACCTCCCGGAGCTGACGCAGAACGGGCCGAAACTCCTCCCCGGTCACGGCGGCCCACAGGGCCTGGACCCGATCCCGGACGGCCGAAAGGGCCGCCTCGTTTTCTTCAAGGAAGGCTTTGCCGGCGTCGGTCAGGGCGTAGACCTTGCGGCCGTTCTCCCGGCGCCGGACGATATAGCCGGCGGCCTCCAGGCCCTGAAGGACGGGGTAAACGGCCCCGGGGCTTGGAAAATAGAAGCCCCCGAACCGCTCCCCGAGGGCCCGGATGATGTCGTAGCCGTGGCGGGGCCGCTC